>CAWLAN010000019.1:0-24420 GCA_963854815.1 Planctomycetes bacterium UBA1146
GTCGAGTAGATGTACCAACCACCTGCATCCCAGAGCACGGGAATGGGGTCGTACTTGGCCTCGAGAAGCCATTCGATCACCGCACGAGCACTGCTGATCGAGACTTCGCGCTCACCCCAGTCACCTCCGAAGATGACCGCAATCTGATTCGATGGATTCAATTATCTGTTCCTCTCCACTGCGAATCGAGCGATGCTAGCGAACTGATCGCAAACTTCGGACGGCATCCCCGGCGTCTCTTCGAACAATCGAATCCCCTCCTGGGCGCGGGTTCGAGCCTGTTGACGAGCAAACTCCACCGATCCGCACCGATCGAAAAGGTCGATGACCCAACCAACATCCTGATCTGAGGTTTGCGCGCGATCCCTGGCCATCACCTCGACCAACCTATCACATTCCGAGACGGAGAGATCGCCCTCTTCGAGGGCATGAGCGTAGAGGATGGAAGGCTTTCCTTCACGGATATCATTGCCCACCTCTCCTGCTCGTCCCTTACTTCTCGTCATGTCGAGAAGGTCATCCTGAATCTGAAATGCGGGGCCCAACTGGTCGCCAACTCGCCATAGGGAATCGATCGTACCCTCATCGAGTCCTGCAACGATGGCACTGGCGACCATGCCCAGTGCCAGGTAGCGACCCGTCTTGGCCTGGACTGCCTGCTCGTAACAACTCAGATTGAACGCAGGATCGCCACGGCCATCGAGATCGAGTTGCTGACCGACGACGGTTCTGCGGTGAACGTCCTGGACCGATCGAAGCAACCAGGCTCGGCAATTTTCATCCACCTCGATGCGAGTGACCTCCTCGTAGACGGCGGACAGAAGCCAGTCAGCAGCATTGAGTGCGGTCGGCACTCCATGGCTCTTCCACAGCGACGGACGATCCCGGCGCCACTGGTCTCCATCCTGGATGTCGTCATGGATCAGAAAGGCGCTGTGGAGCCATTCTGTGAGACAGGCGATCGGTTCTAGAGCCTGTGCCGGCACGTCGAGGGCACCACCAAACCACATCGCCAGCGCTGGACGAAGCCGTTTGCCGCCGGAAGTCGCATCCGAGACGGAGCGATGCAACGAAGCCGGCCTGACAACCTCGATCCGTGCCAGGATGAGCTGCTGAAGACGCTTCTGTGGTTGCCGCAGACAGGCCGGCAAATCACCCGCCGAGCGGGTCTCGTGATCTGCACCAGATCCTGCCTGATTCACACAACCCCCTTCCAGGGTAACAGTTATGTCACCCTGACACGGTCAGAAGTGGGCCCAACCCGTCGATGGACCGCACCAGATGGCCACCTGTTGGTCGATTCGGTGGTCCTGTTGCACGACCATTCCGGATGAACCTAGGTGTGCAAGGATGCCATGTCAAGGGTGGCAAAGTCACGGAAACCTCCCCGGGGCACTGCTTTACACGCATCCGGGGGCAGTTAGAATCAGAGGGTAGGACCATCTCATACTCTTCGACGAGTAGGGGTGATCCGCCCCCAAGAGCCCATGACCGATTCACGTCGGTCCTCGACAGGAGTGTGCTCGTGGCACGCCGTGTGGATGCAGAACGTCGCCAGACTCCCTCACCTTTGTGGCCGCAAAGAGTGCTCGACCCGGGCAAGGTCGTGTCCATCTTGTGCCTGGCGCTGTTGCTTTGTCTATCGAACGGGCCGATCGAAGCCCAGGTCGCTGCCGGCGGCATCGATGGACCTGTCATCGAACTGGGCGATGCCATCATCTTGCCTGGTGAAGATCACGCGCTGGTTCCCGTCTACATCACCAGCGACGAGGATGTTCTCTCCTGGCAGATGGGTCTCGAATATGACGAACTGGTGCTCGCTTTCGATGGCATCGAATACACCGGAACCGTCAGTGAGAACCTCAATCCAATTACCATCACGAGCCCCGGTTTTCCGCCGTATTTCGGTCTCCAGGTGATCTACGCCGGAGGAGTTCCCCTTCCTGCCGGAAGTGGTGTTCTCGCAGCCTACCTGAGACTATCTCTGATCAACGGGGATCTGATCCCCGAAGGCGGATCAGCAGCGACCGGGGTCGGTGGAGTCTCGAACGAAGCCAGCCCGATACTGATCACGTCGATCTTCGGCAACAACGTGATTCCCGTGGTGATCCCGGGCGAAATCATGCTTTACAATTTTCCGCTCTACATGATCGAGAGTCGCCTGGGTACCGCCCTGGATACGACTCTCAGCTTGCCGATACGGGTCTGGACAGACACTTCCGCAACGACCTTTTCGATGGGGCTCGAGTACGACGAATGGATCCTCTGCGATATCCTCATCGACGGTTCTGACTTCGATGACGCGACACAAGGTGAGTGGACTCTGCTCCAGGAGAGTACCGACAGCGGCGTTCAATTGACGCTCGAGTCGACGGCAGGTCCGCTCCCATCGATGTCCGGAGCCATCCTGGGCGAACTCATCATTGCACGACCTGTCAGCGCACCAGGCTCCTGGAACTTCCAGTTGACCGATGGGCAATCCTTCATCGATCAGTTGCCGGTCGAAAACCTCATCGATGCCAGCGCCACCTGGGTGGATCACTTCATCCGAGGCGATGCCAATCTCGATGCAGCCATCGACATTTCGGATGCAGAAACGATCGTAGCAGGTTGCTGGCAGGGGATTCCTTTCCCCTGTCCCGATGCTGCCGACGCAAATGATGACGGTGTCCTCGACATCTCTGATGTGATCACGGTACTACAGCACCTTTTCTCCGGTTCTGAGCCTCCGGCAGCTCCGTTCCCGGCGACGGGTGAAGATCCGACCGATGACGACCTCGGCTGTCTTTGATTGACGGTATTTCTCGCCAGATGCTGGTTCTGCACTTTGAACAGAAGTCCCTGTCCATGATTTTCCGGGCGGGAGTCGGATCCGCCTGCTCCTCGATAGTTGATTCGACCTATTTAGCCCCTTAGTCTCCCGTATGGGGACGTTGTAGTATCACCGTTCCAAGCAGATGGCATTTTCAAGAGGAGAAGTCGATGGCTTTCCAGTTACCAGAACTCCCCTACTCCTTCGATGCACTCGAACCACATATCGATGCGCGCACCATGGAGATTCATCACGGCAAGCACCATGCCGCCTACATCAGCAATCTCAACGGTGCACTGGCAGATCACGCATCGCTACAGGAGTGCGATATCGCTGACCTGTGCCGCAACATTCAGGAGGTTCCCGAAGCGATCCGGGGTGCTGTCCGCAACAACGGCGGTGGACATTTCAATCACGATATGTTCTGGCAATCGATGAACCCGAACGGAGGAGGGACGCCGACCGGAGATCTCGCCAGTGCCATCGATGGCAGTTTCGACAACTTCGAGGGCTTCCAGGAAGCCTTCGCCAATGCTGCGAAGACGCGATTTGGTAGTGGTTGGGCGTGGCTGTGCCTTTCAACCTCGGGCTCCGTTGCCGTTTGCTCGACGGCGAACCAGGACAATCCGCTGATGGCGGGCGTTGTCGATTGTGTTGGCACTCCGTTGCTCGGTCTCGATGTCTGGGAACATGCCTATTACCTCAACTACCAGAACCGTCGGCCGGATTACATCGCAGCTTTCTGGAACGTGGTCGACTGGAGTACGGTTTCGGCAAGGTACGAGGCAGCGCAGGCCTGATTTCGCCACCAAACAAGAAGCCCCTACCAGGGGCACGGGGGGGAGCAACTATGGAATGGGAACCTGCTGGATCAACCATCCTCGAGGTGGTCCCGCCGACCCTCGATAGCGGACTAGAGGGACTCTACAGCCGAATCTCGAGAGTTCGTAGGATGGTCTCCGATGGCGATTTCGATGCCGTCAACATTCCAGAAATTCACGATGAAGAGAACCGCAATGATCGCGGAGTACGGACCCGAAAGTATTCCCCCAGGATGCAACCGAGGGAACTGGGCAGGCGAATTCAGGACGAACTGGGTCTGCCGGTCATCATCAATCACGTGGTCTCCTTCAAACCGCTCGAAGCGTTGATGGACTGGATCCGTGAGACGGTTGCCGGGTATGGAATTCGCAACATCGTACTGGTGGGTGCCCCTCATGAACGCAAGCCCTGGCCCGGCCCTCCCGTGGCCGAGGGCAATGCCGCGATCCGGACCGAGTTCAGCAAGGAGATCGTCAAGATCGGCAACATCTGCATCCCCGGTCGCGAGGGCAGCCCGATACCCGAGTCGGTCCGCATGGAGGAAAAAGCGCGCAGCGGCGCCGATTTCTTCACCACTCAGATCGTCTACGACCCGACCGAGCTCATCGAACTTCGCCACCAGATGGTGCGGGAGGCTTCGCCTGCTCGATATTGTCCCATTCTGGTCAGCTTGTGCCCGGTCCGAAGGCACCGGAATCTCGCTTTCCTTCGCTATCTGGGAGTAAAAATTCCGGATGCTCTGGAACAGGAACTTCAGGCGCTCGGCGAACCGGAGTGTCTGGAACGGTCGCTGGAGATCCTCAGGAGCATCCAGTCCGATCTGATCGAGGCCCAGGGAGATCCCGCTGATGTGGCCCCACTGGGCTGGAACATCGCCCCCGTCGGCCAGATCCCCACTCTCTCCATCCGGGACCTGATGGCTCGACTGCCCGGGTCCGTTCGTTCCTGAGCCTGGCCCTCGACCTGACTTCGCAACGGGTAGTTCCTGCCCGGAATTCCTTCGAGTTCTCTTTCCCCGTTCCTCCCGTGGAATAGAATCTAATCGCTGCCAGACAAGGAGGTTCAGTGATCGACGCGCTGATCGGCAACGCTGCTAGTCGGGAGGTCATCATGCTCCTGGCTGCTGGAGAAAGCAGCGACCTACTCGCCATCGCAGTATATGCAACGATGGCCATCGTCGTCGGTGTAGGATTGTTATTTCTTTCGGAGGTACTGGGACCACGTCGGAGAGATCCCGAGAAGGAAAGCGTCTACGAGTGTGGTGTCCCGCTGCTCGACAGTGCTCGTGAGCCCTTCACCGTAAAGTTTTACCTGGTCGCCATTCTGTTCATCCTGTTCGACATCGAAACCGTATTCCTGCTGCCCTATGCGGTTGTTTACCAGCAATTGGGAGTGGTCGGACTGGTCGAGATGGGCGTATTCATTTTCGTGCTGGCCGGGGGATTATTGTACCTGTGGAAGAGAGGAGCTCTCGAATGGGACTAGAGAGTCTATTCGGTGGCGAGGGATTTCTCACCACGACCGTCAATAGCATCGTCAACTGGGGTCGCAAGAACGCACTGTGGCCGATGCCATTCGGTACCGCCTGTTGTGCCATCGAGATGATGGCCACCTTTTCGGGCCGTTACGATATCTCTCGTTTTGGTGCCGAGGTGGTGCGATTCTCGCCAAGACAAGCAGATCTCCTCATCGTCAGCGGCCGTATCTGTATCAAGATGATGCCGGTCCTGCAAAAGATCTACCGTCAGATGCCGGAGCCGAAATGGGTCATCTCGATGGGTGCTTGTGCTTCTTGTGGTGGAGTTTTCGACACCTACACGATGATTCAGGGTGTCGATCAGTTCATGCCAGTCGATGTTTACGTCCCCGGGTGCCCACCGAGACCGGAGTCCTTGCTCGACGCGCTGTTCGAGATTCAGAAGTTGGTCGGTGAAGAGAGAATTGATAGCGGAAAGCACGGAAGTTGACATGTCCGAGCAATACCCGGCACACGCTGACCTCCCTTCCTCCCTGCAAGAGTTGATCCTCGATACCATCGAGCACCGGGGCCAGACCCAGCTCAGTTGCAAGGCGCCCGACCATCGGTCACTGCTGGAAAACTTCAGGCATCAACAGGGCTACGACTTCCTCGTCGATGTCACGGCGATCGACTATCTCGGAAAAGACACACTCGAACGGTTCGAGGTCGTTTACGTGCTCCGTCGACGCGGTGCCCGCCCCGACCAGTTTCGTCTCCACGTCTGGCTCGGAGAGAGTGATCCCACCCTCTCCTCGGTGGTGGATCTGTGGGATTCTGCACGCTGGGGTGAACGGGAAACTCATGACATGTTCGGCATCGTCTTCGAAGGCAATCCAGATCTCCGGAGACTGCTGATGCCCGAGGATTTCCCCGCCTTCCCATTGCTCAAGGATTACCCACTGACAGGGCGCGGGGAACGGCGCCAGTTCCCACGAGTAGTTCCTCGTGGAGATCGGATGGTCGAAGAAGAACCGACGGACTACCCGACCAGCATCGGGCGCGGGATGCACACACCTGAATACATCGAGGAGGTCGAACGTGACTCCAAGCCCCGCGAGTGAAGGACGAGACACTCCCGTCCCGACGGCAAAGACACTGGAAAAGGAGCTCGCCAAGGGATGGCGCGATTACCGTTCCGGTATTTCATCTTCTTCGGCGGTGCAAATCGTCGAGGAAGAGGGCGACGGCAAACTGGTCATGAACTTCGGCCCCCAGCATCCGGCCACTCACGGGACTCTTCGAAGCATCTTCACCCTCGAGGGCGAAACCATCACCGAGGCGGACGTGGAGATCGGATTTCTTCATACCGGCTTCGAAAAACTGGGAGAGAACTTGACCTACCAGCAGTGGGTCACTGTTTCTGACCGGATGAACTACCTGTCGGCGATCAACAACAATGTCGGCTATTCGGTGGCTGTCGAGGATCTGCTCGGGCTCGAAGTTCCCCCTCGCTGCGCAGCACTTCGGGTCATCATGTCAGAAATCTCCAGAATCGCCGACCACATCCTGTGCGTTGGATTGCAAGGGATGGACCTGGGAGCCTTCAGCATCATGCTATGGGCCTTCGAGAAGCGTGAACTGATCTACGACATCATCGAAGCAGTCTGCGGAGCTCGGTTGACCACTTCCTGGACACGGGTCGGGGGCATCATCCGGGATGTACCGGAGTTCTTTCCCGACCTCGTTTACTCCTTCCTCGACGAGTTCCCGCCGCTGATCGATGAAATCCACACGATGCTCCTCAACAACAAGATCTTTGTCGACCGCGTCAAGGACATCGGGATCGTCAGCGAGGAAGATGCTCGTTCCTGGGGTCTCAGTGGGCCCGTCGCACGCGCCAGCGGCCTCGACATGGATGTTCGCCGTGATATGCCCTACCTCGGATATGAACAGTACGATTTCAAAGTGCCGTTGCAGACCGAGGGAGACTGCTTCTCCCGCTACATGCAGCGCATGGAAGAGATCGAACAATCACTAGAGATCATCCGGCAAGCGATGGCGACTCTTCCTGACGGTCCGGTCGTCCACGATGATTTCAAGACCAGCCTTCCGACAAAAGATGCGGTTCACAACGACATGGAATCGTTGATTCACCACTTCAAGTTGGTGATGCTGGGACATGGAATCCAACCCGAACCTGGAGCTTCCATCTACAGTGCAACCGAGGCGCCCTGCGGCGAACTGGGCTACTTCCTCTGCTCCGACGGAACGGATACCGCTTATCGACTCCGTGTTCGCCCCCCTTCCCTCTACAACTACGCGATCTTCCCACGCGTTGTAGAGGGCGGGATGCTCTCCGATGCGGTGGCCATCCTCTCGAGTTTCCACGTCATCGCTGGCGAACTGGACAGGTAGGATCACCTTGGCCCAAACCCTCTGCTTCTCCCGCGAGGCGATGAAACAGTACAAGTGGTTTCTGACGCGCTACCCGACTCGCAGGGCAGCTCTGCTGCCGACTCTTCGTCTCGCCGAACAGCAATTCGGCGAGCTCGGAGTGGCCGAGATGCGTTATGTAGCCGACCTGATGAAGATCCCTCCCGCCGCTGTCTTCGGTGTCGTGACCTTCTATACCCACTATCGTCGGGCCGGTACCGGCAAGTTCCACCTGCAGGTCTGTAGCACCCTCTCCTGCGCCCTGCGGGGCTCCGAGGATGTAGTCACCAGGATCTCCGAACGGCTCGGAATCGGTCCAGGAGAAACCTCCGAGTGTGGCCTCTTTTCGCTGTCCAAGGTGGAGTGCCTCGGTTCCTGCGACACTGCACCGATGTTGCAGTGCAACGACGATTACCACGAGGGACTCACGCTCGAGGATGTCGATCAACTGATCGAGCAGTTGCGTGCCGAAGCCTCCGAGGGAGGCAACGGATGAGGTTCAAGAAGATCTGCACCCAGCACATCGGCAAGAAGAACTGCCACACGCTCGCCTTCTACAAGAAGCAGGGCGGCTACAAGCAGGCCGCCAGCGCACTCAAGAAGTGGGATCCGGATGATCTGATCGAGGAGGTCAAGGCCTCGAACCTGCGCGGACGAGGCGGAGCCGGCTTCCCCACCGGGGTCAAGTGGGCCTTCGTTCCCAAGGACTCCAAGAAACCGAAGTACCTGGTCGTGAACGCAGATGAGTCGGAACCGGGAACTTTCAAGGACCGGCTGATCATGGAGAAGAACCCGCACATCCTGCTCGAGGGAATCATCATCTGCTGCAAAGCGGTGGCTATCGAGCATGCTTACATCTACATCCGCGGTGAGTTCGTGTTCGCCACCGAGCGGTTGCAGCAGGCGATCGACGAGGCCTACAAGGCTGGAATCCTCGGCAACAACTGCCTCCGCTCCGGCATCAAGATCGATGTCACCATCCACCGGGGTGCTGGCGCCTACATCTGCGGCGAGGAAACCGGCATGCTCACCTCGCTCGAGGGATACCGGGGCGAGCCCAAGTTGAAACCTCCCTTCCCCGCTGTCGAGGGCGTGTTCGGGTGCCCCACCGTGGTCAACAATGTCGAGACGTTGGCGAACCTGCCCTTCATCCTGGAGGTCGGCGCCAAGGCCTACCGTTCGATCGGCCCGGAGAAGTCGCCAGGGCCGAAACTGTTCTGTGTCAGTGGCCATGTCGAGAAACCGGGTACCTTTGAACTGCCGATGGGAATCCCGTTGCGAACCCTCATCGACAAACATGCCGGAGGGGTCTGGAAAGGCCGCAAACTGAAAGCGGTGATTCCAGGAGGCACTTCGGCACACGTTCTTACTGCCGCGGAATGTGACGTGGCGATGGACATCGAATCCCTCGCTGCTGCCGGGACGATGCTTGGTTCTGCCGGAATCATCGTGATGGATGACTCCACCTGCATGGTCGACGCGTTGCTCAACGTGATGCGTTTTTATCATCATGAATCCTGCGGCCAATGCACTCCCTGCCGGGAAGGTACCGGATGGCTCGAGAAAATCGTCCAGCGCATCGCCCACGGTGAAGGTCGTATGGAAGATCTCGATCTGGTTCACGATGTCTGCGACCGGATGCTCGGCAAGACGATCTGCGCTCTGGCCGATGCAGCAGCATTCCCTGCCCAATCGATAGTGACCAAGTTCAGTGATGACTTCGTCGCCGCCATCGAAAACGGTGGCAGCCCAGCCTGGAAGAGGCGGCACCTATCTACGGTGGGAGGAGGAGCATCTCATGGCTAAAGGCGACACACCGATGACGCGCTGGCTCCTCAACGGTCAGGAAGTAGAAAATCCAACTGGCATGACCATCATGGAAGCAGCCAGGGAACATGGGGTGGATATCCCCGATTTCTGTTACCACCCGGGTCTCTCCATCGCCGGCAATTGCCGTATCTGCATGGTCGAGAGCAATCGCTCGCACAAGCCGATCATCGCCTGCTCCGAAAGAATCGCTGACGGGCTGGAAATCAACACTGACAGCGCCGTGGCCATCGAAGCGAGGAACTCCGTCATGGAATTCCAACTGATCAACCATCCGCTCGATTGTCCTGTTTGCGACAAGTCCGGCGAATGCATCCTGCAGGATCACTCTTACACCCACGGACCGGACCGCAGTCGCTTCGTCGAGGACAAGAACATCCGCCATACCAAAGAACTGGGACCAACCATCTCCATCTGGGGCAATCGCTGCATCGTCTGTACACGGTGCGTACGGTTCTGTGACGAGATCAGCGGTACCGGCGAACTGTGTGTGGTGGAACGTGGAGACCGTGCGGTGGTCGATGTGTTCCCTGGGATCCCCATCGACAACGCCATGGCCGGCAACACGGTGGACATCTGCCCCGTCGGCGCGCTGATCTCCGAGGACTTCAAGTTCGAAGCCAGAGTCTGGAACATGGACCGAAGGGACTCCGTCTGTGGCGGCTGCGCTCGTGGCTGCAACATCGAGGTCGAAACGCTCGATGGCTATGTCAAACGCCTCTTGCCCAGAGAAAATCTCGAGGTCAACGACTGGTGGATGTGTGATCACGGAAGATATGGCTGGAGGCACCTGTATTCGGAAAATCGCCTCACCACAGCGCGAACCACCAGCCAGGAGCTCGATGACGCCAGTGCCACCTCTACGCTCGCTCATCTCGTCAGCCGTGCAAAAAAAATCGCATTCCTGATCGATCCGTTCCTTACCTGCGAGGAACTGTCACTGATTCACGGACTTTCCAGTTCGATTCCAGATTCGATCGTCGGCGGTTGGTTGCCCCCGAAGGGTACTGCCGAGCAGTTCCCCGCCGGTTTCACCATCAGTGCCGCCAAGCATCCCAACCGACGTGGCGCCGAAAAGATCTTCGGTTCCAAGGTTTTTGGCAAGGATGGCAAGGATCTGCTCGAGGCCCTCGACTCGAGGAAAGTCTCCACCTTGATTGCCTTCTGTGGCGGACCCGGGGAGGAGGGTCCTGGATCGACATGGAGCGAAGCGATCCGCAAGGCCAGGAAGCGCATCGTCTTCTCGGTGATGGATGGTGACTGGCTCAAGGGAGCATCTCTGGCTCTTCCGGCCACCGCACCTCTGGAGAAGGAAGGAACCTGGATCAATGAGGATGGTCGCCTACAGCGGGTCCGTTCGTGCTGGAAACCGGGCGAGGAGATTTTCTCACCCGAACTGGTCCGGTTGCAGCAGGTGCAGATGGCTTGCGAACTCAGAACCCGGTGCCTATCTGCCGCTGGAGTCTTCCGGGAACTCGCTGAAAACACCAGGGCATTTTCCCAGCATAGCCACAGCGATCTAGGCGATGGTGGACTCCCCCTCTCGAGACGGCGCGCTCGCGTCAGTTCGAGGGGAGCATCCAGATGACCACTGCAGATCCCACCTTCTGGTTCGTCATGCCGGCACTCAAGGCTGTCATCATCTTGGTTGTGATCCTGCACATCGTTCCGGGCCTTGTTTACTTCGAGCGCAGGATCTCTGCATGGATCCAGGACCGGATTGGACCCAACAGGGTCGGGCCGGTCGGCTTGCTCCAACCGCTTGCCGATGTCATCAAACTCACATTCAAGGAAGATCTGACCCCCCAGGGAGCGGACAAGTGGATCTACCGCCTGGCTCCGTTGCTTGTCTACGCTCCGGCGGTCCTGGCCTTTGCGGTAATCCCGGTCGGCATCGACCTGCAGGTCGCCTCCTTCGGGGTAGGAGTGATCTTTCTGCTGACCATCTCGGGCTTTTCGGTTTTCGGGTTGGCATTCGGCGGCTGGGCATCCAACAACAAATATTCGCTGCTGGGCGGCCTTCGCGCCTCGGCACAGATGATCAGTTACGAGGTCGCGATGGGGCTTTCCATCATCGCCATCTTGATGACAGCCCAGAGCGTGGACCTCAACGAGATCGTACGGCAACAGTGGGGAGCAACGACACTGGGACTGCTGGAATGGAACCTGTTCCAGCAACCGATCGCTGCCGTCATTTTCCTGATCGCTGCATTTGCCGAAACCAACCGGCTTCCGTTTGATCTCGCCGAGTGCGAAGCGGAACTGGTGGGCGGTTTCCACACCGAATACAGCGGTTTGAAGTTTGCCATCTTCTTCATGGGTGAATACATCGGGATGATCACGATGTCAGGGCTGATGGTCACCATGTTCCTCGGCGGCTGGAGCCTCCCCTGGATCGAGATTCCAACCTCCCCGACCTTCGGAGACGTGGCGCTGAGCGTCGTCATCTTCACCGTCAAACTGGTAGCTTTACTGTTTTTCTACATCTGGGTTCGCTGGACCCTACCGAGGTTCCGCTATGACCAGTTGATGAACATCGGCTGGAAGGTGTTAATTCCCCTTTCGTTGTTGAACCTCGGCTTTACGGCAATCTCCGGCGTGATGGGCTGGAACTGGTTGATCCCCTTACCCTGGTAAGTAACAACAAGAACGGAGTTGGCATGGCAAATAAAGATGCTGCCAGCGAGAAGCAAGACGAAATCCGCACCGAGACCACCGAACCTCGCAAGAAAGCGAGTTTTGCACTCCCCGTTATCAAAGGACTCGCCAATACCCTGGCCCATGTCCTGCGCCGGGAGCCCAACACGATCCATTACCCGGAGGAGAAGAGGACTCCCTACCCCGGATATCGTGGAGAACACAGATTGAAAAGAGATGAGCTCGGTCGAGAGAAATGCACGGCTTGTTTCCTGTGCGCCACGGCCTGTCCAGCATTCTGCATCGAGATCGTCGCCGAGGAAGCTCCCTGGGATGATCGAGAAAAGAGACCGCGGATCTTCAACATCGACATGATGCGTTGCATCTACTGCGGGATGTGCGAGGAGGCGTGCCCTTGCGATGCGATCGAGTTGACGCCTATCTACAACATTCCTTCAAGAACACGTGGTGAGAAGATCTACGACAAAGAAAAACTCCTGTCCCTCTGATGTCCTTGAAGGCATCGGGGTGCAGCGGAGGGGAATGAAGTGCTGAGCCCTTGGCTTGAACATCTTGTTTTTGCTACCGTTGCCGTCGCCGCGGTCATCAGTTCTCTACTGGTGGTCACACGACGCAATCCGATCTACTCGGCGCTGTTTCTCATCGTCATGCTGGCGACGGTATCTGTGATGTTCATGCTGCTCGATGCGACGTTCCTCGGTTTCATGCAACTGCTGGTATATGCAGGAGCCATCATGGTGCTGTATCTGTTCGTGATCATGTTGATCAATCCGCGCGAGGGAAACCTGCCCGCAGAAGGTAGCGCCATGGAAAACGCCTTCGCCGGTGGCGTGGCGTTGCTGCTCTTCTCACTGCTGGCCTTCGCCATCTCCAACTCTGAGGAAGTGAAAAGACTCACAACCGACGGAGGTATTCCGGCGTTGGCAGAGATCCCGCTCTCTCATGGAAGCATCGCTGCGTTCGGACTCGAACTATTCCATAACCATCTGCTGGTCTTCGAGGTCACATCGATACTGATTCTGGTCGGGATCATTGGTGCCGTGCATCTTGCGATGCGAAGAAAGAGTAGCGAGAAAAACTTGCAACAGCACGAGGAAGGAGCGGTGACCGCCGATGTTTAGCCTTCCTTCCATCCTGTACCTGAGTGCTCTTCTGTTTTGCATCGGGACCTACGGAGTCCTCGCCAGGCGCAACATCCTGATCGTTTTGATGTCGCTCGAGTTGATGCTCAATGCCGTCAACATCGCACTCGTTACGTTCGGTCGCGTCCATGCTCTGGGCTCGCCTGCAGGAGAACACGGAGGTCAAATCTTCACGTTGATGGTACTGGCAGTCGCTGCTGCTGAAGCCGCCATCGGCCTGTCGTTACTGCTTGTCATCTGGCGACGCTGGCAATCGATCGATCTGCGCACACTGTGCCGGTTGAATGGCTGAGGGGAGCGATTTGGATACCAATCTGCTCTGGATTCCGCTGCTCCCCTTCCTGGGCTTCCTGATCAACGGATTGCTCGGTCGCAAACTCGGCCACAAGGCCGTCTCCATCATCGCCTGTCTTCTACCGGTGCTGTCCTTCGTCATCTGTTATGCGGCCTGGAGCCGACTGGTTGATGGGGTCAAAGCACTTCACTGGGATGGATTCCCCTGGATCTGGCTCGAGGGGGCTCTCGAGGTGCCCTTCGCCTTGCATTTCGATGGTCTCGCGGCGGTGATGTGTCTTGTGATCACCGGGGTTGGTTCTGTGATCCACCTTTACTCCATCGGCTACATGAAGGGAGATCCAGGGTATCACCGTTATTTCTCATACCTGAATCTCTTCACCTCCTTCATGCTGTTACTGGTACTCGCCGACAACTTGCTGTTGATGTTCATCGGCTGGGAAGGCGTAGGTCTCTGCTCCTACCTGCTCGTCGGATTCTGGTATGAAGAGGATGCCAACTGTGTTGCAGGAAAGAAGGCGTTCCTCGTCAACCGTATCGGTGATCTCGCCTTCCTCATCGGAATGTTCCTGTGCCTGCAACACTTCGGAAGCCTCGATATTTCGCTGCTCACCTCGGCAGAAGAGATCACGCGCGTCTCGACCGAAACCCTGACCTTCCCCTGGGGCGCCGCATCTGTGGTGACCACCATCGCGGTTCTACTGTTCCTCGGAGCCACCGGAAAGAGCGCGCAAATTCCGCTCTATGTATGGTTACCTGACGCGATGGCGGGCCCGACACCGGTCTCGGCACTGATTCACGCTGCTACCATGGTGACCTCGGGGGTCTATCTGTGCTGTAGATTGATGCCGCTGTTCGAGGCCAGTCCCGCTGCCATGGGCTTGATCGCTGCGGTGGGCGCCTGTACGGCCTTGCTGGCGGCATTCATCGCCTTCACCCAGAACGACATCAAGAAGGTACTGGCCTACTCCACCATCAGCCAACTGGGCTACATGTTCTTTGCGGTGGGAATGGGTGCATTTTCTGCAGCACTGTTCCACCTGGTCACCCATGCGTTTTTCAAGGCGCTGCTGTTTCTCGGATCCGGTTCGGTGATCCACGCCATGCATCACGAGCAGGACATGCGCAAGATGGGAGGACTGAGGAACCAATTGCCGTTCACCCACTTCACCTTCTTGATCGGGACACTGGCCATCGCAGGAGTCCCCCCACTGGCCGGTTTCTTCTCCAAGGACGAGATCTTGTTTTCCGGTTTCCAGCAAGGCTTCCAGAACGCGGTCGGATCCGCGCAATTGTTCTGGCTGATCTCCTTCCTCACCGCAGGGATGACTGCTTTCTACATGATCCGCTGCGTTTCGATGACCTTCTGGGGTGAAAGCCGCGTCGATGAGAGCCTCGAAGGAAAAGTGCACGAACCCGGCGGCTGGATCGGTTTCGCACTCTTTGTTCTGGCCATCGCCAGTGTTCTGGGTGGATTCCTCAACGTCCCCGAGTTTCTCGGAGGACATGCCAGCCTGGGTCACTTCACCGGGCTCCATCACAGCCCCAGCGGCCTCAGCGTGGACCAGTTGAGATCGCTCCATGTTTCAGAGTGGCAAAGCATGCTGCTGAGCGTGCTCATCGCCGGTTCAGGGTTGATGCTCGGAATCCACTGTTACGGTAAAGGACGAGCTCTGAGAACTTCATTCAACGATAGTCGCGCCGGCAAGACCCTCGGACGACTATCCGCCAGCAAGTTCTATGTCGATGAGATTTACGATCGCATCTTCGTACGTTCCTTCGAAACGCTGAGCCACCTGCTCTTCATCCTGTTAGACCGGATCATCATCGACGGAATCCTCGTCAACGGGCTGGCGTCACTCACGCGCGGCATCGGAAATCTCTTCCGCCGGATGCAGACTGGATTCATTCCTGGATACCTGCTCACTTTCGGCTGTGGAGTGCTGGTACTCGTCTACATCTTGCTGAACTTCCTACGGGAAGGCGGCGCCCAGTGATTCCTGAATTCGAATCCTTCAACCTACCGATTCTCAGTCTCGTTGTCCTGACACCGGCATTGGTGGCACTGGCATTGTGTCTTGTCGACCGGAATAACCGGGCACTGATCCGTCAACTGGCACTGATGGGTAGTTTCCTGACCCTGCTGTTCTCTCTGTTGATGGTCGCCAATTTCGATTCGAGCCTGGGAACGATGCAACTCGAAGAGCAACATAGTTGGATCGAATCGCTGGGGATCACCTACCACCTGGGCGTCGACGGCATCTCGATACTGCTGGTGCTATTGACCTGCTTCACGATGCCATTCGTGTTCCTGAGCACATGGGCTTGCATCGATGATCGGGTGAAGGAATTCCACATCGCCTTGCTGTTACTCCAGACCGGCATGGTGGGCGCTTTCGTGTCGCTCGATCTGATCCTGTTCTACCTCTACTACGAAGCGATGCTGATCCCGATGTATCTGATCATCGGAATCTGGGGCGGTAGGGAGCGGATCTACGCGGCATTGAAGTTCTTCATCTTCACCATGGTCGGCAGCCTGCTGATGTTCCTGGGAATCCTCTATCTCTATCATCATGCCGGTACCTTCGATCTGCCGGTGCTGATGGAGAGACTCCGAACCACTCATCCGCTCGATTCTGATCAACAACTGTGGCTTTTCCTTGCCTTCACCCTTTCATTTGCCATCAAGGTTCCCCTTTTTCCCCTTCACACCTGGCTTCCCGATGCGCACGTCCAGGCTCCGACGGCTGGCTCCGTCGTGCTGGCGGGAGTGTTGCTGAAGATGGGGACATATGGCCTCATCAGATTCGCCATCCCGTTGTTTCCTGAGGCGGCCTTCGATCTTCAATCGATGATGGCCTGGCTGGCGATCATCGGTATCGTCTTCGGGGCCTGCATGGCACTGGTACAAAACGACATCAAGAAATTGATCGCCTACTCCTCGGTAAGTCACCTCGGGTTCGTCGTGCTGGCGTGTTTCATTCCCAATCTGGAGTCTCTCACCGGTGCCATTCTGCAGATGGTCAATCATGGTCTTTCGACGGGAATGTTGTTCCTGATGATCGGGATCATCTACGAAAGACGTCACACGAGGGAACTGGCGGACTACGGAGGGATCTGCAAGGTGGTCCCGATCTTCTCCATCTTCTTCATGCTGGCAGTCCTCTCGAGTATCGGCTTGCCGGGACTCAATGGCTTCGTCGGGGAATTCCTGCTCCTCTATGGCGTCTTCAGTTCAGTCCCCCTGTGGGGAGTTCTGGCCAGCACCGGCGTGCTGCTCGGCGCCCTGTACATGCTGAACATGGTCAAGAAATTCCTCTTCGGACCTCTCGTGCACGAGGAAAATCGCCACATTGCGGACCTCAACACCCGAGAACTGATCTACCTGACACCGTTCGTCGTGATGATGGTGTGGCTAGGCCTCTACCCGGCCCCCTTCATCAAGATGGTGCAGCCGACATTGACCCTCTACATCGAGATGTTGCAGAACTAGGAGCCGCTGATGGAACTCACAATCTCTCGAGCAGAGATCATCGCCCTTCTGCCAGCGGGGATTCTCTTCTTCACCGGGTTGATGCAGTTATTCCTTGATCTGGGGAAATCCTCGGCGAACACCCGCTCCGAAAAAACTCACCTGGCGATGATCGGAGTCACTGGAATCCTGCTGGCACTGGCCTCCCTCTTCATCCAGGGAGTGGAACCCTCCTCGGGAGCACTGTATGCCGGCGCCATGACCGATGACCTGTTCGGCAGGATGGGTGCTGGAGTCATAATTGTAGCAGCTCTCTTTTGCACCTTGATGGCAGGAGGCTACCTCGCCAGCAGTGGAAATAACCGGGCCGAATTCCACAGCCTGATCTGCTTCAGTGGCGGAGCGATGGTATTGCTGTGCCAGGCGACCAACCTGATTTCGATTTTCGTCGCGATAGAAACCCTGTCGCTGGCGGTCTATGTGCTGACGGGTTACCGCAAGGATCTTCAGGCCTCCAGTGAAGGCGCTTTCAAATATTTCGTGCTGGGTGCATTTTCGAGTGGATTCCTGCTGCTGGGAATGGCGTTCATCTACGGGGCATCAGGAGGTTCGATCTCTCTGGCAGACATCGCTGCCTCTACAGCGCATGACGACACGCTCTTTGCGGTGGGCACTTTCTTGATGGTGATCGGCTTCGGCTTCAAGGTGGGTGCGGTGCCCTTCCACTCCTGGCTTCCTGATGTCTACCAGGCAGCTCCTGCACTTTCAGTCGGTTGGATGGCAGTGGCCGTAAAATCGGCGAGTTTTTTCGCCCTTTTTCGATTTGTACTGTTCACAGGCGGAGGTCAAATCCTCGCCCAGATCCTCGCCGCGATCGCCGTGGTCACGATGTTGCTGGGGAACCTTGCCGCGCTGAACCAGTCGAGCCTGAAGAGGATGCTGGCCTACTCCGGCATCGCCCACAGCGGATACCTGCTGATCCCCCTGGTGCTTGCCGTCTCTGGCTCGGGAGCGATAGCAGGGGCCAGCATACCCTTCTATCTGTTCTCCTATGCCGTCACCACCCTTGCCGCCTTCGGTGTGATTGTCGCCATCAGCGTGGCAACCGATCGCGATGACGTCCAGGACCTCAATGGGCTGGCAAGAACCCGCCCGCTGCTGGCACTGGGCTTCACCGTGGCACTGCTGTCGCTGGCGGGAGTACCACTCACCTCCGGTTTCATCGGAAAGTTGATGATCTTCAGGGATGCGATTGAAGGTGGTTTCTTACAACTGGCCCTGATCGGCATAGTCGCCTCCGTGATCAGTGTTTACTACTACCTGCGACCAGTGGTCGCGATGTGGTTCAAAGAACCCAGCACCTCATTCGACCTGATTCCGGCTTCCTGGGGCGTCCAGTTCACCGTAGCGGTTTGCGCCATTGCCACAGTGGCACTGGGCCTGTTCCCCAATTGGCTGGTGAATCTCTCGGAGTTGTCGGTTCAAGCCATCCTCGGGTAACGATCCCCAACTGGCACGGAGTCCATCGCCGGCCTAGAATACCCAGCCGCAAAGCGACCCGGGGGGGGGTCGAGGCGATCAATTGCACTGACCAGATGAATAACCAGGGAGTAGAGGTGGGATGCGCACATTCATACTGTTGATGATCATCGGCTGTGGAATCTGGTGGGGATACACCCGCTGGTATTCCAGCGATCCCGCGATTGCTAATCCTATCGAGAACAGTGAGGTTTCCGCTGACACTCCCGAGCCTGTAGCTCCCGAGGAGATCGATACCAACGGCTCGAAAGTAATTTCCCATCAACAGTTCGAGGTCCAGTCATTACGCTCTCAACTGGCAACGGACCCCGATGATGGAACCCGGATCCGCCTCGCCCAGGCACTTCTGGCTACTGGCGATACGGACGATCGCGGACAAGCCATCGACATACTCGGTTCTCTCGAGAAATCAAACAGCGAACTCGCGGGGACTGCTCGTGCCATCTTGATGCGTAAATCGAGTGGTCAACTGCAGTCATTTTTCGCGCACAAGATCTTGTCGACGGGGACTAGCTCTCCAGGATATGGAGAAAGTTGCTACCTTGTTGCAGAGGAGATCGGATTTCAGGACGACACCTCTGCCGTCAAGAGCTGGGGACTACTCTCCGAGGCCTACAACAGTTCTGATGAGAATTCCTGGCGGCAACCGATTCGGATGCGCCTTCGTGATCTGGTCGATCACTGGGTCCTCTCGCATCGACCATTCTCGATGTGCTCGATGGCGACAGTGGTCAGCGGTGATTCTCTCTACAAGATCGCCAAAGAAAACAAGATCTCCATCGACTCTCTGCGATCGCTCAACGACATCCGTGGCGATACCATTCATCCGGGCCAGAAGTTGAAGTTCCTCACAGGTGAGGTCTACGCCATGGTGGACAAGAGCGATTTCTGGATCGATATCTTCATCGACGGGAAGTGGCTCTTTGGATATCCGGTGGGCCATGGCAAGAACAACTGCACACCCGCTGGAGTATTCAGCGTTGACATTCTTCAGAAAAAGCCGATGTGGCAGCCCAGGGACGGTCGTACACCGCTCGATTATGGCGATGTGGGAAATCCTCTCGGCGAGCGCTGGATCGGCTTCGAGGACTCAGCGACTCATTACGGGCTGGGGATCCATGGCACTGACGATCCGGAATCGATCGGTTCTGAGGTTTCAGAGGGGTGCATCCGTCTCAAGAATGAGGACGTCGTGAATGTATTCCCCTGGATGCAAGTAGGATCGAAGGTCTACGTCCAGGAATGAATCCCTCACCTTCAGGTGCGTAACTTCGCCTGGATCCGCTCCTCGAGCCGCTTGATCAACCCCTGCACCGTCTCATCGACTTCTTCGTGAGTCAGGGTCCGATCCCCGGCACGAAACGTCAGATTGAAGGTGACACTCTTGTGACCCTTGGGGAGCTGTTTTCCGCGATACAGATCGACGAAGGTCAGATCTTCCAGATTATCGAGTTGGGCAGCCTCCACCTCGGTCGAGATGTCTCGCCACAGAATGTCATCGGAGATGACGATGTTGAGATCCCGTCGAACACCAGGCTGCCTCGAGAACTCCTCGTATCGCAGATCGACCTGTGCATAGTCGATGAGACTTCCAAGATCGAGTTCTCCACACCAGGTTTCTCCGGTGACTCCGTCCAACTCGACTGCACCGACAATTCCCAATCGATCGGTGGAAACGTACAGGGAAGCAGACGAACCGGATAGCATCCCAGAATCATCGGGGGCTGGATTCCAGGTGGCGGAACTACGGACATGCTTGTCAATACGAAGCAGATCCAGAACCGCATCGGCTACCCCTCGAACCCCGCGGTAAGCCTCGCTCCCCTCGATTCCCTCGAAGCAACTATGAACCCAGGCGAGGTGAACTTTTTCGACCGGACGGTCCACTCCCTCACGTCTGTGAAAAACACGGGCTACCTCGAAAAGTCGTACCGTCTCGACACCATGAACTCGATTTCCCCGGACGCAGGATAGTAATCCTGGCAGGATGCTGCGACGCAGGATTCCCTCGTCACTACGGACGGGATTTTTCACGACCCACGGTTCTCCTATACACCACCAGTTCTCGATCTCGTCAAATTCTCCGGCAGTTCCGAACGAAAAGGTCAAAGACTCGTGATGGCCTGTCCCTACCATCAGCGACTTGACCCGCTCGGCCAGTTGAGCACTGTCGGACTCGGGAACAGTCCGTACTTCCATCTGACGATCGGGCACCCGGTCGAGTCCGTGAATCCTACCGATCTCTTCGATGAGATCGATTTCACGGCTGCAATCAGCACGCCAGGAGGGGACCGACCACTTACCAGCAGCATCCCCCTGGGACTCCTCGACGAATCCCAGACCGGCCAGAATCCTGGTGATCTCCTGCTCGGAAATCGCTTGTCCGAGAATCAACTCGACCCGCTCGGGACGAACGGTGATGGGTGGTACGGGATCGACAAGATGCTCCCGAATCGTCTCGAGACAACCTGCCAGAACCTGTGCATCGGTCTCTCGACACAACAGATGGAAAAACCGGCGAGAAGCGATATCGGCTCCATCGACGTTCACTCGTCTCTCGAACCTGTGTGATGAATCACTATTGAGGAGCAATCTGCGGCAGGTTTCCCTGACAGGTACCGGTTCGAACCAGGCACTCTCCAGCAAGATCCTCGACGTCTTACCATCGACCTCTGTCTGCGATCCTCCCATCACCCCGGCCAGGGCGACAACTCGTGCAGAGTCGGCGATGACCAGATCCTCGGAATCCAGTTCGTGATCACTCCCATCGATGGCGGCAAACTTCTCGCCGCGCATTGCTCTGCGGATGACGACTTCTTCTCCTTCGAGAAGATCGAGATCGAAGGCATGTAGCGGCTGCCCGAGGTCCATCAATACATAGTTGGAGAGGTCGACCACCACATTGATGGATCTGAGCCCGATAGCCTCGATCCGTTGGCGCAACCAGGCGGGACTCGGCCCCGATTTGACATCCAGAGCGACCCTGGCGATATATCTACCGCATCGATCCTCGTCATCGACAATCAAGGCTACAACTTCATCGAGATTCCTGTCATCGGGGTCCTTCTCGATCACCGGATAATCGAGTTCCAACGGTTGCAGTGGCAGCCCCAGCAAGCAGGCCAGTTCCCTGGCAATCCCCCGGTGACCCAGAAGATCAGGCCGATTCGATGAGACCTCGAGATCGAGCACGTGATCATCTCCGTGCTTCTCGATGCTCTCACAGTTGAGCCCGGACATGGTGAGCTTGAAGGCAACATCCTCCACCGGAAGATCCACCTTCACGTGTTCCTGAAGCCAATTGAGAGAAACCTTCATGTTGACATCCTCGGTTTCGGTTTCATCGGTGCCTTGTCAGGAAAATTGTTGGAGGAATCGAACATCATTGTCGGTGAAGTACCGGATGTCCGGAATGCCGTAGGAGGCCATCGCAATCCGCTCGATACCCAACCCGAATGCGAACCCGGTCCATCTCTCTGAATCGATTCCGACAGACTCGAGCACATTGGGATCCACCATCCCGCACCCCCCCATTTCCATCCAACCATCACGCCAGAACAGATCCACTTCGGCACTGGGTTCAGTGAAAGGGAAAAAGGAAGGCCTCAGTCGAAGTTTCATCCCCTCGTCTGGCAGCAATTGCTGGAAGAAGTCGAGCAGCGTTGCCTTCAGATGACCAAAGGTGATTCCCTCGTCGACGACCAACCCCTCGAGTTGATGGAACATGTACGAATGAGTCGCATCGACGGTATCAGGACGAAACACCTTGCCCGGAGCGATGATCCTCAGTGGCGGTGGAGTCCCCTCCATGACCCTGATCTGAACGGTCGAAGTCTGACTTCGCATCAGTAGATCGTCCTGCAAGTAGAAGTTCTCGGCTGGATCCCTGGCGATGTGATCGACAGGAATATTGAGTCCGGTGAAGTTGTGCCACTCGTCCTCGACCTCGGGGCCATCGGCGACCTCAAAACCAAGGTTTCCGAAGATCCTGATCATGCGCGAGCTAACCAACTGGACTGGATGGCGACTACCGCGGGGCACCTCTGTGCCGGGGAGAGTCACGTCAGCACTGAGTCTGCGCTTCTTGTTGCTGGACTTGGGGGAGGCGACCGAGAGGCGCACCTTCGCCTCGCTCAGCGCCGCTTCGACCTTCTCCTTGACGACATTGGCGCGCGCTCCAAAAGCGGGGCGTTCTTCCACCGGCAGGGAACCGAGGGTGCGAAGGACATCTTTGAGGGAGCCCTTCTTACCGAGTACACCGATGCGCACCGCCTCGAGGGCAGGAGCATCAGTGGCCGATTCGATGGCCTTCAGTGCCTCAATTTCCAGGGTCTCAAGATCCTTCGAGGATCCTTGATTCATGATTGGTCGCCGCGAGCGATTCCGACGAGGGCCACGAAGGCCTCATTGTTACGAATCGCCAGTTCGGAGATCATCTTCCGGTCCAGGGCAACCTCTGCGCCCTTGAGACCGTGAATGAAACGGCTATAGGAGATGCCGTTTTGACCACAAGCAGCAGAGATTCGGGTGATCCAGAGACGACGGAATTGCCTCTTACGATTGCGGCGATCTCGGGTTGCGAAGACTTCCGAGCGGACAATTGACTGGCGAGCAGTTTTGTACTGGCGACTGCCCGCTCCGAAGAATCCTCGTGCTTTCTTGAGGATCCGCTTATGTTTCTTGTGACGAGCGACGCTAAAACGTACTCGTGCCATCCTGATCCCTTTCCAGAGGACATCGCTCGGGAGGAGTCCACTTCGACTCGCTAGGGGCTCATCCGCCCGTCTACCCCGTCAACGTCGGCCGGTGCGCCTGCTGGCGCCTCGATACTGTACTACAACAAACCGAACACAAACAAACCCAACCATGCAACCGGGTCGACCAGTTAGCCGATCCCCAGCAGAAACTTGATCACCTTGGCATCACAACTCGGGCAAATCTCGGCGCTACGTCCGCGCCGGACGCGTCTGGGCCTCCAGCTGTACATGCGGTGACTCTTTCCGGCCCGGTGACGCTTCACCTTGCCTGTTCCTGTCACCTTGACCCGTTTCTGCAAACCCTTATGAGGCTTGTAAGTCTTCCTGGCCACGTACGACACCTTTCTGCAGCGGGCACTCGAAGGCGAGCACCCTTCTCGTATTACTTCTTTTTCGTCAGCACCATCGCCATGCGATTACGCGCTTCTTGCACAGGCTCTCGTTCCATCTTTGCCAGATCTTCGAGATCCGCGAAGAACCTCATCAGGACATCACGTCCCAGTTCCGGATGCCTTTGCTCCCGTCCTCGGTAAACCATCGTCACGAGCACCTTGTGACCTTCTTCAAGAAAGTTGCGAGCCCGACGAAGCTTGACATCGAAATCATGTTTCTCCGTCTTCGGACGTAACTTTACTTCCTTGATCTTCCGGACCTTCTGGATCTGCTTCGAATTCTTGGATTGGTCGTACTTGAACTTTCCGAAGTCCATGATCTTGCACAGAGGCGGATCTGACTTCGGGTTCATCTCGACAAGATCGAGTTCCTTTTCATTCGCAAGATCCAGTGCCTCAACCACTCCCATGACACCTACCTGGTTACCCTCTTCGTCGATGACGCGCACGGAGCCAGGTCCGGGTCGATCGATCACCCTGTATTTGGTCTGCTCGGCGATGTCGGTACCTCCCTTACGACCCCTCCTCGAAAAGCAACCGGCGTGCAAGAGCGCAGCAAATGGCCGCTATCTGGCGGCTGTCGATTGCCAGTTCTCATGATTCCGGGCCACCCAAAAGGCCAGATCAGGTCCTTAGGGTTCCTGGAATCTCCGATGGATACACTGGAGGAGCCCCCGATGGCAAGCCGGAAACGTTGATTTCTTGAAGAGATGTACGGAAATTCGCCAATTCCGGCGAGTCGGCAGCCCCACGACCCCTTTCTCAGGATGACTCGTCGGGCTCGCTCTCTTCCAGTTGCAGTCCCACCTCCGA
>CAWLAN010000020.1:0-24266 GCA_963854815.1 Planctomycetes bacterium UBA1146
TGGACACCTTGCTCGCGGACCTTCCGGCGGTGGTGTGGCTCTCCTACAACGTTCATGGCGATGAGTCCTCGGGGACCGAGGCGGCGCTGGCGACGATCCATCAACTCGCGGATGGATCGGATCAGATGATTCGTCAGATTCGCGAGAATTGCCTCGTCATCATCGATCCGTTGCTGAACCCGGACGGCCGTGAAAGATATCTACACTGGTACCAGCAAGTGCAGGCACGGCCTGCCAACCCCGATCCGGCAGCTGCAGAACATGATCCTCCCTCCCCGTCTGGCCGTAGCAATCATTACCTGTTCGATTTGAATCGGGACTGGGCCTGGCAGAGCCAGCCGGAAACCAGAGCCCGGATCGAGCAGTACCTACGCTGGCAGCCACTGGTGCATGTTGATTTCCACGAGATGTCGCCGGAGTCCACTTATTTCTTCTTTCCACCCGAGAAACCGATCAATGCCAACATCCCGCACGATCGGGTCGAGTGGAGCAAGGTGTTCGGTCTCGCGAATGCCGGTGCCTTCGATCGATTCGGTTGGAAGTATTACACCGCCGAACAGTTCGACCTGTTTTATCCGGCATATGGCGATTCATGGCCAGCCCTCAACGGCTCGATCGGGATGACATACGAGCAAGCAGGAGGAGGTGGTGCTGGGCTGGCTTATCGACGTCGCAACGAAACCATCCTGACACTGGCAGATCGCCTTCACCACCATCACGTCGCAGGTCTGGCAACCGTTGATTGTGCCGCTCGAAACCGCATCCGCCTCCAGAAGGACTTTTTCGCTTTTCGGGAGGGTGCCATTCATGCCGGCCGGTCGTCGGACCTGGCTCAGTTCATCTTTCCACCGGGGGGTGGTGACCGTCGTCTGTCGCTGTTGAAACTGCTCCGGGCTCAGGGAATCGAACTGGTCCAGACGATGGACGAGGTGGTGGTGG
Source organism: Planctomycetes bacterium UBA1146 (assembly GCA_963854815.1). Classification (GTDB taxonomy): domain Bacteria; phylum Planctomycetota; class UBA8108; order UBA1146; family UBA1146; genus UBA1146. The sequence goes on from CAWLAN010000020.1 coordinate 940, forward strand.
AAGGATTGGTTCATCACGACGGTACCGAGATGGAGATTCTCAAGTTAGCTGCCGGAACGGTGATCGTACCGCTGGATCAACCTCAGGGACGTCTGGCAAGAACTCTGCTGGAGCCCAATGCCAGCGCAGAGGAGGCTAATTTTTATGACGTGGCGGCATGGTCTCTGCCGATGGCTTTTGGAGTGGATGCCTATCTTGCGAGTCAGCCCGTCGATGGAATTCTCGTTCCGGTCGGGGAACTGGAGACTCCGGTGGGCAGGATCGAGCAACGTGCCGGTGTTGCCTATCTCCATCGATGGGGTGGGGTGCCCTCGGCTCGGGCACTCCGGGCTCTCCAGAATGCCGGTGAACGCGTCGATCTGGTGACCAAGAAGATCGAGTTGCAGGGAGTTGAATATCCCGCAGGAACGCTGGTGGTCTGGGTCTCCTCCGAGAACACTCACGAAACGGTTTCGAGAGTCGCCCAGCAGACCGGTACGCTCTTTCGGGGGACCCCCAGTGGTTGGACTGATGAGGGACCCGATCTCGGTTCCGGTTCCTTCCCCGAACTGGCTCATGCCAGCATCGCGGTGCTGGGACCTTCCTCGGTGTCGAGCACCTCCTACGGTGCTGTATGGAGTTTCCTCGAACAAGATGTAGGTATCGCATTCACCTCCATCTCTGCAGGAGATTTCGGCAGAACTCTCGATCGTTTCGATGTTCTGGTGATCCCTTCCGGATTTCGGGGATCGGGACTGGGAGAACGAAGCAAGGAAGCCCTGGCAGACTGGGTGCGTGCAGGTGGGGTGTTACTGGCTCTCGGAAGTAGCGCATTCCAGTGCGGCGAATCAGGACTCGGGCTCGTTTCTCACGAAGTGAAGAAGGCCCCCGAAAAGGAAAAGAGTGAAACGAAACGACGGACCCTGGCCGATGTGCGTGAAGAGCGACGGTTGCAGCAGGTGCCGGGAAACATCGTACGGATCGATCTCGATCCCGATCATCCCATTTCTTTCGGTCAGTCGTCGCGTGTTCATGGTTTCATCGGAAGTGCACGCATTTTCGACCTGAAAGGAGATGCCGGCGATGTAGGAGTTCTTGCCGGAGAGAATCCGGTGGTCAGCGGTTTCATCTCCGAGCAGAACCAGCAGGCCCTGTCGGGCGGGGTGTGGCTGGTCGTGGAGCGGAAGGGCCGGGGTAAAGTGGTACTATTTGCCGGAGATCCGCTCTTTCGCGCCTATTGGCGTGGAACGGCGGATCTGTTCCTCAACGCTCTACTGCTGCTGGCAAATCGGTAACAGAAAGTCCTCCAGAGATACTTCCGGTCAACCGATAGAGCAGATGGATGCTGCTCCAATAGAGGTTGCCAGGGAGGAAAGATGCCACAAGAGGACAAGACCATCGACGATGCGCTGTCAGAGTCCAAGGAAGTGGTTCGAAAGATCCGTTTTCTCATCGATACTCATCACGAGACCGTTCCCGGTCTGGCCAGGGGAGTCGGGGTATTACCGAATACGATCCAGGACGTCCTCGATGGTCAGAGCCTTCCCAGTAGCGCTCTGATACGACGGATTGCGCAACGTTTCTCGCTTCCGATGGATTTTTTCAGTTCGGAGGTTTCGCGCGCCCCGAGACCCAGAGGGTCGGTGCGCAACAAGAGCAAGGCCGTGTCGCGCAAATCGGAGCCGAATCCTGTGTCTGTAGCGACCGGCGCCCAGGATGAAGTACTGCTGCAGAAGGCACTCATCGAGTTACTGATCCAGAAGGGTGTGATCTCTGCAGACGAATGGAATGCCCGTATCCGTCTGGTGACGCGCAGAAGTTCCACTACCAGCGCCTGAATAGCGGCCTCTAGCAGTCGATGGGGGGGGCCGGTGAGGGTGAGGCGATACCTCCAGTGATCTTCGATGCTCGCCCTTGCCAACCTTCTCGGCCCAGTATTGCAAAAGAGACTGCTTTTCCCGCCTCGACACCGGGCTGGTCATAGGGATCCACCTCGAGTACCGCAGCAGCCAGCACCGTCATCATCTCCCAGAGCAACATCAAGCCTCCGAGATGTGCTGCATCCAGTTTCTCCAACTCGATGGTGGAAACCGGTCTCGAGGCGCCACGAAGGGCTGCGATGGTGCCCTCATACTCGGCACTGCGAAGTTGACCGAGACTCTTGCCCGCCAGGTACTCGAAATCGGGATGGAGACCTGCCAGCGCCGGATCGATGGGAGGGTCTGTTCCTTCGACGGGAGCATCGAGAAACAGATACTGCTTGTCATCCGGCCCCTCCATGAACAGTTGAACCAGGGAGTGCTGATCGGTTACTCCGCGGGCCACCAGAGGAGTCGATCCGGCCCACACTTCCGCGCCAGAGAGGTTTTTACGTTTGCCGAGGCTCTCTGCCCACAACTGCGCGAACCAGTCTCCAAATGTCCGCAGGCGATCGCGATAGGAGAACAGAACCACCGTCTTGTGGCTCGATGCACGACTTGCCCAGTCGCTTGTCCACTGTATCAGCGCGTGATCCTCACCGGCATGGCGTAGATCCTCGAGGCAATTTTTGGCGCCAGAAACGAGTTTCCGGATGTCGATTCCGACCAGGATGGCCGGTAGCCAGCCGACGGCAGTCATCACCGAGAATCGTCCACTGACATCGGAAGGAACCTCGAGAGAACGCCAGTTCCTGCTCGAGGCGAGAGCCCGTAGCGGCCCTTTTTCGCGATCGGTGATGGCGATGATCTTCTGATCGGGGTCGACTCCTGCCGCTTGAACAGCTGAGATCGCCCTCAATAACTGCGCCGAAGTTTCGGCAGTGGTTCCAGATTTGGAGATGACCAGAATCGTGGTCCTGGCAAGATCGAGGCGTGAAAGATGTCCTTCCACTGTGTCCGGGTCGATATTGTCGAGGATGACAAGTTTCCGCGCGTTTTCACCAGCCAACGAGTCGGCCAGTGCCCGAGCCCCGAGTGCCGATCCGCCGATCCCGAGCAGAAGGATCGAGTCTTCGGTGGGAATTGTCGCGGCGATCTGTTCCACCGCCTCCACAGCGGAGTCGTCCTCGATCGACTGGATGAATCCCGGGGGCTGGGAGAGGATCTCCTGGAGTTGCCGCAGCTGGACTGTCCCGTCGCATCGGGTCGACGGGGTCCACAGGATGCTCAATCGATGGTCCTCTCCTGGTTGCGTCCGAGGGCCGGGCAACGCTGCGCCAACCGTTCCCAGGCGGGAAGGGACTTTTCAACCATCGCCTCGGGAATTGCGAAGGAGATACGGAAGTGTCCAGCTCTCCCGAAACCACTTCCCGGGACGACGAGGATTTTCTCCTCCATCGCAAGTTGCACGAACTCGACGTCATCGAGTTGGGGGACGGACGGGAACAGGAAAAAAGCGCCTCCAGGTGCGACGAAGTCGAAGCCGAGTTGATCCAGTTGGTCGCTGAGCAGTTTCAGGTTACGAGCATATTCCTGACAGTCCACGGACACATCCTGGCAATCTGCAACCGCCAGTTGAAGAAGACTGGGTGCATTCACAAAACCGAGGATCCGATTGCAAAATGTGCACCCTGAAATCAGGTCTGCGGGATCCGCGGCCTTCGGCGAGACGGCAAGGTAGCCGATCCGGTCTCCCGCCAGCCCCAGGTCCTTGGAATGAGAGGTGATGAGGATGGTATCGTCGTAGCAGTCAGTGATTTCGGGGCAGACCACGTTTCCGTAAGTCACCTTGCGGTAAGGTTCATCGGAGATGAGGTAGATCGGCTCGCCAATACTGGCAGAGGCTTCCCTCAATCCATCACTGAAGCGATTGAGCTCTTGTTCGCTGTAGACGCGTCCGGTGGGATTGTTGGGGCTGTTGATGATCACGGCACGGGTGCGATTCGTGACCCGCGATAGCAGTGCTTCCGGATCGGGGCAGAAATCTACACTGGTGGGACAATCGACGACGACGCCACCGTGATTCTCGATGTAGAAGATGTATTCGACGAAATAGGGGCTGAGGATGATCACTTCATCGCCGGGATTCAGAAGTGTCTTGAGCAGGATGTTCAGAGCTCCACCGGCGCCCACGGTCATTACGATGTGAGATCCGGTCCACTGCATATCGGTTCGATCAGTCAGATGTGCGGCGATCTTTTCACGGACTTCGGGCCAGCCGGCATTGGGCATGTACCGGTGGATTCCTTCCTGGGATCCATTGACCAGATCACGCAGTTTCTCGACGAATGGTGCAGGAGGGGGCAGGTGAGGGTTGCCGAGTGTGAAGTCGAAGACCTCGTCTTTGCCATGGATGGCCTTGAGCCGGTTACCCTCCTCGAACATCTTTCGAATCCAGGAGGCACGTGAAAGAGATTCGAGGACACCTTTGGAAATTGGCAAACGGAGTCCTCTCGTGTGTCACGAGCCGCCCTGGTACCTCGGAAGATCTCCTAGGTGCCTATCTAACAGGGTTTTGCGCAGGATAGGTTCGGTCTGACCCGGCACCAATGGTACTAAAAAATCTTTCTCATCTGGGGATTTTTGGACTGGATCTATGTTTAGTACTTGTGGATAATCCACACCGAATCTCGTAACACAGGATTCAGGGGATGACTTGGTTCCGAGACCGGAATTTATTTTTCGTCCCTGCGGACCCGGATGCCTCGCGCACGGCGCGGATATCGATCTGGTGCTCCGTTTCTTCCTGTTTTCGAGTCCTGACAAGTTCCTGAAGACCCGGCCCGGAACATTCCCCTAATTTCCCCCTTCTGGGTTGGGTCTCTTTTTTTCTCCCCCCCTCGACCCCCATCTGCGGGATGATCGGGCTGCTAATGGGCCTTTTTGTGCCCGTTGCACCGATTTGATCGACTCAGGGTCCTCCGATGATAGGGAAGGCGTCTGCTGGTTGCGGCGGCGCATCTCCATCGATACCGAGTTGACGGCACGTTGCCGCCAGTTGCTGAATCCTGACCGGATCGGTTGCCGGTGGAGCCTCGATGATTCGCAAAAGATTTGCCGCGTAATTGCCGAATTGCAACTCCATGTCGAGGTCTCCCTCACCAAGCAGGGCTCCGGCACGCGGTCCGATTCGGTCGCGAAGAATGACCCCCAGGAGCGGCTGTGGATCGGGCAACAGCGAAGATCCTTCCAGTCCGCTCAGCAGCGTACAAACCGAGGCTCCGGCAGGATCGCAGACGAAACCGAGAGGCGCTCCCTGGAAGATCTCTGTCAGTTCATCCAGATATTCTCTCGGCGGTAACCTGCCCAGTTGGTCCGATTCTCGCACGGCAACGTGGATTTGTCGGCGTGAGGCTTCCTGCAGAACCGCATCGAGGGATCGTAACAGCGAGTCGCGCTGTTTTTTCAGTAACCCTGGGTCTGGCGCACCCCTTCGAGTCAATTGCTGGAGACGTTTACCCTGCTGCTCGTGTAGTTTCTCATGCCAGCGTGCCACTTCAGGGTCGCGCGGGTCATTCCCCAGGCGTTTCTTCTTCGCATCGATCTCATCGACCACTTGTTCCTGTTGAAGATGATGATCCAGGTGGGTTCGGCTCCCGCAAGAAAGAATCACGATGGCGATCTCGTGTTGCTGTGCCAGGGTGACGGATTGCAGACAGGATTCAGTTGCGAGGAGTCGTTCATTTTCCTCCACAGCACAAATAGATGGGACCCTGCCGGGCGATAGCGCCGGACGATCACCCGGAAGCGCCCGGGGAGTCTCCACAGCAGGTACCAGATGGCCTGCGCCTGTTGCCTCGCGGATCAATAGTGGAATCTCCTCGGCGGTCATCTGCGCTCCCGGAATGACCCCCGGGATCTCGCCATCGAGAATCCACTTCACCTTGGCCTCGAATGACAGAGGCTGGAGCGGGATCACGGCTGTAGAGAGGCTGAGCAACAGTGAACCCCTTTCCCCCCGTACCTGGGGGTCATGCCTGATCCTACTCCCAATCACCTGAAGACGTAGTTGCGGAAGTTGCTACCTTGGTGGCTGCCTCGGGCTGTCGCGAAGGATTCCAGGATGTATCCTCCAGGGGTCTGGAGGAGCCTTGTCAGCCACTGATTCTGGCCCCGGCGGATTCGATCTGGATTCGTTGGGTGCTGAACTGAACAGTTACCTCGACTGCAGCCAGCAGGCTCTGGGGAGGATCGAGGTCGAATCGGTGGCTCTCTTCACCTCCAAGGTGATCGAGGCCTGGCACGAGGACCGCCAGATGATCGTCTTTGGCAACGGAGGAAGTGCCGCCACCGCGACCCATCTGGCCGAAGATCTGGCGACCTACGCGATTCCCATGTCGGAATCAAAGCGACTCAGGATACTCAGTCTCAACGAAAGTCCCTCCATCATCACGGCTCTGGGCAATGACATCGACTTTGATGCGATCTTCACCGAACAGGTACAGCAGTGGGCTCGTGCAGGCGATCTGGTGCTGACGTTGAGTGGCTCCGGCAACTCATCCAATCTGGTTGCGGCCATCGAGCGTGCTCGGGAGATCGGCTGCTTGACCGCTGCGATGACGGGATTCAACGGCGGCAGACTACGGGAACTGGTGGATATTTCTCTCCATGTCGAAGTTGACGAGATGCAATCTGCTCAGGATGCTCACATGGTGATGGCCCATATGATCATCCACGGATTCCGGGTTGCCGTCAGAAGCTTTCTGGCCGAGCGTGCGACGGGGCGACCGGGATCTTGAGCGGCGTACCGGGCCTCTTTCTCGATCGGGATGGAGTCCTCAATCACTTCCTCCAGGAATCGGTTCTCAGCGGCGAGCAGTTCCGTTACTACGATTTCACACCGGCAGCGATGGGACGTCTCGGGAGGCTCGGTCACCCCATCGTCGTGGTCACCAATCAATCCGCCATCGATAGGGGCTGGATCACCGAGCAGGTGGTGCAGTCGATTCATCAGAAACTGGTGGATGATTGCAATTGCTGGGGTGCTTCCATCGCTTCGGTAGAACACTGTCCGCATCTCCCGGATGCCGGTTGCAACTGTCGGAAACCCGCTTCGGGGATGTTCCTCAGAGCTGCAGAGCAACACGGGATCGATCTCGATCGGTCCGTGATGGTGGGAGATTCGCCCTGCGACATCGAGGCGGCCCAGTCGCTGGGGATGACCCGGATTCGGGTTCGAACCGGCAGGGGAAAAGCACCTCTGGGCGCCGGAATCGAGGCGGATGCCGTCGTCGAGGATCTGCAGGAGGCGGCAGCCTGGATCGAGGAGTGGTGGCGATGAAGAGACTTCTCCTGCTGTTGCTGTGGATACCGCTGTTCACCCAACTGTTGGGCTGCAGCGGGTTGTCCTGGGTGGGTGAAGGCGTACAGGGGCATCCGCTCGACCGTCACGTCCGCGTTCACTGCGCAGACCAGGGCAAACGTGCAAGCCTCGAGCAGATGATCGCGGATCTGGCAACCAGGGAAGTGGTCTTTCTCGGCGAAACGCATCTCGATGATGTCACTCACCGGCTCGAACTCGCAGTTGTGAAGGGAATCCACCGTGCCGGACGAGATGTCGTGATCTCGATGGAGATGTTCGGACGAGATCGACAGTCGGTGGTAGATGATTATCTGTCCGGAGCCATCGAAGAAGATGAATTTCTGGAGCAATCGAATCCCTGGAACAACTACGAGACCGGCTATCGCCCCATCCTGGATTGGGCGAAGCAGCAGGGTGTTCCGGTGATCGCTGCCAATGTTCCCGCTTCCGTCTGGCGCAAGGTGGCCTTCGGTGGAGGACTTTCGGCACTCGATGAAACGACAAGAGAGACCATCGCTTCCCAGTTGCTTGCCAATACAGAGCGTTACTGGCAGCGCTATGACCGTACGGTGCGCGGTCACGGTCACGTGACAGCGGCAGCAACGGTTGAAGATCGGCTCGAGAAGGTGCAGAGCCTGTGGGACAACACGATGGGTGAATCGGTAGTGCGGGCTCTGGGAGACTTTCCTGATTCAGTAGTGATCCACATCAATGGAGGATTCCACAGTCTCGAACGCGATGGTGCTGCTCGTCAGGTATTGCTGAGACGTCCCTCTACGGATCTGGCAACGGTTCACATCGTTCCCTCCTTCGATGTGCAAGCGGCGACCGTCGATGCAGGAGATCCCCGCGCCGACTGGATCGTCATGACCGAGCCGATCTCGAGGGGTCAGAAGTCAGGAAGTCTGGCGATCTACCTGCCGAGGACATTGCGCTATCTCATCGATGCTCCACCTCGCAGTGCCGGTCCGGCACCACTGCTGGTCTGGTTGCCCGATGCTGAGAGCGTTCCTGCCGAGGAACTGGAGAGGCTGCGCGAGGCGCTGGGAGAGCGGCCGTGCATCGTGGTGGTGGAGCCGATGTACTCGGCTGGTAGCGGCGGTCTGTGGGTGGCTCCCGACCATCGTGACGAGGATCTCGCGATGCTCTCCTTTGGACTCGAGCGGCTGCGCAAGGTGTTGCTGGTGCAGCGGAATCTGGCCGCCGATCAGGTGGTTCTCGCCGGTAGTGGCAGCGGAGCCGAAGCGGTCGCCTCGGTGGCCATCGGAGACAGTGACTGGCCGGTGGCCCTGGTGGCGCTGGATGGACCTCCCGGTTGGTTCGGCATGGAAGGTCTGCCGGATCCGCCGCAACCAGCGGATGCACATCCGGGACCGGGATTGCTGGCCATCGTCACCGATGAGAATGCCGAGGCATGGCGCTCTGAAGCCGAGGCCCGGGCACAGGTCGGGGCTCCCCTCCAGATCGAAGTACTGGTAGACGACAGCGCCATCGAAGCTGCGCTGCTGGATCAGTTGCGTCGAGCGTTGCAGCGCTGATCGTTCACGCCAATGCTGCACCTGCGCCGGAATCTTGCGGTTTCGTGCTCACAATCCACTGATGGCGAGGAACCCGAGCAGCGCGAGAATCAACGCCAGCACGCTCAGAACGCCGAACCAGCGATCGATGAACTGCTCGATCGCCGCCCCGTAGAGACGGATCAGAATCCCTATGGCGAGGAAGCGAACTCCCCGGCCGATGATGCTTGCGGTGATGAAAACGCTCAGCGGTATCGCCGCAGAGCCTGCCGCGATGGTGAAGATCTTGTAGGGGATGGGAGTGAGGGCGGCGGTGAGGATGGCGAGGAATCCGACCCCGCGGAATTGCTCCACCAGCTGCTCGAAGCGTTGCTCGGCGCCGAAGAAGGAGATGATCGAGGTTCCGATGGTCTCCATCATCCACGCTCCGATGGCGTATCCGAGTATCGCTCCGAGGACCGACATGGCGGTGGTCAACAGTGCCAGCGGGATGGCTCGGCGGGGCGAGCCGATCCCCAGTGCGATCAGCAGTGGATCGGGGGGAATCGGAAAGAAACTCGATTCGGTGAAGGCAACCCCGGCCAGTATTGCCGGACCCCGTTTCGTTTCCGCTTCCGCAAGAATCAGATCGTAGAGTCTTCTGAGCAGGGAAGGTCGGGCAGGCTCATCGGTCGATGGCGTCATCGATGACCTCCGGGGATCGCTGGTGAGCCAGTTTCTCGCACAGCAGGCGCGCCGCAGCTGCCGGATCCCGACGCCCGATGATGCCGGTACAGACGGCGATGCGGCTGGCTCCAGCAGCCAGCACCTCGTCGATCGTGTCAGAGTCGACATGCCCGATGGCATATCGCGGTAGTTCGCAAACCTCGCTTGCCTGGTGGATGTATTCAGTTCCGACGGCCCGTCGGTGTTGCTTGGTGGCGGTCTCGAAGATGGGACCGACACCGATGTAGTCCGCACCTGCTGCAGCGGCTCGGGCGGCCTGATCGGGCCCGTGAGTCGAGAGGCCGATGATGGCATCTCCTCCGAGGATTCGACGAGCTTCGTGTGGAGCGATGTCATCTTGTCCCAGATGGACCCCATCGGCACCGCTGAGGAAGGCGATCTCTACAGAATCGTTGATGATGAGGAGAGCCTCGCGCTGCTCGGTGATGTCGCGAAGTTGGCGTGCTCTTTCGAGCACCTGCGAGGCCGGCAGGGTCTTTTCTCGCAGTTGAACCATCCGGGCACCACCTTCGATGGCCGCTATTGTGGTCTCGAGGATATCTCCGTGGCACAGATGCTCGGTGAGGAGCACATATAGATCACGATCATCCAGGCGTGATCCTCGCAGCATCAATGCAGACGAGATGGATTCCAGTTCGTAGATGCGGTGGCGGATTTCCTGAGCTTCCTCGCTCAGGTGGGGCAAAATGAGACGGATCATCTCCTCGACCGAACGGCTTGATTCGCGTGCTCTGGAGATGTTGGCCGCGATCAGAGCTCCCCTGTGAGTGTGTGGGCCACTGCCGGAGGCGAGGCGCGATCGATCCCCCATCACATCTCGGTGCGCCGCCAGCAGTCCGACCAGCTCCTCCACCTGGCAGCGCAACTGACCTACACGGCGGCGCAGTAGTTGCCAGCGCCCACTGATGACCACTCGATCATGACCGAACCGGTACTGATCTTCGACCACCCGCAGCGCCTCCACGAGCCGATTGAATGCCGCATCGAGGGTGCGAAGAGTGCCATGGTCGGGGACCGGAGTGGTGTCTGGATCCATGACGACAGGTTGCTCGCTCCTCCAGTTCCACACAAGGGGATCCCTTCTGCTCCCCCCGTGCCGCCTGGAGGGATACACTGCAGGAGAACTCGAACCAGGAGATGGCGTTGCGATTCTTATTACTGATCTCATCTGTGATTCCGGGAATGGGGCCGATCTTGCTGGGGCGGGTCCTGCGGGGGCTCGTGTTGCTGCTGATGGGGGGGACCGGTTGGGTACTGTTGATGGCCGGCACCACGGTGTGGGCTGGACCGGATCGAGCCCAGACCCAGTTGCTGGGCGCGGCACTCGGGGGAGTCTGTACCTTCATCAGCGTGGTCTGGACTCACCGTCTGACCTCCCCGAGCCATCGTCGATGGATTCGCAAGCAGGTGGAACGGGCACTCGATGATGCCCAGCGTTGTTATCTACGTGGACGGATGCAGAGGGCACGAACCGCTCTCGACAGCGGTCTGGTGAAAGATGATCGTGATATCGATCTGTTGTTTCTCGATTGGCAGGTATCGCGCAGTCTCGGTGATGAATCGCGGGCGCGTCGAAGTCGGCGTCGTCTGAGACGCTTCGACCTGGATGAGAAGTGGTTATGGGAAGTTCAGAGAGAGGAAGCCGCTCATGGTGGATGAGACGCCGGTCGAACCCACGACGAGGGGATTGACCTACCGAGATGCCGGAGTCGACATCGATGCGGGCAACGCCGTGGTAGAGCGAATACGCGAAGCGGTGCTCTCGACTCAGGACGAACGAGTTCTGAGTGGATCGCATGGCGCCTTCGGGGGTTTCTTCCGGTTGCTGGATGGGGATGGTTCTCTGTTTGGCAAGCAACTTCGTGATCCGATCCTTGTCGGTGCCACCGATGGAGTCGGTACCAAGTTGAAGGTCGCCTTCAGTTGCGGTGTCTATGAAACCGTCGGCATCGATCTGGTGGCGATGTGCGTCAACGACCTGGTGGTTGCAGGTGCCCGTCCGCTGTTCTTCCTCGACTATGTTGCAACCGGCAAAATCGCTCCCGAGATCATCGCAGTGGTGGTGGAAGGGATCGCCGAGGGTTGTCGTCGATCGGGTTGCGCCCTGCTCGGGGGCGAGACCGCCGAGATGCCGGGATTCTATGAGGGCGGAGAACTGGATCTGGCCGGTTTCTCGGTCGGAGTGGTCGAGCGAGATGAAATCATCGATGGCGCTCGTGTCTCTGTTGGGAATGCGGTCATCGGGATCTGCTCGAGTGGTGTCCACTCCAACGGTTTTTCGCTGGTGCGCAAGGCGCTTCTCGAAGGATCGGATGCACTGCCTCTCGATGAAGATCCAGGCGGTCTCGGCGCGACACTCGGCGAGGTGCTGCTGGAACCGACACGCATCTATGTGCAACCGGTGCTGGCACTCATCGAGCAACTCGGTTCAGGAGTCCACGCGGTCTCGCACATCACAGGTGGGGGTCTCATCGAAAACATTCCGAGGGTGCTTCCCGAAGGAATGACTGCGCGACTGGTTCGCGATGATTGGCAACGACCGGCGATCTTTTCGCTCATCGAGCAGCACGCTCAAGTCGCTCAGGCGGAGATGGATCGGGTCTTCAACCAGGGGATCGGCATGGTCATCGTGACCGCGGCCGAGCAGGCCGACGATGCGGTGGCGGTGCTGGAGAAATCGGGTGAAGAGGCGCGAATCATCGGCGAGATCGTGGCGGGCCAGGGAGTCGAGATCGTCTAGCGGCTCTGCGGTGACTCGATCGGCAGGATGTCCATCTGTTCGGGTCTCAGATGCTCCTGATCGACCAGCAGTTCCCCTTCGAAGCACACTTTCGCCGGACCCTCGACATGAACGCCCCCGTTCGGGTCGAGGCGTACCTGAAGGACCCCACCGCGCATCTGCACCTCGACCTCATCGGCGATGGCTCCGCCCGGATGCAGCGCTGCCACCGCCGCCGCGGCTCCGGTGCCACACGCCAGGGTTTCTCCGCAGCCTCGTTCCCAGACCCTCAGGACCAACCGATTCGGTGCGTCGATACGTACGAACCCGACGTTGGCGCGCTGGGCAATGGCGTGTTCGACGGTCGGGCCGTAGCAGTGCACTGGGTCCGGTGTGCCTTCCGGATCGAGGGCGACCACCAGGTGCGGATTTCCCATGTTGACCGGGATGGCCTGAAGCTTTGTGTGCCCTATCGAGACCGTGATGGGGTCTTCGAGAAGCGGAATCCCGAGCGAAGCTTCTGCGATGAACTCACCATCGCCTCGCCGGCGTTGCTGGACTCTGACTACACCGGCATCGGTTTCGATCGACACCTCGCCGGCCTTTTCCCCGGACAGGATGAGTGCCACGATGCGCAGTCCATTGCCGCAGGCTTCGGCACGACTGCCATCGGCATTCCAGCATTCCATCGCAGGTAGCGATCCTCCTCGCCGGATCACCAGGATGCCATCGGCCCCGATACCCGTACGTCGGCAGCACCAGATCGGTGCCATGGGAGATAGATCGGTCGGGACAACTGTCAGATCCTCATCGAGCACCACAAAATCGTTTCCGGCACCCTGAGCCTTCAGAAAGGGAATTCTTGCGCGAGTCATCCGCCTCCGTACCGTGTATCTTGACCCCGAAGATGATTCGCAGCGATTCGGAGCGGGAATCCTTGGGTTACTGGCGTCATCCAGGAGAGTGCGCTTCCTGCCCGGCGAACTCCGGTGGTAGTTTGACCGCTACTCGAAGACAGTACCAGCACGTGCGACAGGGAGATGAGAATGAAAAGAAACAAACCGGGTGTGCTACTTGTGCGCCGGGGCGTTCCAGTGCTGCTGCTGAGTTGGCTGGTCGTTGTGTCCGCTTGCCAGAGCAAGCCACAGCCGGAGGTGCAGCCGGTTGGGCAGCAGGTCGAGGCGCTGATGCGAGGAACCGCTCACGTTCAGGTCGAGGAGATTCTCGATGGGGCTCCCACTGACACCAATATCGCCAAACTACTGCTCGAACGATCTCTCAGTATGCATGGCTTCAGGCTGGTATCTCGCGAACAGGCGGACTACATCATCGAAGGCACCCTGGAGTGTGATTACTTTCAGGATCTGAGCTTCGACTTTAATGATCAATCACAGCATCTGGAACACCAGTATCATGGCAAGTTCGACGGGCATCTCATCTCCCGTTCTTCAGGGGGTGAAGTGGTTCAGGATCTGTCCTTTCCCGAGCCTCTGATGAATGGCCGTACCCAGATGGAACTGGCGCAGCGCGATATACGCAGGAGATCCGCCACCATCATTGCCGAGAATCTGCTGCGCGGCAAAATCCTTGGAGATCCGGAAGTACGAGGGTTGCTCGATGCTCTGACCGATCCTCTCGATGGACGCTTCTACAACCAGATCCAGGACGAGATGATCCAGATTGGAACTCGTGCGGTGCCGCATCTGCTCGAGGCATTGCGCGACGATCGTGAGGTCCGGCTCGAGGGTTCCTACAAGGGATTTCCTGCTCTCGAGGAGGGCGAACTGAAGGTCTACCACATCGCCGATCTGACCCTGCGCGACATCCTTGATCGCGACAGTGGCCTCGATCCGCTTTCCAGTGATGACTACCTGCTACGAGTTCGTATCGCCTGGCAGTGGCTGTGGGAGGATTTCCAGCAGATCCCTCAGAACCTGAGGATCGAGGTCGAGCAGCGCGAGACCAAGGCTCCTGCTCCGATCGATCGCTGATTGGTTCCTTTCCTCGCAGCGACGTCGATGTAACCTACTCATTCCGGGCAATACCGCAGGAGGAAAAGCGATGCCGATCCACCAGACTGCCGTGATTCACGCCGAGGCCGAACTGGCCCCGGATGTGACGGTCGGTCCCTTCGCCATCATCGAGGCGGGTGTGGTCCTCCAGTCCGGTTGCAAGGTCCATGGCCATGCATATATCGGTCCTGGCACACAGATCGGTTGCGATTCCGAGGTCCATATGCATGCGGTGGTGGGACACGATCCGCAGGATGTGACCTGGGCCAAAGAAGCGAGCCGGGTGGTGATCGGAGAGCGGTCGGTACTCAGAGAGTACGTCTCGGTACATCGAGCTTCAAAACCTGGTAGCGAGACCCGAGTTGGAGACGATTGTCTGTTGATGGTCGGAGCCCATGTGGCCCACGACTGCCACGTCGGCGATGGAGTCGTGATGGCCAACCACTGCTCCCTGGCCGGTCACGTTCACGTCGGAGCCGGGGCTTTTCTTTCAGCCAACGCCCTGGTGCACCAGTTCTGTCGGGTCGGACGGCTGGTGATGCTCGGTGGGGCGGCGGTCGCGGTTCAGGATGTGCCGCCGTTCATGCTATCGACCGGAGACAGGGCGACCATCCGGGCAGTCAACGTCGTCGGTCTCAGACGTGCCGGCTTCGAGCCTGATCTACGCCGTAGCCTCCAGGATGCCCACCGGGTTTTGTTTCGAAGCGGACTCACCATTCCCGAGGCGAGTGCGCTGCTGGGCCAGAGTCAGGTCGCCGAGGTGCGAGAGATCGCCGCGTTCATCGACGACAGTGTCCGCGGGATCGCCTCCGGGGCTGGAACTTCAGTCGGTACGCGGCCGGCAAGCGTCTAGGTGAGGCTCGTACTCACCGATCCAAGCCCACAAGGTCTTCAGGCGGGTAATCACTCGACGGTGAGGCGCTGGGCGGCAATTTTGCGCAAACTGGGCCAACGAGTCACTGTCCATCGGGTGCGCGATGCAAGCGCAGGTGAATTACCCGTCGGGGATCTTTTGATTGCTCTTCATGCAGGCCATTGCCATCGAGTGATCCGGCAGTGGAAACGGCGAGACCAGAGCGCCCCGGTAGTGGTGGTACTCAGTGGTACCGATCTGCACGAACAACTTCCGGCAGGAGGTGCTGCCGGCAGGCGAGTGCGCGAGAGTCTCGCGGTGGCGGATCAATTGGTGGTCTTGCATCGCCATGCAAGGCGCTACTTGCCCGACGATCTGGTGGCCAGCAAGCGCGGCAGAATTCATTTCATCCCACAGTCTGCTTTGCCGTTGCCGGGTGGGCGTAAGCCTGTGCGTTCGACCATGCGCCTGCTCGTGATCAGTTACCTGCGAGGCGTCAAGGATCCGTTGCTGCCGGTGCGGGCGCTGAGCAACTTGCCGCAGCGGCTGCCGGATGGGCGCAGGATCGAGGTGATCCATCTGGGCGGGGCTCTCGATGCAAGTTGGCAGCGGCGAGCCGAGCGCGCGGCCCGCACAGAACCTCGCTGGCGCTGGCTCGGCGTCGTCGAGCCAGCGCGAGTGCGCCGTTATCTCGCCAGTTCCCATCTGCTGCTTCATCCTTCCGTGCAGGAGGGGGGAGCCAACGTGATCAGTGAGGCGCTGGTGGCGGGAATTCCCATCCTGGCCAGCGATGCGCCCGGCAATCGCGGTTTGCTGGGAGATCACCACCCCGGTCTCTTTGGCTGTCGAGATGCTCGTGCCCTGGCAGACCGGATCCTGCGCTTCTGTCTCGACGCACGGTTCCGTGAGGGGCTCGAGAAGCGATCGAGGAAACTCGCGGCTGGTCACACCCGCAAGGCCGAGACAGCCGGTTGGAGCGGTCTTCTGGCCGATCTGAGGCGGAAATAGAGCGCGCACGGTTGCGGACAACCGTGCGCGGAAAATAGAGATGAAGATCTCGTTTGGGTGGGCCAGGGGTCCCTCGCCAGCAACATTTCCCGACCCGCATGGATTGTAAGTATTTACAAAACCGATAACAAACATATTTTATTTGTTATTTTTCGTCCCGAAGATGAACTGCCCGATTGACACATCGACCAGACTTTGTCCCACTATCGCCGCGGCCGGTAGGCTCTCGGTCGCACTACACCACAGGGAACAGGGGGACAAACATGACTCAAGTACTCGATGAGGCGCGCAAGGAGCGTCTTTTCTGGGCCAGTTGCGTTGCACTGATCGCGACCTCGATCGCCTTCGGGGTGATCACCTCGTCGATGGGTGATTTCCAGACGATGTTCGGACTCACCAAGGTGCAAGCCGGCTGGGTCGGCGGCGCCTCGCTTGGTGGTTTTGCCATCGCCATCATCCTGCTGGGATTTTTTATCGAGAAGTTCGGTATCGCGGTCTCGATCAAGTTGGCGTTCGTTTGCCACATCCTGGGAGTCGTCCTGATGATGTACGCCACCGGTTTTACCCAGTTGATGGCGGGAGCAACCATCATCGCGCTGGGTAACGGCTGCGTCGAGGCCGGTTGCAATCCGCTGGTGGCGACCATCTACTCCGATAACAAGACCACCCGGTTGAACCGGTTCCATGTCTTCTGGCCGGTGGGAATCATCATCGGCGGATTGTTCGGCTTCTGGGTCAGCAATGCAGCTGCGGGCGTTGCAGCAACCGGCGCCGAGTGGAGTCTCTTTGGTCTCTCCGTTATGCAGGCCAAGTTAGGTATCGTGCTGATTCCAACGTTGATCTACGGCTACATGTTCCTGGGACAGGAAATCCCGCAGACCGAACGGATCCAGTCGCGGGTTCCCGATGAAGAGGTGAAGGCTTCCATCGCCTCGCCACTTTTCATCCTGTTGCTGTGCTGCATGGGGCTCACGGCGACTCTCGAACTGGGTCCTGGACGCTGGATGGACGGGATCATGACTCCCGTGTTCCTGGATATGGGAGAGGGAACCACCAAGGCTGGTGCCGGTATCCTGGTGCTGGTTTACGGAAGTGGTGTGATGGCGGTGCTGCGTTACTTTGCTGGCGGGTTCGTTCATCGTTTCTCGCCGACGGGGTTGCTATTTGGCTCCGCCGTTCTGGGTGGGGTCGGGCTGTTTGCCATGACTTACGCCGAGAACTTCGGTTCCATCTTCTTGACCGCAACCGTCTTCTACGCCGGGATTTGCTTCTTCTGGCCGACGATGCTCGGCTTCGTTTCGGAACGGATTCCCAACAGCGGTGCCATGGGACTGTGCCTGATGGGTGGAGCGGGCATGCTGGTCGTCGGCTACGCTGCGGCACCGGCCATCGGAGCGATCCAGGAGTACTACATCAACCAGTTCAATGCAGCCCCGGTCGAGGGAATGACGGCTGCCGCTTACGGCGGCAAGATGGCATTCCGCTGGGTCGCTGCACTGGCGATCCCGCTGGCACTGGTTTTCTTCAACCTCAACAAGCGCTACGGCAATGTCGCGCTGCCGGCGGTCTCCCGTAGCGAGACCAGCAGTGAGCAGCGTGAGGTCCACAACGCCCTCTAACAGCGATCCGGAAACGAGTGAGAAGGACGGCTCCGGGATACCCCGGGGCCGTTTTTTTGTCGATTCGAGGAACATACGACGAGTAGAATTCGTTGGTTGGAGAAGGAGGGAACAAATTGGTCACACCGACTTCATGGATACTGGTGGCCGCCCTTTCCCTCTCCTCGGCGCTGATTCCGGTGCATTTGTCTGCCCAGGAGCAGAAGCGTGAGATCTTTCGCGTTTCCTATCTTGGCAAGGAGTTGCCAGAGTTGGTGGTCGAGGAGGGCGGTCGCTGGTTCAACAGTAAAAAGGACCTCCGACTGGCTGATCTGCGTGGCAAACCGCTGCTGCTGGTTTATACGCTGCCCGGCTGAGAGGAGTGCGCCCCCGCATTGCCGAGCCTGGTCAGGTGGCATAAAGAACTGGGTCCCGAAGTTCTTTCGATCGTCACCGTTTTCTCATACACCGCTGCAGCTCCAGATAAGGCGAAGAGTTTCATCCGCAAGAACAAGGTCACCATTCCGCTGCTGGCCGATGGCAACGGCAATCAGACGCGCCACGGTGTGCTCACCTACCCGTCGGCATTCTTTCTCGATTCGCAGGGCAAGGTGCTGTGGCAGGGGATCCTGCCTAGGGTTCGATCGGACCCGGGCTCGAACCGGCAGTGGCTCGACGAGTTGCTGCGAGAGGCAGGGGTCGAACCACCCCCGGTGCCGATCCACTGGATCGATTTCGACAAGGGGCTCGATGAATCGCAGTGGACCTGGGGCAATCGTCTGCTCTTCGTCGAAGCCGAGGGGTGCACCCAGTCGCAGAGGATTCACAAATTACTGTCCGAGGATGAAGAGATCAAAAAACTGGTCGATGGTTTCATCCGGGTCAAGATCGATGGACGCAGTCAACTGGAGATCGCCAAGAAGTACGGAGCCGCTTGGCCCGGCGATCTGGTCATCATCGATCCCGACGACAGGGTGCTGTTTCGTTACTGGGACGATTTCAAGGACATCGCTGCGCTCAAGAGAGCGCTGCGTGTGCATGCCGACGACTAGCGTTCGCTCAGGGACAGGCGGGGCTGGTGGCGGGGCAATCGAGGGTTGCTGGCAGCGGATCGGCTCCACATCCCGGGTAGGGTGCTGGCGGTGGCGGTGATCCGGGCACGAACAGAGAGTTCAACCCGTACACCATGTCAGCGATATTGAAACTGCCATCGTCATTGATATCACAACTCTCGATACAGTTCGGGGTCACGCCACCGGGGACGAACAGGGCGTTGAGACCGAAGATGATGTCGGCAACGTTGTAACTTCCGTCCTCGTTGGCATCTCCACGGACGAAACGAATCACCGAACCTCCGGAACCGTCCTGATAGACCAGCGAGTAGGGGGGAACCCCGGGCAACTCTCGCCACTGGTAGGTGATATCGATGCCGTGGGTGGTGCGATTGAACTCGGGATACAGGGTGCCACGTATGGTTGGGTAGACGTATTTGTGCTCACCTAGATCCGGGGGCTGTAATTCCTGGGTAAGGATCCAGGGAGTTGAGGTGGTTTTCTCTACCAGTACCAGTTCCCCTGCGGAGGAAAGATCCCGATAGACGGCATACACTTTGCCGGTGGTCTCGTCACAGCCGATGTTGAAGATCTTGTAACTGGCGATGTTGGTGAACTGATCGCTGGTGGCCTCGAACAGAACGATCTCGTCAGTCCAGCCGTTGAACCAGCCCCACCTCCGGTAGCGAAAGCTCCACAGCGGTGACGAGTTGTTTGCATCGACGACGTAAGCGCAGTGAACCGACCCGAGCGCATCGCTGGAGATCCAGCCGAAGTAGTCGTTGGTACCGTCGGTGTTCCCGAGTACGAACGAGTCCAGTTGCCAGGCGCCGACCGGATCGTAGATCCGGTGCTCGTACTGCCCCTCTCCGATGTTGCGGTAGAAGGTGCAGTGAATGCGGCCGCCGGTGTCGACGGCCAGTCTCGTATTCTGGGCGCTTCCAGAGGGACTGATGGCGCCGAGATCGGTGAAGGCATCGTCTGCTGCGTAGGGTTGATCACTGCGCAACAGGTGATCGACCCAGCTATTTGGATGATGGCCGGTGATCCACACCGTGTTGTCGCCATCGATGAGGATGTCCATCGCCGAGGTGCGTGAGTTGAGCGGTGCTCCGGTCAGAACGCTGATCTCGACGATATCAGAACGAAATCCGGTGACCGGATCATAGCGGCGATAGAACTGGCGGAAGTAGGACGGATAGGTATAGCGACCCCAGAGAACGTGCAGGATGCCCTGATCGTCGATGGCCACTGAGCACTGACTGGCGGGATCGGGCCCGATGAGGCCGCTGTCGGCATCATTGAGGTTCTGGGGAAGGGTCGCCCACGAAGCGCCTCCATCGGTCGACATCTGCACGATCAGGGGCGTCTCATCGAGAACCGTACGCTCCAGCGACAGCACGTACAGATTGCCGTCGGCGTCTCGCACCATGTTGTGAGCGGTGTTGCTTCCGGAGGAAGCCTGATCATCGGTGTGGAGGATGACCTGTGCTTGCAGTGCAGCACTCCCGAGGCACAGCATCGCCACCAGAAGTGACGCGGGCAGTGCAGTCGTGAGTATCCAGAATTGCTTCATCGTGCACCTTCTCTCTAGGGACAGGCCAGGTACTCGGCACAGTCGAAAGTGTCGTCGGTCGGATCGGGTCCACAATCGAAAACTCCTGGAGGAGGTGGAGTGGCCGATCCACTCACGAACAGGGCACTGAGCAGGAACACCGCATCGGCGACGTTGACGCTGCCGTCATCGTTGATATCGGCACTATCATAGCACTCGGGTTGGGGAGTTCCGGGCACGAACAGGCTGTTGAGCAAGCGCACTGCATCGGCGATGTTCACGCCACCGTCTCCATTGACGTCACCGCGCCGGAAAATTTCCTGTGGCGGACCTGTGCTGGCTCCGAGAGCTTCGAGGTAGAGTCCCATCAGGATCACCTGTTCGCCGCTGTAACCGCCGAATTCCCACGACTGTGCGATCACCTCGCCGTAGGGATCGTCGGTTGCGTAAAAGTTCCCGGTGTTGTAGCCGAGTCCCGATTGCTGCCAGATGGCACCGCTGATGATTCCGGCCTGATCCGGTGTCAGCGGGTCGGCAGGAATCAGTCGATCGGTCCACTCACTGCCGGCCTGATCATGGTTGTAGGCCGCGTCCATTCCGGTCAGGTCGAGGGCATCGAAGGACAGTCCGATCAAATCGAGCAACGAATCATCGCCGTCGACGATCCCGGCTCCGATCCCATCCCAGGAGGCAAACGGGGTCTGTCCGCAGTACCCCCATATATCTCCACCCTCGACATAGACATCGATGCCGTTTGCTATCAGATCGGCCAGCAATTGGCCCTCGGCGGTGGTGAAGCAGTGGTAGTCCGGGTAGGTCCCGGCAGCGACCCACACCCGCTGCAAATCCGGCGATGTCAGCAAGCAATCACAGGAGAGGATCTCCGGCATCACCGCAGGGGTGAATCCATTGAGCACCAGCGCATCGGCGATGGCGGTGGCGGAATCGATGTCGCCTCCGCTACCCTCGGCGGCCCACACCACATCGACGGCGTTGACCAGCGCGCCGATCATATCGCTGTCGACGACGCAGCAGGGGGTGATCGCGTTGTCCCAGCATCGTAACTGGTAGGTGTAGTAGGAGGGGCCTGACTGGACCACCTCGCTCCACTGCTGGTCACCACCATCGATGGTCTCTGCCAGTTGGCCGTTTCTCAGCACATCGATGCTGGTGTAGAGGTTGCCGTTGAGGTCCCAGGTCAGGGTGATCTCGGGACCGATACTCGAGGAACCGAACGCGATGGGAGGTGTGATCTGGCACGCAGGACCATCGCGGTGATGCAAGGACCACCCCAGCAGATCTCCGAACTCGGCTCCCTCGTTATCGGTGACCGTCAGGCGCCAGTCCCCGTCGATGGGCAGGCCTGCGAAGTCACCCAGGGTGCCTGGCCCCTGTGGTTGCATGTGAATGTCGAGCGGGATCTGATTCTCGTCGAAGGGGATCCCCTGATCATCGAAAATGGTGTGGATATGGTTCACATCGCTGGTGGAGCCAGGAATGTAATCCTTGAGAGTGATGCTGATGGCGGCCGGATGAGAGATGTCGATCGCCACCTCCCGGGTCCAGGTGTGGAAGATGTGGACCTCCACATCGACGTCCTGGATGATGTAGGTGTCTGTGATATTGATGACCGAAGTGACCCCGATGGGGTCGTTATTGGGGATGGGAAGCGTCGGATCGCTACTGGGATAGATGTCGAATCCATGAGAAACCTGGAACGTGTCCGTGAAGGCGAAACAAGCCCCATCGGAGACGACGATGATGTACTCGTAGAGACCCTGGCACACATCGGGGTCGGTCCAGTTGGTAGCGGCAGGATCGGTGATGTTCTGGTAGAAGGAGCCATCTTTCCAGATCTCGAAGGTATCGGTGTAGGGGCCATTATTGGTGAACTCGAGGACGAGGTCTCCACCCACCGATGACGAGACGATCGCATCGGGTGGTTCAATACCACAAGATTCCAGCTCGACGACACCGTAGGTGGCAACGGGGTTGGTTGCTTCACTGATGTCGTTCCACAGGTAGGGGGAAGCCTCCAGGGTGTGGGTCATG
Source organism: Planctomycetes bacterium UBA1146 (assembly GCA_963854815.1). Classification (GTDB taxonomy): domain Bacteria; phylum Planctomycetota; class UBA8108; order UBA1146; family UBA1146; genus UBA1146. The sequence goes on from CAWLAN010000020.1 coordinate 23,232, forward strand.
TCTTCGTTGCCCGCGTTATTGGGTTCGCCGGCGTTCCAGTCGGTGTAGACCACGGGCTCTCCGTTGGACCACTCGAAGACCCCCTCGACGGCGATGTCGTTGAGCCCCAGCCACAGTCGCCTGCTGGTGCCCTCGAAGACACTCATGTTGTCGTGGATGAAATCCATCTCGGCCTGATCGCCGACAGCGACCAGGTTGCCACCCCAGGCGTTGGCCTGAGTTTCCGCCTCGGTCCAGTCACTGGTATCGAGCAACAGGTAATGATGATCGTCGAGCGGACTGGAGATGCTCAGCAGGATGCCCGGATTCTGGGCCTGCACGGGCATGCTCACCAGCGCGATGACGACGACACAGAGAAGATGCTTCAGTACCTTCATGACACCTCCTGAAGGGCTGGAGAGATCGACGGTAGATATGCCAGAGCCAACGACTATTTTCCCCTGCACGGGACGCGATACAAGGGTCGAGACACCCGCCTTGATCCCCGAGAAGTGTGTTATCGCCTATTTGTTCGACTTTGTCGGCCGGTAGCGCTGCAGTTGAATCGGCTCCCAGCGGGTCGCGCCGTCGCGTCCGCCCATACGCACCTTGATCTCGAGTTTGTCATTATCGCGGGCCAAGGTCAGTCCAGAGAAGCGGGCATCGTCTTTTTTGACCGATTGGTAGGCGAAACGCACGGCACCCTCTTTGTCCTCCCACGACACGAACTCCCTGGAGAAGTGCTTCACCTTGAGCGCAAAGCCCTCGTCATCGGGACCGATCACCATGATCTCGTAGAAGACCACCTCGGCGTTCTGCACCAGGCGGAACGTTCCGACCATCGTACCAGCCAGCGGGTGGCTCCAGATCTCCTCGCAAGTTCCGCCGAAGCCCTCGCCGCGCCACTGGCCGGCGAGCCAGGCGAAGTCCTCGATCTTCGGGTTGGCCACCGCGGGTCTGGCGTCGGCATCCTCCTGCGGCAGTGTGCTGGTCCCGAGCACGAACAACAGCGGCACAGCGAGTAGCAGCACTCGAAGCACGGTGGCTCTTTTCAGG
>CAWLAN010000021.1:0-23927 GCA_963854815.1 Planctomycetes bacterium UBA1146
ATGGGACATGTCGACGATCCAAAGGATCGTGATGGACAGCGTCCCTACAATGGTCCTGGATACCGTAGCGACTTACCCGGACCCCAGCCGTTCGGACCTGTTGGTGGATTTGAGTCCGATGGAGTGAATCTGGAGGCGTGGATCCCCCTCAACGAGATGGGGTCCGGAATCGCCAGCGGGAACGATTGCTGGGGCTACACGGCTCCCAGTGGTCGTGAGTACGCCCTGATGGGGCATTCCAGTGGTACCACGGTGGTCGAGATCACCAATCCCGGCAATCCAACGATCATCGGAACCGTTGCCGGGCCCAACAGCCTGTGGCGCGACATCAAGACGTACCAGAGTTTTGCCTATGCTGTTTCCGAAGGAGGAGGCGGTATCCAGGTGATCGACCTCTCCGATGTCGACAACGGCGTGATCACAGAGTTGGCGGCTGTCACCACCGGTGGAACGGCCTCCTCTCACAACGTCGCCATCGATGTCGAATCCGGGTTTCTCTACCGCTGTGGAGGCGGCAGCAATGGACTGCGCTTCTATCGACTACAAGATCCGGAAGCGCCGGTTTTCGAGGGCAGTTGGGGTAACGATTACGTCCACGATGCGCAGGTGGTCAGGATGCTCGCTGGTCCTTTCGCCCAGAGAGAGATCGCATTTCTGTGCACCGGCAGTGGCCCTGTCTCGTTCGATATTCTCGATGTCACCGTCAAGACCAACATCGTCACTCTCGGGACTTTGGTCTACCCGGGTGGAGCCTACTCTCACCAGGGCTGGTTATCGCCGGATCAACAGTACTTTTACCTCGGAGATGAGTTGGATGAGGGACCGGGAGTTCCGACCAAGACCTTCGTCATCGATGTGTCCGATCTCACCAATCCGACCCTGGTGGACGAATACACCAACGGTAACCCCGCCATCGGGCACAACATCTACACCGTCGGAGATACCATCTTGGAGGCGAACTATCGTAGCGGCATGAGGATTCTGACGGCTACTGACCCGCTCAACATCCAGGAGACCGGATTCTTCGATACCTACCCTGATGACGACAGTGCCCAGTTCAATGGACTGTGGAGCCTCTACCCGTACTTCCCGAGTGGCATCGTGATCGGTAGTGACAGGGAACGCGGCCTGTTTGTCTGGTCGATTGGAGAAAATCCGATCACCTTTGCCTACCCAAGTGGAATCCCTGAACAGATCGACCCGACCGGGGATTTCGTCGAGGTCGAGATCACCCCGGCAGCCGGATTCAGTATCGATCCCCAGAGCCCAGCGCTGTGGTTTGACGATGGGACCGGCTGGATGAACAGCGCAATGACCTCTCTGGGGAACAATCTCTATCAGGGGAACTTCCCCAATTTCGACTGTGGGGCCGAGGTGCACTGGTATGTGGAGGCCAGCGTGGTCGGCGGAGTTCCCACCACCGATCCAGCATCGGCTCCTGCGTCCTTCTATGCCAGCACAGCGATCGCTGGTACTGACGAGACCTATCTGGATGACATGGAACAAGACCAAGGTTGGACGGTGGGGGCGCCTACCGATACTGCGACTACAGGAATCTGGACACGCGTGAATCCCAACGGGACCGCCGCTCAACCCGAAGATGATCAGACCGACCCTCCTGGGGTCAACTGCTGGGTCACCGGTCAGGGGAGTGTCGGAGGAGGACTGGGAGAAAACGATGTTGACGGCGGGGAAACGACCCTGATCTCGCCGATTCTCGATCTCAGTGGTTCAGATAATCCTGTCATCAGTTACTGGCGCTGGTTCTCGAACAACGCTTCAGCGGGTCCTGGCACCGACACATTCCGCGTTGATATCAGCTCCAATGGGGGTGCTAGTTGGGTCTCTGTCGAGGTGATTGGTCCGACCGGAACCGGTACTTCGGGGGGGTGGATTCAGCATCAGTTCGTGGTCACTGACTTTGTCGCTCTCAGCACTTCAATACGTTTGAGATTCATCGCTGAGGATGTAGGCGCGGCCTCCATCTCGGAAGCGGCCATCGACGATCTGCGGGTCTCAGAAATTCTCTGTAATGATTGCAATGGCAATGGTGTCGGAGACGACGAGGACATTGCCTCCGGGACCAGTGCCGATACTGATGGAGACGGAATTCCGGATGAGTGTCAGTGCAACGAGTTCATCCGCGGCGAGTTGAACGATGACGGTCAGATCGATCTTTCCGATGCGGTAACGTTGCTGATGTACCTCTTTAACAACGGCCCGACTCCCGATCCGCCCGAACGGGCTGACGTGAACGATTCGGGAGTGATCGATATCGCCGATGTGATTTACCTGGTTGCCTACTTGTTCCAGGGAGGAGCTCCACCGCCGCCTCCGTTCCCGGATCCCGGGTGCCCCTAGGACGGGTAGTGGTAGCACTTTGTGCCCACTACTCGAAGACGATGTCGTCGAGTCCGAATCGGATATCGAAGGGGGCGGTTCCGTCGGTGATGAATTCCCAGTTGATGGAGATCAGGATACTCGTGTCGAGCAACGGCTCGACGGCAAGAAACTGCTCGATGGGGATGGCAATCTGCATGAAGCGCTGATACTTGAGCGGAACGATGATGCCCGCTGGCACGGCCTGCGGATGATCGCCGTTTGCAGGCAGCAGATCGACAAGATCCAGTGACGAACTCCGTCCCGCCGCATCCGACAAGGTGATGGTTCCCCCGAAGTACCAGCCGATGTTGTCGACAGCACCGTGAACATCATGATTCTTGATGCGAAACTGTAACTCCTTACGGGGACCGATATCCATCGGGGAGACACTGGTTCCCAGAGGCATCGTGATGGTCGCGGTTCCCGTTGGGGGCAGGATGGTCACCAGATTGGTGATCAAGGGTATCGGTTGGGGAACCGGGAAAGGCCAGTCGTAGCAGGCTCCTTTGATGAACAGAAGCGTGTTCGTCGATGTCACCGCCAGCCCGAGGCGGTTGAAGGGAAAGTTCTCGAAATCGTCGACGACGAGGGTTCCAGAGAGATCCCGACGATGGGCGATGCAGTAGTAAGGCGAATCCTGCGATTCGGAACCGTAGAGAAGCCCCTCTACCGACAGATCATCGAAAGCGTGTCTTCGTAAAAATGTCCACATCCACTGTCGAGAGAACTGATGTTGCAAGGAACGAGTGATGTACGAGCAAGAGTCGATCTGTGGGGAAGTCGGGGCCCAATCACAGGTTCCACAGCCGATGAGTTGATTGTCACTCGAGAAGCCATGACATCCTCCATAGATGCATACCGTTGTAGAGGGTCCGGTCATCCTCTCCAGAAGCCGTTCGGCATAAGGGTAGATCACATCGGTATCCTGTTCAGCAGTGATACTGATCACGGGGATGTCAGGTAATTTTTCCCACCGATTTGTGTTTCCTATCCATGAATCCTGCTTGGCATCGGTGGGTTGTAAGAGTATCAGCCCCCGGACATCTGGATCGATTTCCGCAGCGATCACTGCGGAACCTGCACCTCGAGAATGACCGCCATAAAAGACACGGTTAGTGTCGATGAGACCATCCAGAGCACTCCCGGGTGTGTCCGATAACTGCTCCATGACCTCACGGATGGTGACCATCACTTTTCCCGCCTCGTCGTGGCCACCCCAGCAGTACCAATCGGGATAGACGTCATAGGAGAAGGGGTCGTTTACCGACACACAGATGATTCCGTGGGTGGCGATGAATCCGAGAAGACTGTCGTACTGCTCCCAGTCGAAGCCTGTTCCGTGGTGAAAAATCAACAGCGGAGAGGGCTCTGTAATCCCTTGAGGTACGAAGATACGGATCGGCTTGAAGTCAGTCAGTACCGAAGACGGTGGAGTTGTCGGGCTACAACCCCAAAGAGGATAGGGAGTGGGCCACGGGAGATCATGCGTGAACTCGACAAGGCCCACCTCTATCTGAGACAGGTATGGACCCGGTATGAATAGAACTTGCCCCGGAATGATCGAACTCTCGTCCTCGTCAAAGGATGCGAGGCGACAGTTGAAAAATAAAACCGTGCCCTCGGAACTCAAGCCCCACATTCGCGTCGTATGTAACCCCGGGGGAATGCTGGCTCCAGAGATGACACCGGTCTGATGATCGAGAATCAGATCTCCTGGCAGTTCCTCTCCAGGGACAATTCCGAACGAATTGAATGGAACCCCCGGCCGGATGATCCCGTTGAAGTTCGCCAGTTGCCAGTTGATTTCCTGCCACAGATGGTCCGGTAAACGATCTTCATAGGGTAGAGGAGCTCTCGAGGTTGCAAGTGTCAACTCCCGCTTGCCGATGATCGGCCCGATGAGGCAAGGAGCATCGTTGCAGGGAAGAGAGGGTGGCGAGGGGTCTGTCCCGCAATCGGGAAATGGTTCCGGTATCGTCAACGGACTGCCAAGGAAGATATGCCCCAGTAACAAAATCACATCGTCGAGCAGAAGATCGCCATCATCGTTGATGTCTGCGGCTTCATGACAATCCAGGCCCGGTGCTGCTCCGAAAAGTTCTTCGAGAAGTTGTACCGGATCACTGAGGTCGATGGTGAGATCTGAATTGATGTCACCACGCACGAAGCCATTCAGATTCTGTGCAGTCGCGGGAACGGCGACACACAGGACCATCCACAACACGAAAATCGTCACGGATCTGGCAGTTTTTGGCATCGATATGGGTGCCTTTCGAGACAAAAGAACCGGACACACCTGACTATTGTACTACCCCGCATTCTGAAGTCTGAGGGGATATCTAACTTCTGACCGATTCCGATAATCCAACTAGAACAGAATTCAGAATTCCGGGTGTATAGTCATAAGTTATTATTATTTGTATAGTTATGTAAAAACAACGAAAAACCTCTGGGCGAAGACATGTTGCTGTTAATGCTTAAACCTGTAATATCGTATTCGAGTCGTAAATATGTCTGTTAAGGTAATGAACTCATGTGCCTCAGTGACATGGGTTCTGATCTTGCCGGACCGGAGCACGATTCACCGAGGAATTTTACCGGCCAGATGGCCTCTTTTTGCCTCTAACGAGGTTTACAGCGCAGGAATCGACACAGAAGTCGATGCCAATAGCAATGCCCGAAGCAGCATTCGGGCGGGAGGAGGTGTCCCGTGTTTCACCGTCTTTGGACGAAGCCGGGTCACGATTCTTTCGTGGTTTCTCATCTCGAGGTGGCGCTCCTTGCCGCCTGTCTCATCTTTCTTGTCGCTTTGCCGGTCAATGGCCTGGCTCAGGCCCCTCCAGTTCCCCCAACAGGCCTCACCTGTACGACCGATGGAATATTTGTCTCCGAGGTGCTGCTGAACTGGACCAACACCGAGCCCTACGATCAGATCACCATTCGCCGTGATGGGGTTCTCATCGAGTTCATCGCTGGTACCTCCATCAGTTACATCGATTTCGATGTCCCGGCGTCATTCCACACCTATTCGGTTCACGGAATGAGAACCGGTGCTGACGGACAAGCCGAGGGCCCAGGCGTGAGTTGTACAGTTCAACTGTTTCCTCCTCCGCTGGAGCCACCACTGGAAGTGCCTGCTGCTCTCAACTTCCTGCCGGTACCGATGCCAGAAAATCTGTTCGATTTCGTGGCCGATACCGATGCTGCCATCGCTCTGGGCAAGGCACTCTTCTGGGATATGCAGGCCGGTTCCGATGGAATCACGGCCTGTGCGACTTGCCACTACCATGCAGGAGCGGACAATCGCAGAACTCACCAGCTCTACAACGGAGCCAATGAGATTTTCGATCTTGCCGAGGCCAACCATACTGTGACTGCGGACGATTTCCCTCTGCACAAATTGCTCGATCCCGAGGACAGTACATCGACAATACTTCGCAGCGTTGATGACACGCTGGCTTCCGCCGGGATCCTCAACACGGATTTCGTGTCCATCATCGAGGGAAGTGATCAGGAGAACCTGACACCCCTCGAAAACCTGGATGCCATCAAAGTCAACTCGGATGGCGCTGTTATCCAGTTGAGGAACATCACGACTCGCAATACCCCGACCGTGATCAACTCGATTCACTTCCTCGAGACTTTCTGGGATGGCCATGCGTCCTTCTGGTTCAACGGACGCGACAACTGGGGTGCGAGAAACCCCGATGCCTTCGTGCTCAAGGTACAACCTGACGGATCCGTCCTCCCCGAGTCGATCCTGCTCGATCGGGCTTCGCTGGCCTCTCAGGCGGTGGCTCCGATCGTCAGTGGAGCAGAGATGTCCGGTCATGGCCGGGATCTTCCGCGTGTCGGAAAGAAGTTGCTGGCGTTGCAGCCGCTCGGGAAGCAAGCCGTACACCCCGATGACAGCGTGCTGGGCGTCTATCGTGACGATACCGATGGCAAGGGACTGAACACGACCTACTCGGATCTGATCGAGCAGGCTTTCGTCGTTGACTGGTGGAATAGCGACCAGTTGTTCAACGATCAGTTCGCTCCCTTGACTGACCCGGTCACTGGTGACCCGATCACCGTGCCCACGGGGGCTGACAACGAGTTCACCATGAAACAGGCGAATTTCTCGCTCTTCTGGGGACTCTCCATCATGCTCTATGAAGCAACTTTGCTCTCTGACGATTCACCCTTTGATCGCTGGCGTCGCGCGCTCCGTGACCCTGCGGATCCGACCGGTGATATCAATGCGCTCACTGATCAGCAGTTAGAGGGAGTGACGGCGTTCACCTCGTCCACTTGCCTCTTCTGTCATGCCACGGCGCTGTTCTCGAGTGCCAATACCTCGAAGATCAACATCGTGCTGGAACCAGAGGCTTCTGATCTGGAAGCGTTGCTCGAGAGAATGCCGATGAAGGACAATATGTTGTCGGTTTACGATGGTGGTTACTACAACCTCGGTGTGACTCCGATTTCCGAAGACATCGGTAGAGGAGCCTTCGATCCCTTCGGTCATGGTCTTTCCATCGCCTCGGTTCAAAAGGAGCTTGCTCAACTGGATCCGAACGCTCCGGGTTTCCATAACTTCCAGCCCTTTGCCGACAATGTGCTGGTTCTGGAGCCATCGACGCAACCCTGGGAAGACGTCGCTGATGACGGTGTGTTCAAGACCCCAACCCTGAGAAACGTCGAGTTGACCGGTCCATACTTCCATAACGGAGGTTCTGCGACCCTCGACCAGGTTATGAATTTCTATACCCGCGGAGGTAACTTCGCGACCGTGAACCTCGATACCCTGGCTCCAGAGATGATGCCACTCGGGTTCCTGGCCGGGAATGAAGTGCGTAAGAGTGCCATCGTGGCATTCCTTGAATCGCTCACCGATGACCGGGTTCGTTGGGAACGTGCGCCCTTCGATCATCCGGAGCTGATGATTCCCGAAGGTGCCGAGGCACTTGCCAACGGCGATGTGGTCGTGGACATCGACGGAGTCGCCATCGATCGATTCAAGACGATTCCCGCCGTAGGCGCACAAGGACGAAACGTCGAGATCGACGCTGACGGTCATCCGCTCGATCCGCTGACGGCTTTCCTGCAGCCGGGATCGATCCACGATTTGACCTGCACGCTTGGTATCGATGAATCAGTGAGCCTGGCGTGGACGACTCCCGAGTACCCCAATGACGTTGCGACCCAGATTCGCGTTTACCGCAATGGTCAGGAACTGGGCGTGACGACTCCACTCGAAAATACCTTCAGCGACATCGGAGCTCCCCCTGGAGAGCATGTTTACTCAATTCGTGGAGAAGATGCTCATCTGGGTCTGATCACAACCTGCGACCTGACGATTCCGCCTCCAACTCCTGTTGGGCTTGCTGCGATTGTCACCGGATCTCAGGTAACTCTGACCTGGATCAATCCCTGGCCTTACAGTTCACTCGATGTATACCGAAATGGCGTTCTGGTCGGCTCGAACATTCCAGGTGCCAGTGAGTTGTACGTCGATGGAGGAGTTGATTCAGGGCTTCACATCTACCAGTTGGTTGGCAACATCGACTCGAACACTCCAGGGATCCTGATCCCGAGTGAGCCAGCTGCCGTGACGGTTGAAAGAGCACCTCTATCGCCTGTGATTCTGGGTTGCACCGCCGCTGGTGGTGCCGACATTCAGATCGCCTGGCAAAATCTCGAGATCTACGAATCCATCTTCATCAGCCGGGAAGGTGCCCTCATCGACTCCATCGATGGTGCTAACACCAGTTACATCGATTCGCAGTCGTTGCCGGGAATCTCCAGTTACTCGATCCTTGCCATGGCAGGTGACGTTTTCTCCGATCCAGTCGGCTGTAATGCTCAAAGGCCACCTTTACCAGTCACCGATCTGGTTTGTGACAATGTCGGTGGTGAAGGTCAACTTGGCTGGTCCAACAGCGAAATGTGGGACGAGGCTCATGTGCTGAGGAATGGATCGCTGATAGCGATTCTCGATTCCGGTGCGACTACCTTCGTCGATACTCTCCTGGGAACCTCCGGGGCAGGCCTCCATGAATATGAGATCCGTCCCTTCGCCGATGGTATAGCAGGTAGCAGTAGTTCCTGTAGTGTGATGGTCAATCCAATAGCTGTGGTTCTCTTTGACTGTAATGCCATCGATCAGGGAGTGCTGCTGACCTGGACAAACATGGGGTCCTACGACACCCTCGAACTGACTCGCGATGGAACTGCCATTGCTTCGCTGCCAGGACAGGCCAACTCTTATCTGGATGATGCTGCCACGAGTGGCATGGTTCCGTACACCATCGTGGCAATCGTCGATGGTGCTTCTTCCGTTCCGAGAGAGTGTACTGTGGCGATTCCGCCGGCACCCATCAGTGATCTGACATGTACCACCCTCGAGGAAGGTGTGGCGCTTGCATGGGTCAATGGTGATACCTACGACGCGGTCGATATCCTGCGTAACGCTGCCCTGTTGACGACCGTGCTCGGAGATGCCACCGCATATACCGATACCAATGCTGTGGGTGGCGCTGCTCAATACACCGTGGTGCCCATCGCTCAGGGCGTTCCAGGCGCAGTCTCCGAGATCTGCGAGGGACTCTTCTCGCCGGATTCGGTGATCAACCTACAGGTTCAGATTCTCGATGTTTGTACCGGAGATGCTCTGGTGAGTTGGTTCAACACAGGCCTGTACGACTGGATCCGACTCGAGGTTGACGGGATTCCCATCGTCACCTTGCCCGGAATCCTGAACGAGGCAAACATCGTCCTGGCGAGTGCCGGAGTTCGCTCCGTCTCGATCATCTCGATCATCGATAACATGGAAAGTGATCCTGCTGTTGTGACGGTCGACGTGCCGGAAGATACTGCGACAGCGCCGACCGACGTCGCTGCCACGGTGAATGCCGACAGTTGCGAGGCGATGGTCACCTGGATGAACCACGGAGATTACTCTGGTCTTCAGATTCTCCTCGATGGTGTTGAAGTGGCCACTGCGGGTTCGCAAGACACTACAGTGACGATCTCACTCCCAGGAGCTGGCAGCTATTCGATTCAGGTCAATGCTACGAGTTTCTGTGGGGCAGCCCTCTCCGGTGCAACCACGGAAGCCTCGTGTGAACCGAGATTCCGCCGAGGAGATCACAATGGCGATGGAGCGCTCGATATCTCCGATGCTCTTTCACTGTTGGGTTACATCTTCAGCAATGGTCCGAGCAACTGCATGGACGCTGGCGATGCCAATGATGACGGTGTTGTCGACGTTTCGGATGCGGTCAGGATCTTGTTGTACCTGTTCGGCAACACTGGTCCACTGCCAGCGCCTCACGGTGCCTGCGGAAGCGACCCGACTGCCGACGATCTCGGTTGTGATTTCGAATTCGGTTGCCCCTGAGGGTTGCGACTGAGTGTGGTCAATGAGAAGCAAAAAGAGCCGCTCCAGGGTCCCTGGAGCGGCTCTCTCTCGTTCGATGGGCCCTCTATCGAGGAGGAGTGATCCCCAGTCGTCTGAGGGCCGTGAAGAGCTCCTTGCGGTGCTTGCTTGCCTCCTTGCTGAAGGCCTCCAGTCTCAGGAACTCCTTCTCGATCTCCTGATAGAGACGATAGGAGTCGAGCAATCTACGTCCCTCACGGAGATCTGCAGCTTGCTCCAGAAGCCCGCTTGCCGTGGTCGAGAGTTCATCGAGATCCTGCTCGACCAGGTGGACGACGAAGCCACTCATCATCTTCTTATTCTTGATCATCGAGTCGAGTACCCGGATCGCTCGGTCAAAATTGCCCGCATCGATGTGCTTACGTGCCTGGGATCGCTGGGCAAGATGCTGATCGCGGAATTTGAGACGCAGGTCGCTCAGTTTCCTGGTGCTCCGAATCACCTTGAGGAACTTTGTTGGTTCGACGCAGAGTTGCTGTTTGTGGAGCAGGCCGCCTTCAGCATCAAGGAAAAGGAGTGCCGGCTTATCGTCTCTGAGATCGTAAGGCGCGAGGATCTCACGGTCCTTGATTGCCTCGATCTGTTGCTTGTAGCACGACCAACCACTCAGTTCCTTGACCACGCTACGAGTGCGGAAAAGAGCACGCTCGAAGTTCGCACAGCAGCAATCCTTGGCCATAGTCGAGGAGTAGAGAAAGATCAGCATGGGCTTCATCGATCCGCGCTCCCTGTTGAGCGCGTCGCCGAATCCCTTACCCTTCATCCATGGCAGGAGATCACTTTCGCCGGGGACATAGGGTGCTGCTCCGGCATGCCCTCCGCCGCCGCCACTGGTACTTCCGGAACCCCCGGGTACCCCGGGGATGGTCGGACCAACTCCTCAGCACTGAGCCCGAAGAGCCGCACTCGAGAAGAGCAGCGAAGTCAGCAGGACCCCGAACACCACGATGCGGTTGAATCGTTGCATCAAGAAACCTCCTACAGAGCAAGCGAACTGCGGCCATGATAAGTGTTCGATAGATCACCTGCCTTCAATTCTTGCGATCCCCCGGCTCGGTCCCCAGAAGCTGTGCTCGGAGCCACCACGATCATGGAAAGCAATTCGGACTTCATGTTACGTTTCGAAGGCGAAATCAATCGGATCGGCCATCGATATTGTTATCTCTATGTAAATCCAAATTTGGACCTCGCGAGCCCTGGAGGAACCTCTGGAGGGAGGTCTGACCTGAATGGCAGGTACACCGGAGTCGAAGTCGGGGCGCTGTAGTGAACGAGGAAATTCCTGCTGAGCAGCAGGATTTTCCGGAAATTATTTCCTAATGGTCAATTCCTCCACGGCTAATGTGTCGTACCCCGCAAGACTGCCTTCCGGTAGTAAATATTGTAAATAGACTGCTTGCCGCACGGGGTAGTATGGCTACGATTGTGTGGACTGAACTGTTTATTCAAGAGGATAACAAATGTGGCTGTTTGTCTCATGTTGGTCACTCTTGAGGCAGTTCCGAATGGAGATCTCGGGTTGTCTCCCGGTTTCTCGATGACCGACAGCTTAGTGCTTACAGCTGTCCTGGAGGTGTTCTCTGCGCATGGGCTTTGATGCTGCGTTGAAGATATCTGAAATGAGCGCGAATCGTGATTAATAAGAGATTTCCTGAGTTGGTTTCCAACTCCTTTGGAGGGAGCTTCCACGTGAAGGTCTTGCAACTTATCAGTCGTCTCACCCTAGTGGCCATCGTGGTCATGTTGCTACCGCTGGTCGTCCAGGCTCAGTTTGGAGAACCCGGCGCAGCAACGTTGGGAGTCACTGGAGCTTCTGTCAGTGGAGAGATCGAATTCATCGCTGCCGATGATCCGACCGACATCTTCTCGGCAGGCACGATGGTGATTTCAGGCCAGGCCTGGATCATCCCGAGAAATCTCCTGATCGATCTGCCAGCCAACCGTCTGACCCTGTCCCAACTGCTGGAACAAGCTCCGCCCGAGGCTCTGGCGCTCGGTGAATCGGGGTTGGCGGCGACCGACAGTTCCCTGCGTGGTCGTGGCGGTGCTACCGCTCACCTGCTGGGAAATCAGATGCCCGATGGTCGCAACATCGCTGGTGATGTCTTCATCCAGAAAGATGTCGATTTCGCAACCGGTACGGTCACCTTCATCAACTACGTCGATGGCTACTTCCGTATCAATGGTGACGAAGGTACTGATACGGGTGGCACGATGGTTCGGATCAACGATCCGGAGATGGTGCACACGATTCAATCCGGTCTTGGTTGTGACGGAGGTCCCAACTGCAGTCCGGATCCTCGTTTTACCAACGACCCCGAGAACTACACCGTTACCTTTTCCAACGGATACCCGATGTGTATTCCGAGTACCGTCACAGGAGGACTCCGCACTGTCGGTGCTAATGCGGTCACGGGTGAAGGTGACGAGTTCTGTCCCCATACGAACCGGATGGCGTTGAGCCCCGAGCAGGTGACAACGCAGGGACTGATCGTTGACAACTCGGTGTTCTTTGCCCCGATGCAGATCGGCGATAACGTCGGCTGCGAGGGCAACAAAGAAATCATCAACGGAGTGCGCTTCTTCTCGGCCCACACCGTTGGTTGCCACAAGGCGCTGCTGACCAGAGACGCACCCGATCAGCCTTCCTATCTGTTAGCAGACGAGGTGGAGTGGGACGCTCCTGGATTCATGAACGAGCGAGTCAAGTGTCTCTACATCGGTTTCTCGACCCTGCTCGATTCCGAGGTAGATATCTACGGTATCCACATAGACCCTGCTACCAACGAAGGTCATGAGATCATCGTTGCCAGTACCCGTAATAATCCGCTGACCATCAATCACGGAATCGGTCTGGGTTCAGCAGGCATCTTCAAGGTCACTTATGACGTCGATTTCCTCAAGGGCACTCCGGTAGGTCCTCGAAATTCACCATGTCAGCAACTGGCGATTTCCGGTTACCTGAATATGTGTCCGCAAGGCGGAACCATGGACGAGGAATTTGCCGTTCTCGCGCCACTTCCTCGTGAGGCCATCTTCAGATCGACGCATGCGGAAGAACTGGATCCTGGCGTCACGGCACGCAACATCCAGGGGGAAGATGCATTCCACGATGCCTATCTCACCCCGGTCGGAATCGGCCACCCGGAAATGGGTGAGATCGATCTCAATCGCTTCTGGTGGCCGCTGGCCTTTGTCGGGGAACCATGGAACCTCGATCGCCGTCTCGGCCCTGGTGGTTGTGACGATCCTGATGGAGATGAGATTCCCAACTGCGAGGATCCGAGTCTGGTTGCGGTTGGCGACCTGACGATGAGCCTCGATCCCTTCCCGTTCTCCGGAATCCACCCGACTTTGGGTATTCAGGGTGGTGGAAACTTACCTCCCGAACCTCCCGGGACCGATGTGATCACCGGTGAAATCTGCGGGAACGAAGTCGACGACGATGGAGACGGGTTCATCGACTGTGACGACATTGAATGTGAAAATACCGCTCCCTGCGTTCTGATCGAGCAGGCCGGCGGCGCCATTGGAGAAGTTGGTCTGTGCGGTAACTTCGTCGATGACGACGGCGATGGACTGGTCGATTGCGCCGATCCCGAGTGTGCCTTCAGTGCCGCCTGTGCTGGCCTGGGAGGTCAGATCGGTCTTCAGTTCGTTCCCAATAATCTGGAGAGATCCTTCGGCTACTGGCCCTTCGAGTACATCGATCTCGACGGTAGTGATCTCAACGGCGCCGAGCATCTGGTGCAGCAGATCGTCTGGGACAACCTGAATCTGATGCCCGCTGTGGGCACCCCGATGGCGATTCCTCTGCAGGTCGCGCCCTGTGAGGCGCTCAATGCCGCACCCCAACCAGCCCTTCCCGGAGCACTGGGGATAGACACCGCGGCAGATACCCAGCTGATCATCCTCGAGAGCGACATCGTCACCGATCCCGATGGTGACGTGCTCTCCATCAGTTTCAGTGCTGGTGATGCGGGCGGAACCATGGAACTCGTAAATGGAGATTACACGTATACCCCGGCGGTCGGTTTCGTCGGAGTCGAGAGCTTTACTTTCACGGCAACGGATTCCCACGGTGGTGTCACCACAGGACTCCTCAGTTTCGATGTGCAGTGAAATGCCCAAGACGAAACCTCAACGGAATAACAGGAGAATGAACGCCATGTTCAACAATAAAGAGCAGAACCAGGAAAGAATGTCGGCTCACAAGAGTTTCCATGCCCTGGTCATTATCCTAGCGGCCTTCTTCGTGTCCGGGACTGCCTACGCCCAGATCGCCGTTCACCCCGACCCGACTTCACAGGCGGTGGTCATTCTTGGCGAATGTGAGAACATATTTGTCGACGACATGGACGATATGTTTTCTGCGGGTTGGATCATTGCAGACGGAACCGCGGTGAGGATTCCTGCTGGACTCCTGATCGACCTTCCCGCGAACCGACTCACTCTGAGAGATCTGGTGGCCGGGGCTTCTCCCGAGTGCCAAGCACTCGGTGAGTCTGGACTCGCGAGCACCGATGAGTGCATGCGCAACAAGGGTCTGCAGGGCGGTGGGATTCAGATTCTGGCCAACCGGCAGCCCGATGGATGGGTCATCGCTGGTGACGTTTTCATCCTCAAGAACATGACCGGAAACGTGGCCGGAGGGATCGTCGGTCCGACCGTTGCTGGCTATGTATCCTACATCGATTTCGATCAGGGTTACTTCGTCGTCAACGGGGCTCTCAACGAGAAGCCCGCCGCAGACGGAGGAACCGACACCCGTGGCGTGATCGTCCGTATCAATGATCCGGAGACGCGTCAGACCATCCAGAGTGGACTCGGTTGTATTCCGAATATGCCCAACTGCAGTCCGGATCCTCGTTTCTGCACCGATCCAGATAACTACTCCTGGACCTACACCACGGGGTATCCGGCGTGTATTCCCAGCACCAACAGTACTCTTGGAAATCGTCCGACCAACAGTGGCTCCGGCAATGGCAACGGCGGAGCCGATGCCAACGGTGAGGGCGATCCATTCTGTCCGATGTTCAACCGGGATTTCGAAGGTCCCATCGGTATTACCGTGCCAGATTCGCGCTTCTACGTGCCCATCGTGGTCGGAGACCCCCTCGGTGTCGATGGCAACTTCGAGGTCGTCGATGGAGTGAAGTTCTTCTCCGCTTACGGCGGAATGGTTCAACTGGGGCTGAAGACCAAGGATGACAATAACCAGCCTGACTTCATCATCTGGGACGAGGTGGAGAACGATCTTCCTCCGTTCGATAATGCCCGGATCAAGACTCTTGCCATCGGGATGTCGACTCTCGACGACTCGCAGGTCACCACCTACAAGTTGCACAAAGATCCCGCTACTGGCGATGATATGGAATATGTGTGGGGGACGACTGTCGGAAACCTCGATGCTACGTTCCATGGTATTGCCCCCAACTCAGGAGGCATCTTCAAGTTCGGTTACGATGTCGACTTCCTGCTCGGTGCGCCCGTGGTTCATGGACCGTGTCTGAACCTGCAAAACGGCGGGTTCCTGGTGTGCCCGCTCGGCGGAACCCTGGAAGAGGAAGTGGAGTTGATGACACCGACGATGCGCGAGATCATCGGATACTCTCATCACCTCGACTCTCTCAACCCGGGCATCACGGTAGTGGATATCCTCGGTAATCCCGCTCAGCACGGTATGTACATCACGCCGGCAGGTCAGGGTCACCCTGAATTCGGAGAGATCAATTTCAACAAGATGGACTTCCCCTTCATCTTCGAAGGCCAGCCCTGGAATCTCGATCGCCGTCTTGGTGCCGGTGGTTGTGATGAGGATGCCGGCTGCGAGAGTCTGGTGGCGTTTCCGATCGGTTCGTTCCCACTCGATCCCTTCCCGGCATCCGGTGACGAAGACTGGGTATCCCACACCGTGAAGAACGGGCACCCCGTTTTTCTGGCGGGGTTGTTGACCGGTCACCACCCCTTCGGCCCCAATGACTTCGTTTTCCCTTACCCCGATGCTCCTGGTGCACGGGAATTTCCTCCCGAGGCCGATGGTTTGCAGGGAGCTCACTGTGACGTCGACAACAATGCCCCGAATGCAGCGCAAGATGCACTGAATGCCGTGGAAGACACGGCCACCTTTGTGTCGATAGAGGATCTACTCGCGAATGATTCCGATCCAGACCTGGATATCATCACGGTTTTCCTGATCGATGGAGGCAGTCGTGAGGGAGGCACCCTGACCGATACCGGCGCCGGTGTTACGTTCCAGTCGGCAGCCGATTACAACGGGGCTGATGAGTTCTTCTACAACATCACCGACGGCCATGGTGGAGTTTCTCGAGGTACAGTGCTCGTGGACATTTCCGCGGTCAATGACAACCCCGAGGGCACCGAAGATCACATCACGGTCTCTTCTACCGGCGGTGATTTCGAGTTTTCAGATGCCTTGTTGCTCGCCAATGACAGCGATGTGGATGGCGATGCACTGCTCGTGACTGCGATTGATGCCATCGACGCGGCAACGTCTCCGGGAACCATGACTCAGACGGCTACCGGCTGGAGTTTCGCTCCAGATGCTAGTGGTGCGCCTGTCAGTTCCTTCAATTACACCATCGATGATGGCAATGGCGGAACCGCTCTCTCGCAGGTGCACTTCTGGGTCGACAACTCCGCTCCTGTGGCGGCAGGCGATGTCGTCATGATCGATGAGGATACTCCCGTGGTGATCGATGTACTCGCCAACGACACCGATCCTGATGGCGATACTTTGACCGTTTCTGGTCTGGGCTCTCCCTCGGCAGGAACTGTTGAATTACTGGCTTCGGGATCAGTCCTCTACACTCCTGATCTGGATGTGAATGGTACAGATTCCTTCAGTTACAACGTGACGGATGGTAAGGGAACCGAGTCCGCAGGTGTGGTTTCCATCAATATCTTCCCCATCAACGATGCGCCGAGGGTCTCTGCTGATCTCGCGATTACTCTCGAGGACCATGCCATCGAGATTCCTGTGCTTGCCAACGACTTCGATCCGGAAGGTGACAACATGACCGTGTCGCTTCCGACCGCTGCGGCATTTGCAGGTACAGCGACGCTGATGCCCGGTGGAGTGGTTCTGTTTACACCATTCCCCGACAGCGCCCAGGGGTTGGCAGACAACTTCATCTACATCGTGACCGATACGCACGGAGCTTCCTCGACCGGGATCATTTCGATTCAGGTCATCCCGGTCAATGATCAGCCGATGGCTGGACCAGATAGCGCCGTGATGCTCGAAGACAACTCGACGACTATCAACGTTCTGATCAACGATAGTGATGTCGACAATGATCTGCTCAGGGTCACCTCGGTCGATATTCCCGCTGATTTCCCGGTCGCCGTCCAGTGGTCGATGCACGGCCTTGTCACCGTCACTCCAGAACCGAATTTCCACACTGTTGGATCTCTCTCGTTCACTTACACCGTCTCGGATGGTTTCCTGACGGATGTGGGGACGGTTGGTGTGCTGGTGATTGCACAGAACGACAGTCCTCTTGCTGTCGACGATCTGGGGAACGACCTGCTCGAGGACGGATCTCTCATCATCGACGTTCTTGCAAACGACTCCGATGTGGACGGCGATGCGCTCCAGATCGCCGCGCTCTCTCATGGACAACTCGGTTCGACGACGCTGCTGACCGACGGAACGGTCTTGTATGCCGCGGATCCTGATGCCAACGGTTTAGATTCGTTCACTTACACCATCACCGACAATGCTGGTGGCCAGGCAACGGCAACCGTGGAGATCGCCATCGAAGCGGTCAACGATGCGCCACTCGCTGGTCTGCTCGCTGTGTTCCCGATGGCAGAAGACGGTGTCCGGACGATTCAGGCCACTACGGTGCTGTCCGCTGCCAGTGATGCTGACGGAGATCCTCTCTCGATCATCAACGTTGAGCAGCCCGGACACGGTTCTGTGGCGTTGGAGACGGATGCAAGCGCAGTCATCACTGCTCTTGTCTACACCCCGGACCCGAACTTCTTCGGATTCGATGAGTTCGCCTATGAGGTCACAGACAGCGTCATCGAAGGCAAAGGATTCGCCGTCGGAGCAGGAGTGATTCAAATCAACGTCTTGCCCGTCAACGACCAACCCATCGCCAACAACGATGCAAATCTGACGGTTGCCGGTGGTGAGTCTCTCTCCATCGCGCCGCTGGCCAATGACACTGATCCGGATGGTGATCTATTGACTCTGGTCGGTTTACTCAGTGGACCTTTCCACGGTTCGGCGGTGATAAACTCCGACGGAACGTTGACTTACTCCGCCGACGACAACTTCGTGGGCAATGACACCATGATCTATGTCGTCCAGGACGGCTTTGGTGGCAGTGCAACCGCGACCATCGTCGTGACCGTGACTGCTTCGGCAGCCTCGAGCATGGCTGTGATCCGTGGCGACGCCAATATCGATGGTCAGTTCGATGTTTCGGATCCGGTGGAGACGGTCCTGTACCTCTTCAACAGTGATCCGGTTGTCTGTTTACTGGCACTCGATTCCAACGATGATGAACTGGTGGATCTCGGGGATATCATCTTCTCCTTGAACAACCTGTTCAGTACCGGTGCCGATCCGGCAGCGCCTTACCCCTTCTGCGGCACGGACCCGACCCCGGGTAGTTTGCCGTGTGCGGGATTCGGTCTCTGCGACTGATTGGAATCATCGGTTCGGAACTGACATTGTTGTTTGAAGCGAGGCCTGTAGGTTTTCTCCTGCAGGCCTCGCTTTTTTTCGAAACCATCTATTTTCATATTCCTTGACGAATTCCGGGCTCCACGTGTGACTTGGATAATAGCCGTCACCTGGTCCTGTGAATGTTGCCCGAGAGCCCATGGTTCTGGCAATTGCCGCACTTATTCGGCATCATGGTATACTTCTGACGACTTACCGAGGGCGGCCGCTGTGGTCGATTTCCTGGTCCAGGCAGCGCTCTTGGGGTCGAGATTCGACGGGTTTGATTCGAGGGCCCGACTTCACGGGGGGGCGATAGCCCCTGGAGGGAAACTGATGAGACTTCTGCTGACCTCGCAGACGAACAGTCTGCGGCTCCTTGTGCTGCTGGTAGCTGTGGGAACCGTCGCATCGGCCGGTTCCGTATCGCCGGTGGATCCGGGGGCTTCCAGTGCTCCTGGGGTGCCCAGGATCAGTTGTGATGAGACTCTCGCAGAGTGGGGAGATCTGATCAAGGGAACCCCCTTTGAACATACGTTCCAGATTCGCAATGACGGGGATGCCGTACTCATCATACAAAAAGTCAACGGCACGTGAGGTTGCACGGTCGCCGATCATGACGACCAGATCCCCCCCGGTGGGGTGGGCATCGTGACAGTGAGACTGGATTCGAAAAAAACACGGGGAAAGAACATCACCAAGACCGTGACGGTCTTCTCCAACGATCCGGAGAACCCGGAGTTCACCCTGAGCATCAAGGGCTCGATCCTCGAGATTCTGGAAACCCGTCCCTTGACGCTCAAATTGCAGGGTCTTGCGGGCAATGATCTTTCCGGTTCCTTCAGTTTTTCGGCGGGTTCTCCCCTCGACGTGGAGATCCTCGAGGTGAAGGGGCTGGGAACAGGCCTCATAGTCGGTGAAATGACAGAGGTCAGCGAGGGAAGAGAATGGGAACTGCAGATCTCCGCCCGACCGAATAAGCGGCCGGCGCT
The DNA here is from genome assembly GCA_963854815.1 of Planctomycetes bacterium UBA1146. Classification (GTDB taxonomy): domain Bacteria; phylum Planctomycetota; class UBA8108; order UBA1146; family UBA1146; genus UBA1146. The sequence continues at coordinate 19,499 of CAWLAN010000021.1, forward strand.
GATGAAGGAGAAATTGGCCTTCTCGGTTCGTACCAGCGATGGAGTGGAGAGGTCTCTCGAGTTTATCGTCGCACTAGATCATCGTGATCGGATCGTTCTGCAACCGAAGCAAAACGTTAAATTCCTCGATAAGGACACAAAGAAGCTGCTCGATACCGGTCAGCCTGTCGAGAAAAGCATCTTGGTGACTGGAGGCGACAAAACGGTCGAGTTCGAAGTGACCGGCGTGAGACTGGATGAGAGAATCTCCGGCGCTTTCGAGACCCGAATCCAGGTGGTATCACCCGGCAAGAGTTATCGGGTCTGGATCACTCTTTCCCAGTATCAGTCAAAACCCACAGTGCTGGGGAAGATGACCATCGAGACCTCAGATCCCATCAAGAAAGAGATCTCGGTCTGGATCATGGGACAGTTCCGACAGGCTGCCCGTAATACCAGTCGCTAACCGAGAACATCCGGTGAGGCGTCGTTGCCAGATCGGATTCCTGAAGTCAGTTCTCGCGGGCGCTCATATTTACCGCTACACCGGCAGCAACTCGACAATTCGCTGAATTCTGCTGTGTTCATCCCCATCGAACCAGGACAATAGAGGAGGCCCGTTTGTCGAGTATTCCCCCGCTGGTTCTGCCGAGCGGGTGGAGCGCGCCTGTGTGTAGTTATTGGTTCAAGAAGTGGCTATTCAATCCCGGGGAGGCCCAGTGCTCCTATCATCCAGGTCAGGGCTTCCTTTTCGGTCCCTGTGCATGATCTTGATGTTGTTTTCTCCGTGCAGTTCGGTCAGGGCACAGTTCCTTCCGACCAGCCCGATCCCCACTCCCATGGGGATAACGATCGGTGACTGCGAGGTGGGGGACATCAACGGAGATGGAGTGTTGGATCTGGTTGCGGTCAGTTTCGAAGGGCTAGTTGTGATCGCAACTGGATTCGGGGATGGCACCCACGGCAACCGCATTACATATCCTGCCCCCGATGGGTTCGAAGGCGTGGTACGTACCGTGGATACCGGAGATCTGGACGGAGACGGGGACATCGACGTGGCACTGGGATGGTCCTACATCCCTCCCCTCAGCGGTGGCTTCATCTCGATCCTCGTCAACAACGGGGCTGGCTTCGATGACCGCCAGGAGATTTCTCTCGATAGCCAGCTGACCAGGACTCCCTTTGATCTACAGATCTGCGATGTGAACGGGGATGGTCGTGATGACATCGTCTGCTGCACGAACGTACTCGATATCCTACCGCAACCAGCCTCTGTTACGGTCTTGCGTTCCCTCGGGCCCGCCGCGGCGGGGGGAATCGATTTTACCGAGCCCCAGCACATCGAAAGTTCTTCCCTGGCTTACAACATCCTCGCTCACGACATGGATGGAGATGGTGATCTGGATATCCTGATGGCCAGCCGTGATGGAAACACCTTCTCTTCTTATCGAAATGATGGAACCGGAGTATTCACCCTGGTTACCGAGATCTTCTTTGTGCTCTTGCCTCATCCCTATTCAATTGTCGCGGGAGATTTCAATGGCGATGGATTTCAGGATGTGGTGCTCGGAACCTGGATGACGAGGTCCCTGATTCTACTCAGTGGAGACGGAAATCTGGGCTTTGCAGTTGGAGACGAGATCCCTGTGGGAGTTCCTGGCTGGGGCCTCATGCAACGAATCGCCGCCGAGGACATGGATGGAGATGGAACACTCGACATCGTGGCGCCCTTCTCCAGTGGTGTGGTCGCGACTCGATACAATGATGGAAACGGTTTGTTCGAAGCGGAATCACTGTTCATTAGTTATCAGGGACCACTGAAAGCACGTTTCGTAGATCTCGAGGGCAACGGAACAAAAGACCTCCTGATGGATCACAGCAATCTCGAGGTGATGACCGCCTTCTTTGGCGGGCAAAACGTTGCCGGTTACTTTCACTTCGAACCGCAGAGAGTTGCTTCTGGTTTACCGGCGACCATACCTCTGAGGGTTGCCGCCAATCTGGGGATCGAGGCTTTCGAGGTCGGGATCTCCATCGATTCTTCGCTGCTGATACCGACTGCACTGGAGCCCTCCTCGGCGGTTCTGGAACTGACGGGACCTGCAGGCCCCGCGGTCTGGATCGTCGATCTGGGTCAGCCCAACTCAGGCCAGTTGAGCCTGATAGCGGACCTGGGGTTGGCTCCAGGAGAGGGTCTTGGTGCCGGTATCGTGCAGATCTGTGCAGACCTACAGGTCGAGGTGGCACCGATTAGCAGCGAACAGGAAACCCCCATCATGCCGCAGGACCCAGGGGGGGGGATTGCTGCACTCCAGGTTACCGGGGCCGCTTCGATCCCTGCCTCCGTGTCCGGGGCGATGATCAGCATCGAAGTTCCTGTAGCCTTCATCCGTGGAGATGCCAATGACAACGCACTGATCAACATCGCTGACGCAGTGGTGATCCTGAGGCGCCTGTTCGGGATCGATCCGCCCGGTAGTTGCGATGCGGCCGAAGATGCAGATGGCGATGGGGTGAAAGATCTTGGAGATGCGGTGCGGCTGTTGACTTATCTCTTTTCCGGCGGAATCCCGCCTGGAGCGCCTTTCCCTCAGTGTGCCATCGCCCCTGATCCGCTGGTTCTGTCCTGTACCGAACGCCTCAGTTGCCCCTGAGAGTTCTCCGACGCTGCTGAATACTCAATTGAAACCCCCTTCTGCCGCGTGAACGGGGCAGAAGGGGGTTGAGCATTGTTGATATTTGCTTCTCCCGGGAGAGAAGATCAGGCGCGCAATTCTACTCCGGCCAGACGCACGACTCGTCGTGCCAACTCTTCTAGCTCGAATGGTTTCTGGAGAATGTCGTCGGCTCCGAGCAAACGGGCACGATCGAGTTCGATGTCTTCCAGAGCGGAAACCACGAGGATCTTGGTTCGACTCAGATCTGGGGCAAGGCGAACGTACTCGATCACATCGAATCCGCCGAGTCCCGGCATACGGAGATCCAGAGTCATGACACAAGGAAGGTGTTCCCGAAGGAGGGAGCCTGCAGAAAAACCATCCTGTGCGTTGAACACATCGAAGTTGTGTTTGACAAGTACTCGTTCGATGGTCTGGGCTACTACCGGATCATCTTCGACCACGAGTACACGGCGAGCCAGGTGCAGGAAATCACGAGGAATCGGAATGTTGTTCTCACGCAAGAATAGAATGAAGTTATGCACCTCGACACGATTGTCTCCGCGTCCTGGAAGTTGATATGCACGTAATTGGCCACGCTGAATCCAGCGGATCACCGTACGGAAGTTGACCCCGCAGTAATTGGCAATCTCGCCTGTGGTCAGGATTCTCTTGTCATTCATCCCACACGCTCCTCGCTGTGCTTCCTCCGGATCCACCAGGTCGGTGGTGAGGAAAGCGTTTCGAAGAAAAAGCCGCCGTGATCACTCAGATCACCTCTTCTGGCGGATGTGAGGTCCCTGCAGAAACAAGAGCAGGGGGAACTCTCACAGCGCAATCCATTGTCAATCCTTATTGTATTGTTGTTAGTTATTTTGTCAACTGTCTGGACTGCCAGGGCGGGCAAACCAAATTAGCCGAATTTAGCGCCCAAAAGGTGTTATCGAGCGTCTGGAAACCTCTTGAGATGCACGGAAACGCCAATTCCTTACGGGAACCGCAATTCTACCGGGGAATAGGGTCTTTCAAGAGACGCCCTAGCCCGCTTTACGGACAGCCCGGGGAACCGGGGCAATCGAGCAGATCTTCCTCAGTAGTCACTGGATCTTCTCCACAGGTGACTCCAGGAGCAGGGGGCGCTGGCAAGTTCCCGAACAGATACAAAAGCAGCATCAGGGGGTCACTGATGTCGAGAACTCCATCGTCGTTGGTGTCCTGTGCATCGGGGCATGGTGAAACGGCCAGTCCGAAGATGGCATCGAGACTGAAAAGTACGTCTGGTAGTGTCAGATTACCGTCAGCATTTGAATCTCCGCGCATGAATAACTCCACCGGAACATCGCAATATACCTCACAACTGACGGGTGGAAGAATCGCTCCACAAGGTGTCGTTGCCACCAGAGTGATGGGGGTCAGCGTGTTCGGAATTATGAACACAATCGCGCTGGTATCCTCCCCGTCCAGAATCGAGTGTTCGACTCCATTCAAGAGCAGTTGCAGAGAGCTATATTGTTGGCCGTTGGTCCAACTCAGAAAAGTTGCGCAGTCGCCATCGTTGACGACACAGGTGAACCCCGATATCGGTATTGGATCTGGAATGGCGCTCACCGTTAGCAGACAGCAACTAGGACCCTCTTCTGGAGACATCCCATTGGCGATCGGTTCGACGCACACAGTCGGAGTCCCAGGAGTACTCAGGATCCAGGAAAAGCTGGTCGCGTCTCCCGGTAACGAAGTGATGGGAACCAGGTTCCCGGGATCGTCTCCCAGCGAGATCACCACCGCATCGGCGG
>CAWLAN010000022.1:0-23551 GCA_963854815.1 Planctomycetes bacterium UBA1146
GTTCTCCCATAATGTACCTTATCGGACCTAACCATGGACGGCAGGATGGCCCGTTACCCCACCTGTGTGCTGCAGCGATCGAGTGGCTACGAGTAGAGATTCTCGAGTATCGGCAGGCCTGGGATCTGCTGAGGGTGTTCGCCGAGTCTGGCATAACCCCACGGTTGTCCGGCATCGAGGGCCCGGATGCGATCACTCGTTCCCCGCTCTCCGGCACAGAAACATACGATCGGGAAGTCTGGATCGCATCGGGGAAGTTCGCGCGCGATCCGTAGGTTCTCCTCGCTGGCTTCCGGCATGACGATTTTCACCGCCACTGCTCCCATTTCACGGGCCTGTTCGACCTGCTGCTGTGGTGACATCTCAGTGGTTTCGGTTCTGTGGCTGCTGAAGATCCACGGTTGGTGTGGCGGCGCCGGAGCATCCGTGTCGGGATCGACGTCGATCAGAGCGCCATGAATCCGCCCAAGGACGTTTCGCTGGTGACTTCTGTGCGCTGAATCGAGTCCCCCGCGGTCCGTCACGAAGACCGATAATCCCTGTTTTGGGTCCAGTTCCGGTGGTTCTCCCTGCCACAGATCCAGCCGGATTTCGATGCCTCCGAGGCGATATTTTTGCCGTGAAATTTGCTGGATCCGATCCAGCACACTCTGGCGATCTGTCACCACAACCCATCCTGAAGGCAAGTTATGCATGTCAGGTGAAGTCATCCTAATCTCCGGAAAGGAATTGAGAGTTACTGGTATCGCAGAGCCGGAAGGGTATCATCCGGGTTGTCCGGATGGCAGGTTTCGCTTTCGCCATGCCCACCAGGGGTGTGAGACAGGAAGTGGAAATCTCCGGTCCGGCTCTCTTTCCCTCAGCCAAGTTTGACCCGGAGACTCATTGATCCGGAGTGGCATCGACCCGGGAACCCACTCGATTCGCGAATTGAAGCCGAACGAGTCCGAACCTCGCCAGGGTTGGTGCAGATCGAGTAGATTCCAGGGTTGAATCATTCCGGCATCAGCCGGAGAACTTTCTACAGGCCGGTCGGGAGACCGGGAAGTCAAGATCGAATTCCAGGTTCCAGCGCATTCCTGTCTGGGACCGACGTGGAATCGGATTATCCGGTGTACGGTTTTTACTGCCGCCCGTCAGCGGACAGAAAACCAGAATAGTGGTGTGTATCGAGCCTCCCCGACCGAGAAGATCGACGGTGAGCCAACACACCAGGGAGATCATTTGAATCAGTCACGTTCCTCCTCCAATAGCGGTGGATCCGGACGCAAGCGCCGCGGCGGACGGTCCCGCAGTGGCAATGGCTCGAACCAGCGTCACTCTTCTGGAGGGCATCGAAGGGGGAATTCTGGAGGTCGTCAAGACCATTCCGGCGACTACGCGCGCCGGAACTCCTCCAGCGTGACCCGTACCATTCCCGATGGCGGTGTGGCCAAAGGAATTCTCGAGGTCGGAAACCAGGGTTTCGGGTTTCTTCGATCGGTAGAAAAGTCCTTTCGCATCCAGCAAGACGATGTCCACGTCGGTAAGAACTTCATCCAGAAATTCAGTCTTCGAACAGGACATTACATCGTCGGGGTCGTCGGCGGCCGAGCTCCAAAAGGAAGAGGCCCGAGCCTTGCGCGAATTGAATCGGTGGATGGGGACGATCCCGAATCGGTCAAGGATCGCATCTTTTACAAGGAGATGACGAGTATCGATCCGCTCGAACGTTACAAACTCGGCCAAACCGGGGACATCTCGATGCGACTGATCGATCTGATCGCCCCCATCGGCAAGGGCCAGCGCGCTCTCATCGTGGCCCCTCCTCGTACTGGCAAGACCATCTTGCTGCAGAAGATCGCCCAGGCGGTCATCGAGATTCATCCGGATTCGATGGTCGTGGCGCTGCTGGTCGACGAAAGACCCGAAGAGGTGACCGACTGGAAACGTTCGGTGAAGGCGGAAGTCTACGCCTCCTCCAGCGATGAGACCTCCAAGACCCATGTTCGGGTCTCGGAGATGGTGCTACAGAGGTGCCACCGCTTGCTCGAGGCCGAGTGCGATGTGGTACTGCTGCTCGATTCTCTGACCCGTCTGGGTCGCTCCTACAATCTCGAGACCGCTCACAGCGGTCGCACCCTGTCAGGGGGTGTCGATGCCAAGACTCTTGAGAAGCCCAAGGCGATCTTCGGCGCGGCCAGGAATGTCGAAGATGGTGGCAGTTTGACCATCGTCTCGACCGCTCTCATCGAGACCGGGTCCCGCATGGATGAAGTCATCTTCGAGGAGTTCAAGGGAACCGGGAACATGGAACTGGTGCTGTCGCGGAAACTGGCCGACCAGCGCGTCTTCCCTGCCATCGACGTGACGTTGTCGGGCACTCGTAAGGAAGAGAAACTCTATAGCCCCGAAGAGATCGAACAGATCTGGAAGTTGCGTCGCGTTCTGACCAGCGTCAATCCGGTCGAGGGGATGGAATTGCTCACTCAGCGTGTCGGTGCCTTCGCAGACAACCAGGAGTTTCTCCACTCTCTGGGTAACTGATCATTTCACCCTCGACGCTTCGATCAGCCTTTCGTCGATGCGTGACTCCTCGACAGCATATTGGCCGATTTTTCGACGCGGAGTCTCGCTGTGTAGATCTGATCCTCCACATTCTCCAAGTCGATGAGCTCGTTGAAATTCTCTCGCAATCCGGCGATTTTCCGGGCTCAGATTTTGAGACAGAGTTTCCACTCCATCGAGGCCGGCGGAGATTAGCAACTGACCGTATTGGACCACGTCGTCGCCGAACGGATGGGCCCAGTAGACCAGGCCGTCGAATTGATGAACCTGTTCGATTGCTGCACGGGCTTCGAGTTCCGGTCGGCGAAAACTGTCGGGGCCGAGCCACTGGCGATAGGCCAGGCCCAGAGAAGTGCAAATCCCAGCACTGACAAGCGCCCGAGCAACATGGGAGCGGCACGGAACGCCTCCCTGTAACTCCGCTTCCAGTTGGTCCCAGCCGATCGGGATGCCGGATTCTCGCAGGCGAGACACCCCGGCGATGACCCGGGTGCGGCGATCATTTTCCAGCGTCAGTGCCCAGTCGTGGATGGTAGGGCAAAGACCTGCTGGGAAATACGCCAGCAGATGCAAATCAGAGTCCCCTACCTGACAGGTCATCTCGATTCCTGGAAGCAAATTCAGTCTCTCAGGAACATCCAGACCCGGATAGGCGGAGAGAGTGTCGTGATCACAGATCGATATCGTCGATAGAATTCCGCTGGCGCGCTCGACCACCTGGCGGGGAGTCAGAGCCCCATCGCTACAGCGAGTATGAAGGTGAAGATCTACTCGCGATGGTGGTCTCACTGTGTTCCAGCCAGGACGGAGATGGCTCTGTCGAGACGAGACAGGACCGTTTCCTGTCCTAGAACCTCGATGACATCGATGAGTTCAGGTGAATCCTTGCGCGAGGTCAGAGCGAATCGGAGTGGCATGAACAGCATCGGTTTCTTCCACTGGTTGCCCTCGAGTATCGAATTCAGGCACGATTCGATCGACGATTTGTCGAACGGATTGACCTCCGCCAGCCCCCGAGCGGCAGCCTGGAGCGCCTCGATCGAACTCTCGGCGGTGCCCTTCTTCGGGATCAGATCTTCGCGGGCAGGAGGCTCGGGTTCGGTGAAGAACCACCGGGTACGATCGGCAAACTCGCACAGCCGGACCATCCGTTCGGTGACCAGCGGCAGGATTTGCTCGACCTGGTGGCGGCTGGCTCCTTCGGGTAAGAAACCCTCCTGCTCGAGCCGGTCGGCAAGCGCTCCGGGATCGAGACGACGAATATGCATACCGTTGAGCCAGTCCAGTTTGACCAGATCGAATACGGGGGCGCCGGTCGAGATATCCTCGATGCGAAAGACTTCTTCGAAGCGTTGCAGGTCAAACACCTCCTCCTCGTCCGGTGGGGACCAGCCCATCAGGGCGAGGAAATTGAGCAGCGCTTCGCGAAGGAATCCCTGCTCGCGAAACCACTCGAGGCTGACCGGATTCTTGCGCTTGGAGATCTTCGATTTGTCGGCATTTCTGAGTAGAGGTACATGGAAAAAGAGTGGCAACGGTTGCTCGAGCGCGGCGTATATGAGGACATGTTTCGGGGTCGATATCAGCCACTCTTCTGCCCGCAATACGTGCGTGATACCAAACTCGATGTCATCGACAACATTGGCCAGATGATAGGTGGGATATCCGTCGGTCTTGACGAGGACCTGGTCGTCGATTTCGCAGTTGTCGACGACGATCTCACCTCGAATCTGGTCGGTGAAACGAGTCTCACCATCTTCGGGTGTTCTGAGCCGGACGACGTGCGCTTCTCCAGCAGCTGCTCTGGCTGAAGACTCTTCAGGATCGAGATCGCGGCAGGTGCCATCGTAGCCGAGCCGCGCCTTGTCTTGCTTCTGCTGTTCTCTCAACTGTGAGAGGCGATCCTGGCTGCAGAAACAACGGTAGGCACTTCCTGATTCGATCATCTGCGTGGCGCGTTGCTGGTAGAGATCGCAACGCTCACTCTGGCGGTAGGGTTGGTGAGGGCCTCCCTTATCCGGGCCTTCATCCCAGTCGATCCCCAACCAATGCAGCGCCCGGTAGATCTGGTCTTCGCTTTCTACCTGGTAGCGAGTTCGATCAGTGTCATCGATCCTGAGCAAAAATTGACCGCCCGTTTGACGGGCGTGGGTCCAGTTGAAGAGCGCCACATAGGCGGTGCCGACGTGGGGATCACCGGTCGGACTGGGGGCGATCCGGACTCGTGCTGGCGATCGATTCATGACGAGACCCCCCCTCGATCGGCAAGCAGAGCTTCGACCCAGCGACCGAAATGGTCCATCTCGAGGTTGACCAGGTCCCCTACTTTCTTGGTGCCGAAACTGGTGACCGCCAGGGTGTGAGGAATCAGCGCCACGGTGAAATGATCGGCAGCGGAATCGACCACCGTCAGGCTGACACCATCGACAGCGACCGAACCCTTCGAGACGGTGCGAAAGGGGGCCTCGCGGTCGTGCTCGATGCGCCACATCGTCTCCTCGTCCCCCTCCTGGGCGGTGATCCGGCCGCGGGTGTCGATGTGGCCGGTGACGTAGTGGCCGCCGAGCCGGTCACCAATTTTGAGTGATCGCTCCAGATTGACCAGATCGCCGCACTGGAGATCACCTAGGGAGGTTCGCCGCAGGCTCTCCTCGATGACATCGAAGGCGAGAAAATCGCCAGTTTCGATGAGGCTCAGGCACACCCCATCGACGCTGATGCTCTCTCCTGTGGACAGATCCTGCCACGGGGTCAAAATGCCAGAAGTGGAGGATACTGCCTCTGAGAAGACTTTCAGGCGCATTCCTTCTGCGACCGTGTTGAGTTCCACGACCTTGGAAACACGCTCGATGATGCCGGTGAACAAGTGGCCCTCCCGCCGCTTTGAATGCTACGTGAGTGGCCTCGAAGTCGCCAGTGAACCGTACCTGTAAGACTGGCTCGAAATGGTCTCTCGATGGCCAATAGGCGTGGTCTGGGGAACTTGACCCCCATCCGGGAGCGGGATATCATGCCCCACTTGGAATCGCGAATGGGTTCTAAGTGTGCCGAGAAGTCGGTACGGCGGTACTTATCTCTTCCGTTGTTGCTCCTCGAGAGGTCGCTTGGATAGATGCTGGGGTGGCGCGGTAGAGGTCTGTCGGTGAGTCGTCCGGTTTGTCATGGGAGTCGTTTCGATGGGTCCTGGGGCATGGCAGCGCTGTCGTGTTTCAGGGAGTTTAACATTCAAGGTGATCTCGAATCGATCGCATCCGCGATGGCCCCGTTGGTCGTCGTACGCTCCGGGGAGAACGGGCGGGCAATCGAAGAGAAACTGACATGAGAGGCGGTCCGGCCGCCACCTTGAGCGCGAGCGATGGGTAATCGTGATCGTTGAAGGAATCTCGAACGGAAGGAACTGGAGATGAGTGGGCTCGCCAAGTTTTTCGTGGTGATCAATCTCGTCCTGGCCCTCTTTTTCTTTGGTGTCAGCGCAACATTGTTCCAGTCGCAGAAAGACTGGAAAGGCGCTGCTGAGAAATCGAAGGATCAAGCAGATGTCACGCTGGCCAAGGCAGAGAAGATGAAGGAAGACCTGCAGGGAAAGATCGATATCAAGGAGAAAAATATCGACTCTCTCAAGCGGGAAACCGAGCAACTCGGAACCAAGGTCACCGGGCTTCAGAACTCAAATGGCGACCTTCGCAAGGAAGGTGCCCGCCTGAGCACCAGGATCGACGACATGGAGAGTCGGATTGCTCAGAAGGATGAGCATATCCAGGACAAGGACTCGAACATCGCTCGGCTCGAGGATGAGATCTCTCGCCTCACGACCGAGATCGACACTGCCGGAGCCGCCAAGAAAACTGCCGAGAGAATGCGCAATCGGGCGCTGCTCGACAAGGAACAGATCGCCCAGCAGAACGAGGCACTCAACAAGGAAATCACTGCATTGCGCGAGGATTTCGATGACCAGAGGTTGTTGATCTCCCGGATCGTGGATTCAGGGATCCGTCTTCCTGACATCGGTGTCACCACCGCTCCTCCTATCGATGGAATGGTGGTCGGGGTGCAGGAAGGGATCGTCGTTCTCTCCGTCGGCAAGGATGACAATGTCCAGGTCGGGTACGAGTTCACGATCTACGATGGCGACCGTTTCATCGGTAAGGTCCAGGTCACCAAGGTTCTCGATGATATGTCGGGATGCACCATCCTGTTCGAAGAAGATGGCACCAGAATCAGCGAGGGACACAAGGCTTCCACTCGCCTGAGCAGCTAGGAGAGGATGACCGTGTACGATCAACCTATCGTAGAACGCAAGGATTCGAGCCCGCTGGCTACCAGTTTGCTGGTCATCTCGGCTGTTTGTCTCATCTTGGCCTCGGTGCTACTGGGCGTCCGTCTCAAGGAATTGACGCTGCCGGGCAAGACCCCCACCACCAGCGCCAAGTCGTGGGAATCGGGTGAACTGAACAACCTGAAGCGCAAGGCGGATCGCCTTTTTGCCGACGTTGAGCTCGAACAGGATGACGAGGGCTAAGACGAGCCTGCCGATCGCTCGATGAGGAAATGGACCCGCTTCTGTCGCCAGAAGCGGGTCCATTTCTTTTGATCCCACCACTCGCCTCCTCTTGTTTCCATGCTTAGAATGCCGGACGGATCCTATGGATCCGTTGCTCCATCCGCGATGCAAGGTCGCGGGGGAATTGGAAATCGCACGTTTTCGGTTCCTGTTCAGGAAGCAGTTTCGAGGGAGTGGAGGCGGTAGGCCTTCACGGGGGACTCGATCCGGAGGCCTGTCCTGGGCGTTTTCCGGTCGAGCGAGGGGAACAGAGCCTTGGTTTTCCGCATCGCACAAAACTTGGCCAATCGGGTCGTGGGTAAATTTTCTACTGATCTGGGTATCGATCTGGGCACCGCGAACACGATCGTCTGTGTTCGAGGTAAGGGTATCGTCATCAATGAACCATCCGTGGTGGCCGTTCGAGCAGGTACCAACCAGGTCCTCATGAATGGTCTCGCCGTCGGTAGAGCCGCCAAGGAGATGCTGGGGAGAACCCCCAAGTCCATCGAAGCGGTGCGGCCGCTCAAGGATGGTGTCATCGCGGATTTCGAGATCACCGAAGCGATGTTGAAGTATTTCATCACGAGGGTTCAGAACCGATCGAGATTCTTCAGCCCAAGAGTCGTTATTGCCGTACCCAGCGGGATCACTGCGGTCGAAAAACGAGCGGTATACAACTCCGCCGAGAGAGCAGGAGCGCGCAAGGTTTACCTGGTCGAGGAACCTCGCGCTGCTGGATTGGGGGCGGGACTTCCCATCGAGGATGCTGTTGCCAGCATGGTGGTCGATGTAGGCGGTGGAACCACCGAGGTGGCAGTGCTATCGCTGGCCGATGTCGTGACCAGTGTTTCACTGCGGGTTGCCGGTGACGAAATGGATACAGCGATCATTCGGTATCTTCGTCAGACCTATAACATTCATGTGGGACAAAATTCGGCCGAAGATATCAAGATCAAAATCGGTTCGGCATATCCACTCGAACAAGAACTAGAGGCGACAGTCAAGGGTCGCGACATGATCGGGAATCTGCCCCGGAAAGTGCAGATCACCAGCGAAGAAATTCGCGAAGCGTTGGCCGACACGACCCAGCAAATCATTCAGGGCATCAAGGAAACGCTGGAGAAAACGAGTCCCGAACTGTGCGCAGATCTGGTCGAGCGGGGAATCGTTCTCTGTGGCGGCGGAGTCCTGCTCAGGGGCCTCGATGAACTGATCCGCAAGGAGACCGGTTTGCCGGTACGTATCGCAGAGGATCCCCTGACCTGTGTCGCAAGGGGAACAGGGGTCTTCCTCGAGAAACTCGACCAGTTTTCCTCGGTTCTGGATTCAATCGAGGACGATTTCTAGGGGCTCCCCGGCTGCGATTCGATCGGAATTGGTGTGAAGCGCAAGAAAAGCGCCTACTGGGCGGTATCTTGCTGGTTGGGCCTGGCGTTGTTGGGCTACGGACTGCAGCCGCTCGTCACCCCCCGGCGATCGAGTGATGCACAGCGACTGCTCCAGCAACGGATCATCCAGAAGTCGCTGCTCATCGATGCGGAAAATGCCTCCATCGTCGATCGTCAGTTACTGCTCGATCTGTTCCTGCCGGAGGCTTCTCACTTCGAACTGGTACCGGCCCGTATGATTCCGTCGAGGGATCTGTCACCACTACGTAACTCGGCCCTGATCGATCGTGGACTGGAATCACGACTTGCGCCCGGCATGGGAGTCATCGGTGCCCAGGGAATCGTCGGTCAGATTTACCAGGTCGGAGACGGCTGGAGCCGCATCCAGCTCGCCGATGACCCCGCTTTCGTGGTTCCCTTCCAGGATGAACAGGACAGGCGTGGGATCCTGGCAGGAGGTCCTGGCCGCGGTGTCGGGTATCCGAAGTTGAGGCTCGATCCGATGCTACTTGCACAGGGTGATCTTCTCTATACCGATGGATCGGGCGGAGTTTTCCCGCCATCCATCTACATCGGAATCGTCGAACAATCACGGATTCCCGCGCGCGATTCGGTGATTCGATTGCCAGCAGGACTCGATAAGGGCCAGGAGGTTCTGGTGCTCACTCCACTCGATGTCGGAGGTTCGCCATGAGGTTGATGTGGCTGGTGGCGATCTGCTTGCTGGCACTGATGACCACCACCGCTTATCGCCCGCTGCTCGATTGCACCATCGCCACTGCAGACCCTGCGATGGTGTTGCTGGCATGGTTGGCGTTGATCGATCGAATGCCGAGAATTCTCGTCGCAATGACGATCATCGGTTTGCTGCGTATCTGGTTCGGGATTGCCGAGATTGCCGACACCTTTGTTCCGCTGCTTGCAGTGATCGTCTCGGTACGGCTGCTGAGGCAGTATCTGGACCCCTACCATCCGTGGAAAAGATTTCAGATTCTGGTCCCGGCGTTGCTGGTCGGGGTAATCCTGCAGTGGATTCTGCTGACGGGTAGCCTCGTCGGGGCGGGAGAGTTGGTGCTCTGGAGCCTGTTGCTCTCGGTCGTGATCACCGGCCTCTTGTCACCGATTCTCGACCTCATGACACCCCTCTTGAGGAGTGCGCGGTATCCGCTCTGAGTCGATGTGGACCGGACGGTCAGGAGTATTGATCGATGCAAAGAAGGCGCATCCTGTCCTTGGCGCTGTTGATCGTCGCGCTGGCGATGGTCGTCGGTTGGCGCCTGGTGCAACTCCAGGCGATCGATTGGCGCCAGCATGCCTTGCGAGCTGCGAGTATTCATCGATCAGTGCGCTACATTCCTGCGCCTCGAGGTGAGATTCGAGACGCTCGCGGTTGGCTGCTTGCCGGTGACGTGCCCGTAATCCGCGCAACTTTTGTCCTATCCGAACTCGAACCCGTGCGCTGGGTTGCTCGCCGATTGGCGAGAGTCATCGGGAACTCGTCCGATGGTTTCCCGTGGGGCGCGGACCAGCTCTGGTCATCGTTACAGAAGGCAAGGAGTCAGTTGAGAGGTGAGTTCGGAAGCGGTGAAGCGCTTGCCGAGCATGCCTGGTTGAAGAAACTCGACCTCGGGAGCGGTAGGAAACTGATGTCCATCATCTCGACTCGACCCGAGGATTTTCCCGGGATTCGCGTCGAACAAGTTGGAGAGACCTGCTCGGTTTTCATCGATCCGATGCGTTTGTTTGCCGGAGAAATCGGGATTCGGAGACTCGAGCGGGAACTGAAGCTGCCCCCCGGCGATCTGTGGCAACGTGTCGAACAGGTGTACGAGCGGGTCCAGGATCCACAGATCGAGATACAGGATCGTGAATGGATGTTTCGCCGCCATCGGCATTCGTTGCTCGAAAAGGTGCCAGCTCACCTGGTGGTCGAGATCAGCAAGCACCCGGAGAATTGGCCAGGAATTCATCTCGAGGAAGCTCACAAGCGAGTCCACCCTCGTGACCCCTACCTCGGGCAGTTGCTCGGCAATGCCGGACTCCCCACCGACCGGGAGATTCGTCGCTGGAAGCAACGAGAGGAACCGGTGATCGATCGGATTGCGCTGCGCGATCTGCGCACCTTCGAGGCCTTGCGTCCCTATTCGCACCACAGCGCTGATCGAGTCGGTCGCAGTGGACTCGAGATGAGCCTGGAGGAGATCCTCAGGGGCAAACCGGGTGCCGAGATCCGGATTCTCGATCATCGTCGCCGTCTGGTCGGGACTCCTGTGCAGGTAGCTCCGGCCCAGAGGGGGCAAAATGTCATCCTCGCGGTCGATTTCGAGTTCAGTGAACAGTGTGGACGTTTCCTCCTTGAGGCAGGTATCGAACAGGGTGCCGCGGTGATCATCGACGTCCCCAGCGGCAAGCCATTCGGATGGTGTTCTCTGCCGGCCCAGGGGATGGAAGTTTACCGGGATCGAGATCTCTATGGCGAGCGGATTCGATCGGACCAGGGTTGGTTCTTTGATCGCGTCAGTTCCTGGCCGATCGATCCGGGATCAACCTTCAAGACGGTTGTGGCGCTGCTGGCTCTTCAAGAGGGACTGGTACAACCCGACGAGAAGATCATCTGTGATGGTGTTCTCGACCGATCGCTACCGAACCAGAATCGATGTTTTAATCACCCGAGAGGCCTTGCACTGGACCTTCCACTGGCCATCTCCAGGTCTTGTAATGTGTACTTCTATCACCTCGGGCAACGACTCGGTATCGACAGAATTGTTGAAGGATCTCGCCGACTCGGGCTATGGGCGCGGACCGGCTGCGGCGTCCCCACAGAGGCTCAGGGGATCGTTCCCATCGCCAATCCTACGGGTACTGCCATAGGGCGGGGCTTTACCACCACCCCCCTGCAGATGGCCCAGATTGCTCTGAGCATCGCGCATCGTGGAAATACTCCCGGGATCCGGCTGATCGATTCGATCGCACCGCAGGGGTTGAAGCCGCACATCGATGCCAAACATTACGAGACCGTGATCGATGGCATGGTGTCTGCCGTTCGGGATCGTGCAGGTACCGCTTCGAAACCCGAATATCGACTCGGCCGTTTCGATTTGGCCGTGAAGACAGGAACCGCGTCCATCACCGGATCGTCTGGGCTCAGTAATGCCTGGATCATCGGCTTTGCTCCCGTGGTGGAACCGCGCATCGCTTTCGCGATCTCGGCGCAGGGAGTTGCTGGCCACGGAGGTGAAATATGCGCTCCTCTACTGTCAAAGATGCTCGACTGGTTGGTCGAGAACCGTGAAATGGAGCTGTTGCGTTGAGGAGTATTCTCAGCAGTACCTTCGGCGACTGGAGAGAGGGATGGGCTGGTGCCGCCTTCTTGCTGCTGGTGACCAGTATCTGGTTGCTGACGGTGGGAACCATCTTTGTCCAGAGCGCAGCAGACGGACCCGATGTTGGTTTCCCGGGCCCCTACGCCATCAGCCACATGCAGAAGATCGTGGTCGGGCTCGTCCTCATGGCGATCGTTTCCTCCATCTCTCCCAGGAAGATTGAAAACTTCGCTTCGCTCTTTTTCTGGGCAACGATCAGTGTGCTGGTGATGATGCTTGCCTGGAAATTGCTGCAAGGTGGCGTCGTGCGCTGGGTTCGTTACGGAGGGTTTGGATTTCAGCCATCGGAACTGGCCAAGATTGCCACGATATTATTTGTGGCGCGTTTGTTACGTCCAGCCAAGGAATCGCAAGGCTGGCGGCTATTGCTGAAGATCGTCGCTGTTGCTGCACTTCCATTCCTGCTCATAGCACTGCAACCGGATCTGGGTACCGCGCTGGTTTTCGTCCCAACCGTCGCTGCCATGCTGTGGGTCTGTGGAATTTCCCGGCGCCATTTTGTTGTATTGCTGCTGCTGGGATCGGTGATCGCCGGTGCGGCCTTTCCCCTGCTGCATGACTACCAGAAAGATCGTGTGCTGGCCTATCTCGGCATTGGAGATGTTTCGCGGGAATCGGCTGGCGGCTATCAGGTGGCGCAATCGATCATCGCCATCGGGAGCGGTGGTCCGACAGGAAAGGGGCTTTTTCTGGGAAGACATCATGATCTGGGGTACTTGCCCGAGGATCACAACGATTTCATCTTTGCCGTCATCGGGGAGGAATGGGGTCTTGTAGGAACCATCTCGGTTCTGATCGGTTTTCTGATATTGATCTTTGCGATGCTCGGAGTGGCGTGGAAGTGTCGAGACCCCTTTGGACGTCTGGTGGCAGTCGGGATCTGCGCCCAGATCGGCTTCCAGGCGATCGTCAACCAGGCGATGTCAGTCGGATTGGTTCCCGTGACCGGGTTGCCCCTGCCCTTCATCTCCTATGGCGGAACCTCACTGTGCGTCTCGCTGGCAGCGGTCGGGATCGTCATCGCGATCGCCAGGCGACCGGTCGAGGTGATCCATCCCGACGGTCTGAAGAAAGGCACTTCCGATGTCCGCAGCCGTCCGCTTCGCTCCCGTGTATCGAAGATCGAGGCCTGATGGAGCGATCGGGTACCGGGGAGAGACAAAAAAAGAGGCGCCATCGGGGAAATGGCGCCCCCTCGGAAAGAAATGAAGCAAGGAGGACAGTTGTGCTGTCCCGGGGAGACACACCTGACCGTTTGCCGGTCGGTGGCCTTGCGTTAGAGGTCTTCCGAAGAAGCGCCTCGTCGACTCCCCTGTCCCAAAGAGCCCGTTGAAAGAAAGCACCTGCCGTGCCAATCTCGGTTCGACTCGAGCTTCTCCTCACAAGCTGGTCAACTGTAGTGAGTTAGGACAAGCCAGCGGATGTCGCTCCGGGATCCAGAAAGTGACGAATGGATAGAATCTGGCCATTATTTGCGCGGGGACTGGAAACGGAACTATAACTCCATTGAATGGAACAGATTAGAGAAGCGAAAGAAAAATGATCGCCGATGGCACGGATCGACCGAAAGTGGTCATAAATTTTCCGCTATGACCGATCGAGTTGCGGCTGATCGGGCCGGATCCAACCGAGGGTCTCTCCGGCCCCCACCACTTCGCCGGCTTCCGACCACTGTACGAGCAGGGTTCCATCGACGGGACTGGTCATCGGGTGCAGAGCTGCGCCACGGCCGATCAGCAGCAGTTCCTGGTCCTTGTGGATCGATTCACCGGCACGGACGTACCATTCGAGCAGGGTTGGTGGCTGCTCTGCTGGAGCCGGGCTGGGGCCACCAGCGCTGCGTTCATCGGTCGATTGCATCGGCCAGCGAATCGCGATTGCTCCCGGTTCTACCATCGGATCCGGTCCTCCTCGTCGGCAAAGATCCTAGCCTCCGATGGGACAGCCGCAAAGAGATCGATGTGGATTTGGCCCGGGGGTAGGACTGTGCTCAGGAATACGTGCTCAGGAATACGTGCTCAGGAATACGTGCTCAGGAATACGTGCTCAGGAATACGTGCTCAGGGACAGGCGTCGAAATCATCGCAAGTGAGGCTGTCCTCGGTCGGATCGATCCCACAGCTGTCGAAGGGCGGCGCCGGTGCATCGCCTCCGGCGAACAGGTAGGAGAGCAAAAGAATCGGGTCTCCGAGCACGACGCTACCGCTGTCGTCGATATCCGCGATCTTTTCGCAGCTCGGCGGCGGTCCGCCGTTGAACATGTATTCGAGCAAATTGATGGGGTCCCCCAGGTTCACTCCGCCACTGGCATCGAAATCTCCGCGGGTGAACTGCACTCCCAACACCTCGGTGATCTCGATGGTCGCTCCGGTGGTCATCACGATCGCCGAGGTGGATCCCAGTGAGAAGACGATCTGGGTCGGCGGAGAAGGAGACTGAGGCACCAGTTCCTCGGAGAAGTCGAGTGTGGTGAATCCCACAGGTGCGGTGGAGTTGGCCTGGTAGTGGGCGATGGTCAGTTCCTGAGAGTCGCCTGCCGGCAGCGTATTGAGATCGCTGGAGAGGGAAACAAGACAGGCAACTATGAGACCATCTGCACCTTCAGGGTCGATATCGATGACGAGGAAGTCGGGACCTTCGCCGCCGTTGAGTGCGCTGACAGCCGCTCCCTCCTCGGCCGATTCGAGCAGCAGGGAGGCGCCTGAATGAGCAAGACCGAACGAAAATCCGTAACTGGGAACAGGTGCATCGACGAGAACAAACCCATCGATTGGCGCACCCTGCTCGACCGTCGGTGCCGACGTAACCACCGAGAGCAAGAAAGGCGGAAGTCCACCGATCTCGATGATCCCGGGAACGACGACCGGTGTGATGGCGATACCACCGGGTCCGACAGCGATTGTTTCAGAGACGGAAGTGTCGCCGGGAAACAAGATGTCACAGTATTCGATCTGGGCGAAGGTGTCGTCTGCACCCAGCAAGATGTATTCGACGATGATCATCTCGTGATCGGTGCCGATCTGGAGTTCATTGAGACCTATGAAGTGGATCACCACTCCCTGACGAAGGCCGAATCCGGGAAACATGGTGCTCTCGACAAAATCAGCCGGTCCACCGGCATTGGCGGTCATAGGAGCCGAACCGTTTTCGAGGCTGACGACATCGACGCCGGCATCCTGGCACACCGCGATCGACCAACCGGCCAGATTTCCGCCGGGGTTATCGAGCAGCATGGGGACATGGATAGTGGAGCCCGAGGGGCCGGTACCGCTGGTATCGAAGTGGAAGATGTATCCGGGATCCTGGGCTTCGGCGAGCCAACCAATGGACAGCATCGAGCAGACGAGGAAGAAAGTGCGGATCAACTTCTGGTCTCGCATCGGAGATCTCCTGATCTGGCGACCACGAGGTCGCCCTCTGGAATGCCGGATTCCGTGCAGTGGATTGACGGGTATCCGGTAATTATCGGGCTCGAGGAAATTCCAGCCGTGACGGAAAGGAACTCCTCGCTCGCCTGGACCCTGCTCTCCAAGCGGAAAACCGGTCAGATAGACCGATTGTAGCACCACAACCGCTTCCGGGGACCCCCGCATCTCGACAGATTCTGGATCGTCAATATTCCGGACGATGATTCCCGGTTCGGTACCGAGCCGGTGACAACAGCGCCTCCTGTGCGACTTCTGCTTCGATCGATGTGGGCATGTCATTTGCCTCTTTCCTTTCGTCACACCGATCTTCCCGAGCAACCGGGCAGGAAGGACCGAGATGAACCCACAACAGCAACCTGACCCGATGGCATTTCCGGGCAGTTCCATCCATCCGATGGAGGAGTTGCAGAAGAAGGGAATTCGAAAACTTCGCATCATCTCTGAGAGTCAGTTGAAACAAACTGCCAGGGAGGCGGTGGCACATGCGCTGCTCGAAGCACTCGAGGGTCTTGATGTCCCGGATGTAGTTCGTCAGGAACTTCGGATCCGGGCGGCAAAAATTCTTGGCAAGGAACAAATCGACGCTCCACAAGAACAGCAACTGGCTCCCGTAGCCGAGATCCATGTCTCCTCCCCACTGGTCATTCCCTCCGTTTCGAATTCGTCAGCAGACGTTTCGATCGGTGCGCCAGAGGTCGATGAAAATGACTCGGGATCTCCTCTCGGAAAACGCGAAAAAGCGTTGTTATTGCAGCTGTCGCGACTGATTGCACAGGATTGGAGATCAGAACTGGCGCTGGTGAGGGACTCCCAGCGTGACCAGGTAGAAAGGCTCGAGATGAGGATTCAGGAACTGACCATGGCTCTACAGGCGACTGATCAGGTACTGGAGACGAATGCGAAGTCGCGCCAAGAACCTGCAGAAATCACCATCCCGTTCGATAACAAGAAATCAGAACTCCTGGACCAACTATTCCAGGCAAATGTGGCTCTGCGTGCCCTTTCTCAGGGGCAGAGTCAGGGAATCTCGCCCTCACGAGATGGAGAAGGAAAGTAACCATGGCAGCCAAGAAGCAGGCCCAGATCCCTGAGGCAAGAGATGTTGCGACTCCGATGATCGAGGACAAGGTCGGAATCCTCCACGTGGGGATCGATCTAGGTACCAGTCGCAGCGCCATTGCAAGTTCAAATGGTACCCGCGAGGTGATGGCGAGCCTGGTCGGTTGGCCGAAAGATTCTGTATCGGCCAAGGTGCTCGGTAGGACCGTGGTTGTTGGTGATCGTGTCCACGAGAATCGATTGGCCCTGAACTGCTGTTTCCCTCTCAAAGACGGAAATCTTGCCTTCACCAAGTTAAAAGGTGACCAGAGAAAGGTCTCTCGAAGAGCGGGTGTCAGATTACTGGCCGCCTTGCGCAAGGCAGCCAGGGCTCAGAGAGGTCAGGCGGTCTGCGCCGTGATCGGTGCTCCTGCAGAGGCGACCCGAGAAAACAAGGAAGCCATCATCGATCTGGCCAGGGAAGCCCGCATCGATGGTGTGATGGTGGTTTCAGAACCATTTGCAGTCGCCTATGCACTCGATGCACTGGAAAATGCCATCGTCATCGATATCGGCGCCGGCACCATCGATCTGTGCCGGATGGCCGGAAGTCTTCCCTGTGAAGAAGACCAGGTCACCCTGTTCCAGGCCGGAGATTACGTCGATCAGCGACTGGGGGAGTTAATCCACGAGGCGCATCCAGAAATTCAGTTCACCTCCAACATGATCAAACTGGCGAAAGAACGCTTCAGCAGCATGGTTGATACGCAAAAAAGAGCGATCGTTAGTTTCCCAGCACAGGGTCGTCCAACCAAGATCGATATCACCGATCAGATCCGTACTGCTGTAACTGAACTGGTGCCGAGCATGATCGCCGGTATCCAGAAACTGGTTTCCACCTTTGATCCGGAATTCCAGCACAAGATTCGAGACAAGGTCATCGTCAGTGGCGGTGGGTCTCAGGTATTCGGATTGCAAGATGCTCTGGAATCTGGACTCGATGAACTCGGCGGTGGCCGCGTCACCATCGTTGACGATCCGGTGTTTACGGGCGCCCAGGGTGCATTGAAGTTGGCTCAGGATATGCCGCTGGAATACTGGAACCAGATCCGGTCCTAGGATCTGGCTGTAAAAGTAAACTCATCCCCTTCTTTACCGGGATCTCACTAGTTGGGATCCCGGTTTTCTTGTTTTGGATCAAAGACCTGCCTATCGAGAATTGGATTGGCGCAGATCGGCAACGATGGAAGCGATATGGCCACCTGTAGTTTGCATCTGCTGGAAAGTGTTATCAGGTCCGATGGAGATCCGTATCGAACTCCTGATCCTCTCGGTTTCGACTCCCATCGCATCGAGAACATGGCTCAACTCCCGTGCCCCCGAGGAGCAGGCCGAACCGCTCGATGCGCAGATTCCGATCATGTCGAGGCGAACCAGTAATGTCTCGGCGTGAACCCCTGCGAAACTGACGTTGATGCACCCGGGCCAGTCGCAGGATTGTTGATCGATGATCTGACAATCGGGCACATCCTGAAGCGCACTGACGAGGCCTGACCTGGCCTCCCGCAATGAATCAAGCTGCCACAGAGGCTGTTGAAGGGCGATCTCTGCCAGCACCCCGATGCCATAGATGGCGAGCAAGTTTTCGGTACCTGGTCGTACCTTCTTCTCCTGGGGCCCACCACGAAGCACCGGATCGATGAGGAGACCTTTTCGAATCCACAATGCACCGACGCCAGGAGGGCCGAAGGATTTGTGCGCAGTGAGACTTGCTGCATCGATGCCAAGATCGGGAATGACAGCAGGGAGCCTGAAAAACCCCTGAGCACCATCGGTGTGGAGGATCGCGTCGCGTTGATGGATCTGTTCGGCGAGCGAGGGAAGATCCTGCACGATCCCGGTCTCATTGTTGGCCCACTGGATGGAGACAAGTCCCCCACCGACAGCATCGAGATTGTCGATTCTGCCCGCCTGATCGACCGGAAGAGTCGACCCAGGACGTCCATTTTTCCACTGTTGGAGCGCCGGCTCAAGCAACGATGGGTGCTCGGTGGCCCCGACATGTAGAGGCGAATCGAGCGGCGAGAGGCCCTGGATGATCAAGTTGTTCGATTCGGTTCCACCACTGGTGAAGAAAATTCCTGCCGGATCCACGCCGAGGAAAAAAGCGAGTTTGTCCCGAGCATCTTCGACAATCTTACGAGCATCTCGTCCCCGAGAGTGAAGGCTGGATGGGTTGCCGGCCGGGTTCTCGATCAGGAACTGGGAAAGTCGTTTTGCCAGTTCCGGATGGAGTGGCGTGGTGGCGTTGTAATCGAGGTAACAGGTCTCCATCAGGAGGCTCCCTGGAGATCGACACCACGGGTCGAGAGCAGATCGATCTGCCACTGATTCGATGAATTCGGAGCCAGCAGCAGCGAGTATTCGATGAATCGGTCATCGGAAGACCAGATCAGCGTGACCCACTTCTGGGGTTGACCCGAGCTCACCACCTCGACATGCGAATCGACAGTGGAATCGACGAATAGATTCCTCAATCCGATGCCTCCCAGTTCGGGCACATCGACGAAGCGCAGCATCGCCTCGAACGCAAGCTTCGAGATCTGCTGCTGACTCTCGGGCGACAGGCACCGGTAAGCCGCTCCGTACTGGCCAGCATCGATGGCGTAACGGAAGTAGCGAACCGTCTCGTAGGCGCTATGAAGTTTGAAATGGCGATCCACATCGGGGACGTGTGCGCAACCACCACTGACGAGCACGATGGCGATCATCGCCAGCACAGATCGAGAAAAAGACCGTTGCGTGATCATCACGGTCCGCTTTCCTCACTGCTGTCATCTTCGAGGCCCGGGAAATCCGGCGGATCGGGAAGTTGAATGTGTGTATCGGCGATGTTGGATAGATCCTCGACCTTATCGAGAACCGATCGGGTGACGTGGATGGGGAAGTCGAGCCGTGCAGAGAGCACGAAAGCGTCGCTGGGCCTGGTGTCGATCCTGACCTCGTTATCCAGCTCGTCTTGTGCTGGATCGCATTGTTTCAGGATCAAGGTGGCACAGAAAGCCCCGTCGATGATCTGGGAGATCACCAGTTGACGGATTTCGAGGTTGAATCCGATCAGGATGGATCGGATCAGATCGTGCGTGAGGGGGCGAGGTGTTTCTTCCGATTGCAGCGCTCGAGCCAACGCTTCTCCCTCGAAAGAGCCGATGAAGATCACAAAGGTCTTCTCCGGACATTGCAGAAAAACCGCCGCACCGTTCGGGGAGAGCCCGACCAGTTTCTGAATCTTGACTTCTACGGTTTCTTCCTGCATCGGTGCCCCCGAAAGATTGATTCTAGACTGGATCGTTGTTTGGCGCATCCTTCCCTCCAGCAGCGATCGTTGCCTGGAGTGATTCCAGTAACGCTGAGGCACCAGCAGCCCGCGCAATTTTTTCGCCGGGGCCACCGCCGGCCACGTCGATCACCTGTCCGCCGGATTCCTCAATCAACAGTTCCCCGGCACATACGTCCCAGGGATGGGTTTTGTACCAGGCACCGGCCTGAAGCCGTCCGGTGGCGATCCAGGCCATCTCGAGGGCGATGGTCCCGAATGATCGTTGTTTGATGCCCCGCGGAAGGTGGTCACGCCAACTGCAGTGGACACCCCTCCAGCGTGGCGAAAGGCAGATGATGGGTGGTTGGTGGTCGGTAGCGGTGGCCGGAACATTTCCACCAATGTCGAGGCCGTGGCCACGGACAGCCTCGAACCATTCTCCGCGCACCGGATCGGAGACCCAACCGAGCACGGCGGTTCCTGCGACCCGGTAAGCGATCGAGACCGCGAACAGAGGGATCCCCTGGCCGTGATTGGTGGAACCGTCGAGCGGGTCGATCAACCAGCCGTCCTGCTCGGCGCCCGGATCAGAACCGAGTTCTTCTCCCTCGACAGGATCATCGGGGAACCTACGGCCGACCTCAGTCCTGAATCGCTGCTCGGATTCGACATCGGCGGATCTGCTCTGGAGGAATCGGTCCCGAACCAGTCGGGATAGCTGGCCAAGAACCTGTCGTCCGAATTCCAGGCGAAGGGTGAGTTCTGGAGATAGCGTCACCGCGGATCCGTCCCCGTCGAGTGCTCTAACGCCTCGAGTCCGGGTAAAGTCCTTCCCTCGAGAAACTCGAGTGCGGCACCGCCGCCGGTTGAAACATGGGCCACGTCATCGGCGATCCCGAGACTGCGCGCCGCGGCGGCACTGTCTCCACCCCCGATCACCACCTCTGCGGAATGTTGCGCCAGCATCCTGGCGATCGCCTCGGTACCTTCAGCGAAGGCTGCCGTTTCGAAGACGCCGAGGGGGCCGTTCCAGAAAATCGTCGCTGCAGTGGCGATCTTTTGCCTGAACAAGTCGATGGAATCGGGACCGATGTCGAAAAACATCGTTCCCTCCGGTGGCTGATCACCAACGCTCACTCGAGAGATGGTCGATGGAGCGTTGGGATCGTCTCCGGCGATGAAATCGACGGGAAGTACCAGTTCGGGACCATTGGCGAGACGATCTTCGACTTCGCCAAGAGCATCAGGTTCGGTCCTTGAAGCACCGACCGGGACCCCCCGGCCTTGCAGAATCGTGATGGCCAGTCCACCGCCAAAGATGATCCCGTCGAGACGATCCGAGAGGTGGGCCAGTACGCCGATCTTGTCCCGGACCTTGGCGCCGCCTGCGATGACCCAGAAAGGGCGCGCAGGATGATCTCGAAGCCGTGCCAGGATTTCGACTTCTCGCTCGATGAGTAGGCCTGCGAATGCTGGTCGGAGACTTGCTGCTGCAACGATGGAAGCGTGGGCACGGTGACAGCAGCCGAAAGCATCGTTGACGTAATACTGGACCGGTTCGAGCAATGCTGTCGCGAAATCGAGATCGTTGTTCTTCTCGCCGGGGTCAAAGCGAAGATTTTCGAGCATCAGGACTCCACCACTCGGGATGGACGAGAAGGCTTCGATGGAGTCGGGTTCGAACGGGACCTCATGAACGTGCATCACAGGTCGCTGGATGCGTTGCTCGAGTGCCCGGGCAACGATGGCGGTAGACAGGTTGGCATCGTGACCTCGAGGTCGCCCGAGGTGAGTTGCAACGACCACTCGGGCCCCTCTCTGCAGCAGGCCGTCGAGAGTCGGTATCAGGGCATCGATCCTGTTGTGGTCGGTGATGGTTCCGTCTTGCATCGGGACGTTCAGATCAGCCCGGAGAAACACGGAGTCGCCTCGATTCAACAGGGGATACAACTGTTGGATCGAACGCAAGATACCTTCTCTCCCGAGACCGATGTTGGCGGTCTGCGCCGAAGATTACCCCCCAGTGGAGAGCCGGGAAAGGGCCGTGCTGGCCCTCAGGCTCCGGTTATTGGCGGGGAGACTGTTCTTGCGAAGAGACGTCACTGGAGGACTGAATCAGATCGGTCATCTGATCACAGATGCGCTGGCGCGAGAACAGGAACAGGGGCAACTGGAGCAACTGCAACAGACCCAGGCACATCCCCTTGAGCAGTTGAGCATAAACGATGGCGCGGGCCCGGGCGCCCGGCTTCGGTAGTGGCTGAGCAACGATCGGGTCTGGAGACGGAGTGCTCTTCATCGGGTATCAGGCAGCGGAAGCGATCGTGAACCGCGTTCCTTCATCCAGCCCCATCGCGAAATCCTTGCCGCGATCGTCTCGAGAGTGATGTAGTAGGTGTATTGCAGGGCCACTTCCTTGGTTCGCTGGACACTGGAGGAAAAGGGGATTTTGACGGTGGTGGTCTTGCGAAGAACTAACTTGCCCGCAGAGTTTCTCTCGTAGAACTGGGCTCTGGCCTCTCCCTGGAAGATGTTTGCGATGGGAGCACTGAAAAAAGTCTGGAGTTTGACGAAATAACAACGGGTTCGAATCTTGACGATGATCTTGGCTTTATCATCCTTGCCCGGTACGAACTGGAGTTTCCCCCCCATCCGTCTCAGGTGGTAGATCATTCCTGAACGCTCCGGTTTTTTTCGCCCGATTTTCTCATCAACGATGACTACCACCGTTTCGACACCAGCATCATCCAGCGGTGGAAGTTCGGGCAACTCGGGAAGATCCTGTTGATCCCAATCGGGCAGTCGCAGTTGTTCGGGGATCTCGCGTACAGGAACAGCGGGGTCGGCTGAGAGTTCCTCGCGCCGCTCGGTCGCCTCCGGTGAGCCCTTGATGTACCAATCACCACCGATCCAGACATATCCAAGAATGGTGCGGGCTACATCATGATCGGGGTCGATGGCCAGGACCAGTTTCAGATGCTTCTGGGAAAGCGATGCGAGTTTGACTTCATGGCACCACTTGGCGAGATCGAAATTCCCCTCGAGGTCGTCGACCTTGATCGATGCGGATCGTTTGAGATATTCATCAAGGAAGGTCGATTTCTTCTCGATACGTTCAATCCTGGAGCGGTCGATGGTGGTGATCTTGCCATCGTTACTGCGGATGCTGATCAGATCTCCCGTTTCGCGGACAATTGTCCCCTCGATCGTTTCTCCACCGCTCAGATGGAAAATGTCGGCATGACTGTGGTTCGAGGGCAAGCCGAGCAGAACCAGCATGATCAGGGCCGCCAGGGCGCGAGTAAGCCGGCGTGATCTGATGAGACCTACTGCTGACGAGATGGCCATCAACGTGTATCCTTCCGAGGGAAACCTGACGGTTGATTTTCGCCTAGTGGGGCAATTATTCCAGCGTATTCGTCGGCGTGCCGACGTGCGAACCGGTGGGAAATGGAGCATTCAGGCATGTCTATGGCTCCTGGGTCCCTTGGGATAACACCTGTGATCTCATTTTTGTTCCCCAGAAGTCATTCCAGCAGTTGGCTGTGGCTCTCGTTGTTGTTCGTTTGTGTCTCGGGTTGCTCGAAGAAAGTGGCTCCTGAGGTGCCCCAGGTGCTCGAGGATATCTCCAGTCGTTCGGGACTGCATTTCTGGCATGACAATGGCATGACCGGGGAACTCTACTTCTGTGAGGTGGTCGGACCGGGTTCGGCATTTTTCGATTTCGATGCGGACGGAGATCTCGACGTCTTCATCCCCCAGGGCCATTACCTGGAAGCGAGCAAACCAGCTACTGCGAGAGTCATCACACCTCCTCACGAGATTCCGAGGGGTGGTCGACTGTTCAGAAACGATGGCATTGACCAGCACGGGATTCCACGTTTTGTCGATATCACGGAGCAGTC
>CAWLAN010000023.1:0-23539 GCA_963854815.1 Planctomycetes bacterium UBA1146
TTCAGCGTTCTGATCTTCAGCGTTCTGATCTTCAGCGTTCTGATCTTTAGCGTTCTGATCTTCAGCGTTCTGATCTTCAGCGTTCTGATCTTCAGCGTTCTGATCTTCAGCGTTCTGATCTTCAGCGTTCTGATCTTCAGCGTTCTGATCGGCACCTGCCGGGATAGCATCGGACGCATCCGGGGACGCATCCGGGGCATCATCCGGAGCATCGTCGTGAACGAGATCAGTCTCATCGTTCATCATCAGGCCTCCTGGTTCCCGGTACCAATGTGCTCGATGGTTCGCTCTCGCAGAACCGTCTTCATCTTGGCGATATCTCTACGCATCTCACGGAGATCTCCGGCTCGCTGGACTTCTTCATTGGCTGCCTTGAGTCGGATCTGAAAGAGAGACTTATGTCTCTTTCGAATCTCGATCTCGAGATCCTCATCCGGCAACTGGCGAAATTCACTGACCTTCATACCGTCGGTCTCCTGCCCACCATCCGTGTTTTCATTCCCAGTTTGTGGGCCATCCGGTTGCATGCCAAACGCGCGGTTTCCTCCGCCGCTCCCTGGATCTCGAACAGCACCTGACCCGGCCGTATCACCGCACACCAGTACTCCGGTTCCCCCTTCCCCTTGCCCATCCGTGTCTCGAGGGGTTTGGAGGTGATGGGCTTGTCGGGGAAGATCCGGATGTAGACCATTCCCGTTCCGGCGAGAGCACGGGTTCCCGCAACACGTCCTGCTTCGATCTGTACCGCGGAAATCCAGCCCGGTTCCAAGGCCACCAGGCCGTACTCGCCAATGTGAACAAAGTTCCCACGGGTAGCGTTGCCACGTACTCGTCCGCGTTGGACTTTTCTACGCTTGACGCGCTTGGGCATCATCGACATGACGCACGCTTCCCTTCTGACTCTGATCCAACACTTCTTCTCCGCGGTAGACCCATGTCTTCACCCCGATGATGCCATAAGTGGTTCTTGCTTCGGCGAATCCGTAATCCACATCCGCCCGAATCGTCGAGAGCGGAATGCTGCCATCGGAAGACTGCTCTGTCCGCGCGATTTCGGCGCCACCGAGTCGTCCCGACAGCATGATTTTCACACCCTCGGCACCACACTCCATCGTGACTCGAACCATCTGTTTCAAGACACGCCGGAACGGCATCCGTCTCCTCAACTGGTCCGTAACATTCTCGGCCAGCAATTGCGCATTGAGATCCGGGTTCTGAACTTCTTTGATGTTGAGATTGAGATCCGCTCCACGACCAACGATCTTCTGCAAGTCCTCGCGCAGTTGCTCGACCTTGGCACCCCGTTTGCCGATGACGACTCCGGGACGAGCTGCATGGAGGTGGATCGTCACATGGTGGCCACTTCGTTCGATTTCGATCTCCGGGATTCCTGCAGAATAGAATTCGTGCTTGATGAAGTTGCGAATCCGGTGGTCCTGGACCAGCAGGGGACCGAAGTCCTTCTTGTTGGCGTACCAGCGCGAGGACCAGTCGCGGGTGATTCCGAGGCGTAGGCTCGTCGGTCTGACCTTATGGCCCATGGAACTAGTTCTCCTTCTTCGCGGTTGCGCCGACCTCGCTGCGATCAGCGAGGAAGATGTTGATGTGAGAGGTTCTCTTCAGGATCGGAAATGCCATTCCCCGGGCCCTGGGACGCCAACGCTTCATCGTCGGCCCTTCGTTGATCATCGCACGGCAGATCACCAGGTTCTCGGCGCTGGCCCCGCCTTCCTGGATCGCGTTGTGCAGCGCAGACTTGATCACCTTGGCGATCATCGGGGCGGCCCTCCGGTCGCTGAATCTCAGCATATCCAGGGCGGCCTCCACGGGCATGTTCCTGACCTGGTCAACCACGTAACGAGCCTTGCGCGCAGTAATCCGCGCGTATCTGTGACTCGCCTTGTATTCAATGACCATCGATCCCTCACCTCCGGGCTGACCCGAACCTGGGTGCGAGCACCCGCTGACTAATTATTTCTTGGCATGTCCACCAAGACGACGGGTGATACTGAACTCTCCCAGTTTGTGCCCGACCATGTTTTCCGAGACCTGAACCGTCTTGAAATCCTTACCGTTATGGACAAGGAAAGTCTGTCCCACGAACTCGGGACTGATGGTGCAGGCACGAGACCACGTCTTGATGGGTTCCGTGGAACCCGCCTCGATATTCTTCTGCACCTTCTTCAACAATTTCAGGTCCATGTAAGGACCCTTCTTCAAGGATCTACCCATGTCTATTTCTTCTTCCGGTGTCGGACGATGCTCTTGCTACTCGGTTTGCTAGGACGACGGGTCTTACCACCCTTGGAGAGGACTCCCGTCGCAGAACAAGGATGACGTCCGCCAGCAGTACGACCTTCGCCGCCACCCATCGGGTGAGCGACCGGGTTCTTGGCCGTGCCCCGAACCTTCGGACGACGTCCTAGCCACCGGGAGCGACCCGCCTTGCCCAGTTTTACGAGATTTTGGTCCTCATTCCCGACAACACCGATCGTCGCACGGCAAGACGAGTTGACGTGACGGATCTCGCCGGAGGGAAGAGCCACTGTCGCGGTCTTTCCCTCGCGCGCCAGGAACTGAGCGCTGCCGCCCGCGGAGCGAACCAGTTTCGCTCCTTGACCCGGAACCAGTTCGATGTTGTGAATCGGCAGACCAACCGGGATGTCTGTCAGCGCCATCGCATTGCCCGGCTTGGGTTCAGCCCCGGGACCGGAACTGACCCGATTGCCGACCTCGAGCCCTCTGGGGGCAAGGATGTAACGTTTCTCACCATCTGCATAATGCAGCAAGGCGATGCGCGCGGTCCGATTCGGATCGTATTCGATGGTCGCAACCCGGGCCGGAACACCATCCTTTTCGCGCCGGAAGTCGATCCGCCGGTAAAGGCGCTTGTGGCCACCACCACGATGTTTCGAGGTGATGTGCCCGTGGTTGTTTCGACCTCCGGTCTTGTGCAGAGGTTCACACAAGGATTTCTCCGGTCTCTTGGCCGTGATCTCCTTGAAATCGGAGACCGAGGCATTGCGTCTGCCTGGAGAAATCGGCTTGTACTTGCGGACGCCCATGGGGTCCCCAATCTCCTTCACCGATCCGATGATCGGCATTCACGATTCTCGGCCAGGATCCGGTCACCAGCTCGAACCAACGAGCCGAGGATCCCGACCATGTTGTTCCGTCTCCGGCAACCGCTGCCGGCGCGACGGGAATGGCTCACAGCAGATCGATCTCGTAGCCCGGTTCCAGGGTCACGATCGCCTTCTTGAACCGGTTGGTAAAACCCATCGACCGTCCCACCCTGCGGCGCTTGCCGGACTGATTGATCGTGTTTACCTTCCGAACTTTTACATCAAAAATTTCTTCTATCGCGGCCTTGACCTGGATCCGATTCGTATCGGTGGCCACCTTGAAGACATATGCATTCTGACTCTCGGTCTGGAACGTACTCTTCTCGGTAATCCGGGCCTCGAAGATGATCGAATGGGGATCTCTCATTGCGCCCCTCCCGGGCCGATGATCTTGCTCTCCAGCTCTTGAACTTCCGCGAAAGCGGATTCCGTCAGCAGTAAATTCCGGCACTTCAAAAGCGAGAGCGCGTTGAAATCACAAACCGGCAATACCTCGACCCCTTCGAGATTCCTCGCCGACATCCAGATGTTGCGACGATCTTCCACCGCCATATCACTGGGAAGTCCTATCAGGAAGGAACTGGCGAGTCCGACAGTTTCGGCAATTTTGCGGAAAGTGGCTGTGGCGGGTTTCTCGGCGCAGATCTCCTGGATTACACGAGTTTCACCATCCAGAAGTTTTGACAGCAGGGCGTGGCGGGTCGCGATGCGACGTTGCTTGCGGGACAGACCGTAATCGTAGGAACGAGGCCGAGGGCCAAATGCGATGCCCCCTCCACGCCAGATCGGTGACTTCCTGGTACCAGCGCGGGCCCGACCGGTTCCCTTCTGCCTCCAGGGTTTGCTTTGGCTGCCTTGGATTTCACCGCGACTCTTGGTCTTGGCTGTCCCTCGCCGCAGTCGACCCTGGTAGCGTCTCACCGCCTCCTTGAGAAGTGCAAAGTTGGGGTAATTGGAGATCTCCCCCGGAGCAAAGGACTTCGTCCCCTGCTCCTGGCCATCGGCTCCGTAATAGGGAACCTCGACCGGGTCCAGTTTCTGAACCTGTCGCGGATTATCGAGTCCGACACTCACGGCTCTCGTCCCATCCCATCCTGAATTCCCTCGGGGTCATTTTGACCTCAAGGGTTTCGCTATTTTTTTCCTGTTTCAAGACTCTCTGCAACGGTCAGGTATGCCCCTGTAGCTCCGGGTACCGCGCCGCGCACGACGAGTAGATTCTTCTCAAAGTCAGTGGCCTCGGCAACGACCTTGAGGTTCCTGACCTTCACTTTCTCGTTTCCAAGTTGTCCTGGCATCTTCTTGCCTTTGATCACGCGTCCGGGGTCTTGCATCATGCCGGTCGAACCGACGGATCGCTTACTCTTGGAGCCATGTCCCTTCGGACCGATTTGATGGTTCCAACGCTTCACCGTTCCGGCGAAGCCCTTGCCTTTACTCACACCCTGGACATCGACCATCTCTACACCCTCGAACAGCGACAGATTGAACTCCTGTCCAACTTCGAGATCCTGCCCCTCGAACACGGGGATCTCGCGAATCACGCGCTTGGCCCCTGTATTGGCCTGTTCGAACAGGCCGGCGCGCGGCTTCCTTGGATCCTTGTCGGTCTCGTCAAAGCCAACCTGCAACGCTTCGTAACCGTCCTTTTCGACACTCTTGATCTGCAGGACGGTGCAGGGCCCCGCCTCGATCAGGGTCACCGGAATCCATCTGCCCGATTCATCGAAGACCTGTGACATTCCCAGTTTCTTGCCGAGGATTGTCTTTCTGTTTCGGCGAGCCAAAGGTCCTCCTAGATCTTGATCCGGATGTTCACACCGGCGGGCATGTTGATCTTTGTCAGCGCATCCATCGTCTTTGAACTGGCCTCACTGATTTCGATGACCCTCTTGTGGGTGCGCATTTCGAACTGTTCGCGAGACTTCTTGTTGACATGGGGAGATCGTAGAACCGTGTAGCGTTCAATTCGTGTGGGCAGAGGAATCGGTCCATGAACACGGGCACCGGTCCGTTTGGCCGTTTCAACGATGGAGGCGGATGCCCCATCGAGAACCTTGTGGTCATAGGCTTCCATGCGTATCCGGATCTTGTTCTTCTGCATGGGCGCTTCTTCTCCAGTTCCTAGGCGATTGCATCGACGGACACGGTCCGACATTCAAATCGTCACCACAATCACGCCGCGACGAACTGGACGCTCCTTGGACTGTGATTCCACACAGCCAGGAAGCACCGTCAAGAGACCCTCGTGAGACACAGAGGCAATACTCAGCCTCGACTCACGAAGGCTCCCCGCGCGCTTTCACGCACCGGTTCCCAATCAGCCAAAGAGCAGACCCGATCGCAAAGATCGGGAGAAATCTCTCGAGGACGCTTCGTTCAGGGTTTCCGTCGAAGCAAGCATCCTCCGGCACTCAGTCAACTCGCATTGCATCCGATGACCGCGACACCACCGCGAAGATAACTCCCCGAACGGCACCCGTAGGCACCTCAGGCGGAAGTCTCCCCGCGCGATCGGGCGAAGTCATCGAAAGCGTGTGATTGTAAGAAGTTGGGACGAACTGTCAACGTGGACAAGGGCAATTTGACCGAGAATCAGCACCGGAACGCCATCGCAGTTGCGACGAGACCCCGATCAGTAGCGGAAGCGCTCGGCCACCTCCTCGGGAGCCTGCGCAAAACCGACCGGTTCGAGCGATACAGCGGCCCGACCCTGGGAGAGCGACCTGAGAGCGGTGGTATAGCCGAATACCTCCGCCAGGGGCACTTTACCGGCAATTTTGCGTAAATCCTGGGCCAGACCTACCTGTTCAATCTGCGCTCTGCGACGCACCAGATCCTGGTGTACAGCCCCGAAATACTCCTCCGGAGTGGTGACCTCGAAGGCCATCAGAGGCTCCAGCAACAGGTCTCCAGCCTTCTTGTGGGCCCCCTGGAAGGCATCGCGGGCCGCCACGGCGAGCCCCATCTCCGTCGTTTCTGGCGTCACCGGGGGTAACTGGATGAGTGCCCGAACCCGGATGAAGGGAAATCCCAGGTCGCCGCCGCCAGTGAGGCAGGAGTGGACCGCGTCTTCCACCGCCTTGCGCCACTCGGGAGCGATGGCAGGGGGACCGCCCTCCCACTCCACAATCGAGCAACTGCCACCTTCCGATGGAGTCGGGGAGAGAGTAATTCGAACCTCTCCGAAGTGATCCTTGCCACCCAACTGTCGCTCGATCCGGACCGATGAGGATCCCCCCCGCACGACCATCTGGCGGTAAGCGACTCTCGGCTTTCCGATGTTGGCGTTGACCTTGAAGTCCCTCTCGAGACGATTCCGGATCACTTCGAGATGGAGTTCTCCCATCCCTGACATGACAAACTGTCCCGTCTCACGGTTGATCTCGATACGAAAGGTTGGATCCTCCCGCGCGATCCGATCCAGTACCTCCTGCAACTTCTCGCGATCACTGCTGGACCGGGGTTCTACTGCCATCGAAATGACGGTCTCGGGAAACACCGGTTCTTCGAGCAACACCTGATTCTTCGCATCACAAAAGGTATCTCCGGTACCACTGTACCGGGGACCGCTCATCGCAACGATGTCACCGGCGACGGCAACCTGCATTGCTTCGCGGGAGTTCGCGTGCATTCGGTACATCGAATTGATCCGCTCGCGCTTTCCCGTACGCGGATTCATCGCGGTCTTTCCCTTCTCGATCGATCCGGAATATACCCGCATATAGATCAACTCACCGTGGGGATCGATCTGTATCTTGAACAGAAGTCCACAGAAGGGAGCATCCGCACCACATTTCACCTGCACTGGCTTTCCTGATTTTGGATGCCGCCCGACGATGGTCTCAACGTCACTCGGGGATGGGAGGTAGTGAATCACGGCATCGAGAAGAGGCTGGATTCCCTTGTTGCCAAGTGCGCTTCCTCCGAGCACCGGAACCCAGAATTGATCGAGAGTGCCTCGCCGGATCGCCTGTCTCAACAGTTCCTCTGACACCTCTGCGCCCTCGATGACCTTTTCCATCACCTCCTCATCGTGATCGGCGATCTTGTCGATCAGGTCCCCCCGCCACAGTTCGGCAGTCTCCTTCATGTCATCATCGATATCGGAATCGAGTACGTCTGCACCGAGGCTCTCTTCATCGAAGGTGAGCTGCCGCATGGTGATGAGATCTACCACCCCTCGAAAATCTGACTCGATGCCCACCGGGATGTTGAGGGGAAGGAGGCGACAGTTCAAATCCTCAGAGATGACGTTGATGACGCGATAATAATCAGCGCCAACCCGATCGAGCTTGTTGATCAGAGCAATTCTTGGAACCTGGTAATAGTTTGCCTGTCTCCACACTGTCTCCGACTGAGCCTGCACACCGGCAACACCACAGAAAATTCCAATTGCTCCGTCCAGGACCCGGAGAGATCTTTCCACTTCCGCCGTAAAATCGACATGGCCCGGGGTATCGATGAGATTCACCATCGTATCCAACCACTCGAAAGTGGTTGCAGCACTCGTGATGGTGATCCCTCGCTCCTGCTCTTCGACGAGCCAGTCCATGTGGGCACTCCCATCATGGACCTCCCCCATGCGATATTCCTTGCCGGAATAGTAGAGGAAGCGCTCTGAAACGGTGGTCTTACCGGCATCGATATGCGCAATAATTCCGATGTTGCGAATCCGAATCATCTCAAGGGTCCCATCCCGGTTGCTCCTGCGTAGCGACAAGTTCGCGCGATTCTGGGCCAATCGACGATGACACTCAAGCGAAGCACAACAGGCTCATACCGCACAGTTCCACATCAACACTTCCAGATCAACGGTGCCATGGCGGATGCGAAACGCCCTCTGGCCTCCATCGGAAGCAAGAGGGCGTTACCGGCAAGATACGTTCAATCCCGGCACGAGGGGAACCCCACGTTTTCCCTACCAGGCATAGTGAGCGAACAACTTGTTCGCTTCTGCCATCTTGTGGGTGTTTTCCTTCCAGGTGATCGAAGCGCCTTCTTTGCGGAAAGCCTGGATCAGTTCTTCGGAGAGGCGCTGTGCCATCGGCTTGCCACTGCGTCCACGACAGGTTTCGATGATGGTCCGGATGGCCAGCGCCTGTGCCCGTCGGCGATTCACTTCGACGGGAACCTGGTAGGTCGCTCCGCCAACACGCCGAGACCGCACCTCGACCTGAGGCATCACGTTCTGGATGGCTGCGAGGAACGCCTCCAACGGTTCGGAATCTGAGATTTTCTGACCGAGAACATCCATCGCCTCGTAAACGATGGCTCTGGCGATCGCCTTCTTACCGTTCCACATCAGACGATTGATGAATTTGGTCACGACCATGCTGTTGTAACGAGGATCGGCTTTCTGAAACCGCTGTGTGGAGCGGAACTTCTGCTTGACGATCTTATTCTTGCGCTTTGCCAAGATTTGCTCCTGAATTATTTCCGCTTCACACCGTATTTGGAACGGCCTTGTTTTCGATCGTCGACCCCCGAGCAGTCGAGGGTGCCTCGAACCACGTGGTAACGGACACCCGGGAGATCTCGTACCCTGCCACCACGGACCAGAACGATGGAGTGCTCCTGGAGGTTGTGGCCCTCACCACCGATGTATGCGGTGATTTCTTTGCCATTGGAAAGTCGCACTCGAGCTACCTTCCGCAGCGCGGAGTTTGGCTTCTTGGGAGTCATGGTCTTCACCTGTAGACACACCCCACGACGCTGAGGGCAGGACTCCAGAACCGGAGACTTGCTCTTCTTCTTTGGCTTCTTACGACCTTTTCGAACCAGCTGATTGATCGTTGGCATACTTTGTCGTTTTCTCCTCTGAGCAGGATGACCCGGAATCTCCTCCGAGTACGGCCCGGCATTCTATCGCTAATCTTTACCTTCATCTGCTGATTTTGAAGCTTCCCCCGATTCCTCATCGATCTCGGTGGCGGGGATCTCATCGGTCACAGAAGCCTCTTCAGGGGCTTCTGTGGTCACATCATCGCTCGCCACCTCCTGAGCGACAGGCTCCTCACTCGCCACCTCCTGAGCGACCGGCTCCTCGATCGCCACCTCTTGAGCGACAGGTTCCTCGATCGCCACCTCTTGAGCGACAGGTTCCTCGCTCGCCACCTCCTGAGCGACAGGTTCCTCGCTCGCCACCTCCTGAGCGACAGGTTCCTCGCTCGCCACCTCCTGAGCGACAGGTTCCTCGCTCGCCACCTCTTGAGCGACGGGCTCCTCGTCGGGAGATTCCAGCACAACCGATTCTCCGGCGGTTTCATCTGCCGGAACCCGAGTAGAAATTTTTCCACCAAAACTCCCCATCAAGAAATCCCTCAACGGATCCGATGGGGTTTTTACTACCGCAGGCTTCTGACCGATGAGTACCGATTCTCTGGGTTTCCTCACGACGGAAGGAGGCTCTGCTAGTTTCCGTACACCCTTATCGAAGTACTTACGATACCCCGTTCCCGCCGGGATCATGTGACCCATGATCACGTTCTCCTTCAATCCAACCAGTCTGTCCTTCTTGCCGGCGAGGGCAGCCTCGGTGAGGACCTTGGTGGTCTCCTGGAAACTCGCAGCAGAGATGAAACTATCAGATTGCACTGCAGCCTTGGTAATCCCCTGGAGTATCGGTTCGGCGGTGGCAGGCATCTTACCCTCCTCGACCAATGCATCACTGAGATCACGGAATTTATGACGATCGACGAGCGTGTCTGGCAACATGTTACTGTCTCCGGGTTCGACCACTCTCACGTTCCTCATCATCTGGCAGATGATCGTCTCGATATGCTTATCGTTGATGGTCACATTCTGGGAGAGATACACCCCCTGGACCTCTTCGATGAGGTAGCGCTGTACTTCGGCAACGCCTTCGACCCGAAGGATGTCCTTGGGCACCTTGTCTCCATCGGTGAGGGGTTGACCGTGAATGACGATGTCGCCCTTGGTGACCCTGAAGTGCTTTCCGGGTGGTACCACGTGTTCGTAGATCTCGCCATCATCGGTGACGACGTTGATGATCGCCTTACCACGTTTCTTCTCACCCATCTCGATGGTGCCATCGACCTCCGCGATCACCGCAGGATTCTTGGGCTTGCGAACCTCGAAGATCTCGGTAACCCGTGGCAATCCTCCGGTGATGTCCTGGGTTCCAGTGATCTCTCTGGGAGATTTGGCCAGTAGATCGCCTGGTGAGACCTTCTGCTTGTCTGCCACCTGTATGAAGGCGCGTTCCGGAATCGGGTAGGCGGCAACGATGTCGCCTCCCTTTGCTTTCGTCCGGATGATGATCTGCGGATGCAACTCACCCTTGTGCTCCAGGATGATCCTTCGATCTTTGTTCGACACCGGATCCTTCTCTATCTTGAGGGTTGCCCCCTCGACGATGTCCTCGTAGGTGGCATAACCCTTGACGTCAGCCAGGATCGACTGGGAGTGGGGATCCCACTCGTAGAGGGTCGTACCCTTGCGAACCACTGCACCATCTTCCACGTGGAGAATGGCACCAATTTGCAACTCGTGACTTTCCAGATCCTTGCCATCCTTGATGACCGCCAGGATTCCCCGACGACGGAGAACGATTTCTTTCCCATCTTTGTTGGGGACATGCTTCGTCTCTCGTAGTTCGACAGTCCCGGCACCCTTTGCCCGGATGATTGGTTCCTGAACCGCTTTCGATGCCACCCCTCCGATGTGGAAGGTACGCATCGTCAGCTGAGTTCCCGGTTCACCGATGGACTGGGCGGCGACGATTCCGACAGCGACTCCCTGCTCGACCAGGATTCCGGTCGAGAGATCCATTCCGTAGCAAAGAGCGCAACAACCCAGCGGAGCATTACAGGAGAGAGGACTACGAACGAGGATCTTTTCATGTCCTAGATCCTGAATCTTCTCAGCGGTCTCGCGGTCGATCACCCCGTTGACCTCGACGAGAACATCCCCGGAAACCGGATCCTTGATCTCGGCAATGGAAACGCGCCCGTAGATCCGTGCAGAGAGTGAAATCGCCTCCTTGTCACCTCGCTTCATCGCCTTCTTGGCGATGCCATTGGGGGTCCCACAGTCGTGGCCGTTGACGACAACATTCTGGGCAACGTCAGCAAGTTTACGCGTCAAGTAACCCGAGTCAGCGGTCTTCAGGGCGGTGTCAGCCAGCCCCTTACGCGCACCGTGGGTCGAGGAGAAATACTCCAGGACCCTCAATCCCTCGCGGAAAGACGCCTTGATGGGAGTCTCGATGATCTCTCCGGATGGTTTCGCCATCAGTCCGCGCATCCCGGCGAGTTGTCGAATCTGGGTGACGCTTCCTCGTGCGCCGGATTCCACCATCACGAAAATCGGATTCACGTACTGGTCCCCGGGAGTGAAATCTTCCCTGAGACTTTGCATCAGTTGATCACCCACCTGGTTAGTGGTGTGGGTCCAACGGTCGATGATCTGGCTACGACGTTCATCGTTGGTGATCACGCCATTTTGATGGCGCTTCTCGATCTCATCGACCTGTGCCTGAGTCACAGCGATGATGTCTTTCTTCGTCGCAGGACTGCGGAGATCGTCGATACTGAAGGAAAGGCCCGAACGGGTCGCTGCCTTGAAACCGAGATTCTTCATGTCATCGAGAAACTTCAACGTCGCACGCCGGCCAAGCAATTTGAAGCAGACCGCGATGATTGCGCGGAGATCTTTCTTGCTGAGAGCGTGGTTGTAGAAGGGCATTTCATCGTAATCGAGCAGGTCATTGAAGATGATCCTGCCCGGAGTGGTCACGTGGAATCCATCGTCATCTGGCGGTTCAACCACGCCAGGACTGCTCATGATGACCTTCTCCTCGGGGAATCTGACCTTGATCTGCGCGTGTCCATGGACCTTCCCGGATCCCAGGGCGGTGTGGACCTCCTCGAGACAGGAGAATTGGATCTCACAGCCGGGCATCTCTTCCTTGTCGAGGGTCAGATAGAAGCAACCCATCACGATGTCCTGTGAAGGCGCAATGATCGGGTTTCCATGTGCAGGAGAGAAGACGTTGTTGGTCGACAACATCAGGTTCTGAGCTTCGAGTTGGGCCTCGATCGATAGTGGCAGGTGTACCGCCATCTGATCGCCATCGAAATCTGCGTTGAATCCCTCGCAAACCAGCGGGTGGACCAGAATCGCGTTGCCCTCGATGAGGACCGGTTCGAAAGCTTGAATTCCCATCCGGTGCAAAGTGGGTGCGCGGTTGAGCAGCACTGGATGGCCCCGTGTCACCTCTTCGAGGATGTCCCAGACCTCGTCG
Source organism: Planctomycetes bacterium UBA1146 (assembly GCA_963854815.1). Taxonomy (GTDB): domain Bacteria; phylum Planctomycetota; class UBA8108; order UBA1146; family UBA1146; genus UBA1146. The sequence goes on from CAWLAN010000023.1 coordinate 12,394, forward strand.
TCCTTACGCTCGAGCATCTTTTTGGCACTCTTGATGGTATCGGCATAGCCGAGTTCCTTGAGTCTTCGGATGATGAAGGGCTGGAACAGTTCGAGCGCGATCTTTTTTGGCAAACCGCACTGATGCAACTGGAGTTCCGGACCCACCGCGATGACGGAGCGGGCAGAGTAGTCGACACGCTTTCCGAGCAGATTCTCCCTGAATCGACCCTGCTTACCCTTGATCATGTCTGTCAGCGACTTGAGGGGACGATTATTCGAACCGAGTACCGGTCTGCGACAACGGTTGTTATCGAACAGGGCATCGACGGAGTGCTGGAGCATCCGCTTCTCGTTTCGGATGATCACCTCAGGTGCATTGAGGTCGAGCAACTTCTTCAGCCGGTTGTTCCGGTTGATCAAACGTCGATAGAGATCATTGAGGTCACTGGTGGCAAAGTTACCGCTTTCGAGCAATACCAGTGGACGGAGATCCGGAGGAATCACGGGAACCGCCTCGAGAACCATCCACTCCGCCTTGTTCCCGGAGTTCAGCACGGTACGGATGATCTTGAGTCTACGGATCAGGCTAGCTCGCTTCTGCTTCGACCTGGTGTTCTCGTACTCTTCCATCAACTCATCGAACAACGAACTCAATTCGAGACGATTGATCATCGTGCGGATCGCATCGGCTCCCATATCCGCCTTGAATTCATCCCCATATCTCTCACGGGCAAGTCGGTACTCTTCCTCTCCGAGAAGTTGTTTCTCCTTGAGAGGGGTGTCGCCGGGTTCAATCACCAGGTAATCCTGGTAATAGATCACCCGCTCGAGGTGAGTCGTCTTCATGTCGAGCAGATTGCCCAGACGTGACGGCATCGCCTTGAAGAACCAGATGTGCACGATCGGAGCTGCCAGATTGATGTGCCCCATGCGCTCACGGCGAACGCGAGAATGAGCCACCTTCACTCCACAGCGGTCACAGATGATCCCCTTGTGCTTGATGCCCTTGTACTTGCCACAAGCACACTCCCAGTCCCTTTCAGGCCCGAAGATACGCTCGCAGAAGAGGCCATCCTTTTCCGGACGGTAGGTCCGGTAATTGATCGTCTCGGGCTTACGTACCTCTCCCTGTGACCAGGAGAGGATGTCCGTCGGTGATGCCAGCCGGATATTTACCGCGGCGTAATCATTCACCTTGTCATAGACAGGCTCAATCATTTGATCACTTCTTTTCCAGTTCGAGGTTCAAACCAAGGCCCTTGATCTCATTGGTGAGCACGTCGAAAGAAACGGGGGTGCCCGCTTGCAGGCTGTTCTCACCCTTTACCATCGACTCGTAGATCTTGGCCCGACCATCGACATCATCAGATTTTGCGGTCAGCAGTTCCTGCAGGATGTGTGCAGCACCGTAGGCCTCGAGAGCCCAGACTTCCATCTCGCCGAATCGCTGCCCTCCAAATCTCGCCTTTCCACCCAGTGGTTGCTGAGTGATGAGGGAGTAGGGACCTGTCGCGCGTGCATGAATCTTGTCATCGACCAGGTGATGCAGTTTCAGCAGGTACATCCGACCAACGGTAATCTTCTGTTCCATCGGCTCTCCGGTGCGACCGTCGTAGAGCACAGACTTCCCATCGGCGGAAATCCCCGCCTTCTTCATTTCCACTACGATCTCTTCTTCTGTCGCCCCATCGAACACAGGAGTCACAGCGCGATAACCGAGTTTGTCGGCAGCCCAACCGAGTTGGGTCTCGAGGATCTGTCCCAGGTTCATCCGGGACGGCACACCGAGCGGATTCAGGATCACCTCGACAGGTGTCCCATCCTCGAGGAAAGGCAGATCCTCGAGAGGCAGGATTCTGGAGATCACACCCTTGTTGCCGTGACGACCTGCCATCTTGTCACCAACGGAGAGGTTTCTCTTCGTAGCCACGTAAACCTTGACCATCTCGATCACACCCGGTGACAACTCATCGCCGCGGGTCAGTCGATTCACATCACGATTCTTCGTGTCTTCGAGTTCTTCCATCTTCTGTTGATGCTTGAACAAAGATGCTTTGATCAGGCTGTTCTTCTTGTCGGAGGAGCCGAAGAATTGTTCGGGATCCATGGCAATCTTGACGGAGTGAACACTCTTGGTGGCGTAGAGTTCCTCGGTCTTGAAAACACGGCCCGTCGCTGGATCTCTCGGCGTTGTCCCCAGAACGGCTCGCAACTCATCGAGCAATGTGTCGATCTCGAACATGATTCCCTCATGAGTACGAGATTCGATCTCCTCCACCTTCGCCTTGATGACTTTTCGCTCCTCCGGTGAATGCTCGCTACGTCTGGAGAACTTCTTCGAATCGATGACGACTCCCTCGATACCGGAAGAAACCGTGAGAGACTCGTTCTTGACGTCCTCACCGGCACGACCAAATATCGCATGGAGCAGTTTCTCTTCGGGAGAGAGTTCACTCTTGGACTTGGGAACAACCTTACCGACCAGAATATCTCCCTGAGAGACGCGCGTTCCGGTCTTGACGATCCCGTCATCATCGAGTTTTGCGAGAACTCGCTCCGAAACGTTTGGAATATCGCGGGTAAACTCTTCACGTCCCAGTTTCGTCTCTCTGACCTCGATCTCGAATTCATCGATATGGATCGAAGTGTAGATGTCATCTCGAACCAGTTGCTCGCTGACGATGATCGCATCCTCGAAGTTGTATCCATCCCAGGACATGAAGGCGACGAGGATGTTTCTCCCGAGCGACAGGATACCGTCCTGGGTCGCCGCGCCATCGGCGATCACTTCTCCTTCTTCAACCACGTCACCCAGATTCACGCAGGGGCGTTGATTCTGGCATGTGCGCTCGTTGAGTCCCCTGTACTTGCGCAATTCGATTCTCTCGCCGTCCACCTCTATGTGGGTCGAGTCGACAGAGGTCACCTTGCCCGAATGCGGCGATCTCAACACCATTCCCGAGTACTTGGAGACGTACTGCTCCATACCCGTTCCTACCAGAGGAGGTTCCGTCTGCAGCAGCGGCACTGCCTGACGCATCATGTTCGAACCCATCAGTGCACGGTTCGCATCGTCATGCTCGAGGAATGGAATCAAAGCAGCAGAGACCCCGATCAACTGCTTGGAAGAAACGTCCATCAGTTCGATCTTTGACGGCTCCACCATGATGAACTCACCGTTGTAGCGAGCCAGTACCAGATCTCCGATCAGGTTCCCCTCGTCATCTACAGGAGTGTCCGCTGGTGTCAGATAGAGGTTCTCTTCCTCATCTGCACGAAGGAATCGAATCGAATCCTTGTCGATCTGAGCCTTTCCTTTGTTCACCTGGAAATAGGGAGTGATGAGGAACCCGTACTCATCGATGGTTGCAAAGACACTGAGGCTCGAGATCAGTCCGATATTCGTACCCTCGGGAGTCTCGATGGGGCAGATGCGGCCATAGTGCGAGATATGAACATCTCGAACCTCGAAACCGGCTCGCTTTCTGTTCAGTCCACCGGGCCCGAGTGCACTCAAGCGGCGCTCGTGGGTCAATTGTGACAGCGGATTGGTCTGGTCCACCACCTGGGAGAGTTCACCGCGCCCGAAGAAAAACTCTACTGAGGAGGAGATGGTCTTCGAGTTGATGACCGAGCGTGGAGTCAGATTCTCCGGTTCCATCATGCTCATTCGCTCCTGGACGGTGCGCTTCAACTTCAGGAACCCTTTTCGCATCTCCTCGCCGGCAAGTTCCTCGATGGTTCGAACACGTCGGTTTCCGAGGTGATCGATATCGTCAAGTTTTCCTTTTCGGTCCCGCAGTTTGAAGATGTAATCGATCGACTCCAGGATGTCCTCGGGCTGAAGCGTCTGCTCGGATTCCGAAATCGCGAGTTTGAACTTACGGTTGATACGAAAACGCCCGACACGTCCCAGGCGATATTTGTTCGGATTGTAGAACTTGTCGAAGAAGAGTTCCCGAGCCTTCGCTGCCTGGGGCGGATTACCGGGGCGAAGCCGCTGGTAAATCTTGATCAGGGCGTCCTCGTAGTCGATCGAAGGGTCTTCTTTGAGAGTTTTGAGAATCAGATCGTCAAACTGTATTGGCAGTACCTTGAAACTCTTCTTTCCACCACGCTTGGCAGTCATCTCTTCGGAGAAATATGACTTCAAGAAGGTCTCGGTGAAAACATCCCCGGTCGGCAGCAGAATCTCGCCGGTCTCTGCATCCAGGAGGTCTTCGGCAGTAACCCGGCCACTTCGAACCTCGTCATCTTCGTCCCCTGTGAGTTTATCGATACTCTTGAGGCTCCCGACCCTGATGGTCTCGACGTCATAAAAGAGCTCCAGGATGGCCGTAGAGGTTCCGAATCGTTCATCCATCGCCCGCAATAGCATCGTGGCGGGAAATTTACCGCTCTGGTCGATCCGGACCGTCAAGGCACCCTTCTTGGTCACGTTGAACTCGACCCAGGAACCCCGTTCGGGAATGATCCGGCACGAATGTAGTCTGACATCTCCCGAGTGAATCTCTTCGCTGAAATCGACTCCCGGAGACCGATGTAACTGGCTGACGATAACGCGCTCGGAACCGTTGACGATGAACTCGCCTCCACCGATCATCATCGGTAGTTCACCGAGGAAGACTTCTTCCTCGATCGACTCACCCTCTTTTTCCATCCTCAACCGGATTTTGAATGGGGTACCATAGGTAAGCTTCAACTGGCGGCATTCATCGACGGTGTATCGCGGTCGTCCCAGGTCATAACCCAGGTACGTCAACGAAATATTGCCGTCGTAACTCTCGATGGGGAAGATCTCGCGCAAGATCGACTCGAGACCGATGTTGTCGCGATCTGTCCAGTGCACGCCCCTCTGCAGGAACTGCGAATAGGCATTCCTCTGCAATTCCATCAGATTCGGAATCGGCACCGTCCGGATGCCACCGCCGAAGACCATGGTTTCACGGTCTTTAGACTTCATGCTGAACCCTTTCTCGATTACTGAACATGGCCCGACCCGTGTCAGGTCGTAACCCGTCCGTCCCTGGTCGATAGCCACTCCCACCGGGAGTCGATACCGGCAACCTTCGTTTCGAGGCTCAATCCTCGAGCGAGGTAGTCTGCTGCGGCAACCCGTTGACGGCTGCCCGGGACAGGTGAGGAAATCTTCCAGACGTGGGCTCCGCCCCCGCCGTACCACTGACTTCCGAAATCCCGGAGGCGCTCCCCCCGCTTGGGTGCTCCCCCGCAATCGATGATTCAGAACACACTGAGCACACTGATCACGAACCGAGTTGCGGAACTCCGCGCCTTCGAGGAGGGCACAGCCCCCCGGGTCATGGAGATTCCACGATGGAACAAATCGGCTCTATTTGAGCTCGGCGGTCGCTCCGGCTTCTTCGAGTTCTTTCTTGAGCTTCTCGCCATCCTCTTTCGAGACGCCTTCCTTGACCGGCTTCGGAGCACCTTCCACCAGATCTTTCGCCTCTTTGAGGCCGAGACCAGTGATTTTACGCACCGCCTTGATGACGGGGATCTTCTTTTCCCCGAAGGAGGTAAGGATGACATCGAATTCGATCTGCTCCTCCTCCGCTTCTTCACCGCCGCCAGCCATCATCGGCATACCCATCATCGGCATACCAACGCTGGCAGTCACTCCAAACTCATCCTCGAGCACATCCTTGAGCTCGACGAGTTCCATGACACTGAGGTCCTTGATGTTATTCATGAGGGCACCCACTTTTTTGCTCGGGGCGGCCTTCTCAGTGTCAGTTGCAGCTTCATCCGACATGGCTGCTACTCTCCTTCTTCAATTTTCTTGTCTGCGATCGCCTGCAACACACCGGGGATTCCAGTGAGCAGGTTCTGGGTAATGGCGACCAGGCCAGTCAGCGGTCCGGCAATCGCAGAAACAACCGCTGCATACGTTTCCTCAACACTCAACATCTTGGTGAGATTCTCTGCCTCGACAGGCCCGAGAATCTCACCTTCGAATACGCCACCTCTGAGTGGCATCTTTTTCCTGTTCTTTTTTCTCCAGGCTGCTATCGACTTACTCGCGGTGATGGCATCGGTATCACCGAGTACCAGTGCCAGAGGTCCCAGATAAGTCTCTTCCGGAAACTCCGTTCCCTTGTCCGTCATCACTCGTTTGAGAATCGAATTCTTGACGACGTTCACGGACAGGCCCTCGGAACGGAGTTCGTTGCGAACTTCGAAATCCTGATGCGAATTCAGGCCGGAAAAATCGACGAGCAGCAAATCACCGGCATCGTCGAGACGCTGGAGCAATTGCTCCGACATCATGACTTTGAGCCTACGGGCCATGTGGCCCTCCCTTCCTGCTCTCTCGTGCTACGCTCCGCAAACGATCGAAATTGATGGCGACATCGTTGATTTGATGTGAACTTTCTTCATGTAGACACCCTTGGTTGAGGTCGGCTTCAACTTCTCCAGATGGCCAATAAAGGCCTCGATGTTCTCGGAGAGTTTCGTCTCCTCGAAACTACAACGACCAACTGGAGCGTGGACGATCCCACTAGCATCGTTACGGAACTCGATTTTTCCCGCGACGAAATCGGCGACAGCAGCGGCCACTTCGGTAGTCACGGTTCCTGATTTCGGGGTCGGCATCTTGCCTTGAGGTCCAAGTACCTTTCCGAGCTTTCCGACGAATCGCATCATCGATGGATGCGCGATAGCGATGTCAAACTCGAACCAGCCGCCCTCGATCTTCTCGGCAAGTTCGGCTGCGCCAACCTCACAGGCTCCTGCTTCCTTGGCCTCATCGGCAGCAGGTCCCTCGACAAATGCGATGACTCTGACTTCCTTGCCAATTCCGTGCGGAAGCGAGAAAGCGCCGCGGACATTCTGGTTACCCTGTCGAGGATCGATACCGAGACGAACGGCGATCTCCACCGTCTCGTCGAACTTGGCGCCCTGAAAACCCTTCAAGATCTTGACCGCCTCGGGCACATCCAGAGGACCTGAATCGCCATTACGCGACTTGTTGGCAACGTGACGTTTGCTGAATCTTGCCATCAGTCCTCCTCACCCTCACGGGAGTCCTCGACCACCTCGCCGGAGTCCTCGACCACCTCGCCGGAGCCCTCGACCACCTCGCCCTCAACCACCTCGCCCTCCAACAACGCGCCCTCCATCAACGCGCCCTCCAGCGCCACGCCCATGCTCCGGGCAGTACCCTCGATGATGCGGGCAGCAGCTTCAGGAGAGGCGGCGTTGAGGTCCTCGGCCTTCATCTCGACGATTTCTTGCACCTGCTCCGGGGTGATGACGCCGACCGTCTCGTGCCCAGGCGTGCTCGCTGCCTTGTCCATTCCCAGCGCCTTTTTGATCAGAACTGCTGCCGGTGGAGACTTCAGAATGAAGTCGAAGGAACGATCCGAGTAGACACTGATCACAACAGGGATGATCAGCCCTTGCCGACCCGATGTTTCAGCGTTGAAGCGCTGAACAAACTCCCCGATGTTGACCCCGGCCTGACCGAGAACAGGGCCGACCGGGGGTGCAGGCGTGGCCTGCCCTCCGGCTACCTGCAATTTGATCGTGCTGATCACGGTCTTACGTTTCGCCATATCTCACCCGTCCTGCGGTCTACGGAACGACTGTCTCCAGCGCTCCTCCCGCATGAATCCCGATCATCTCGAGATCAAGTCTGTTCCACTTGCCAGTACTCGAGGTCCACCGGGGTCTCCCTGCCGAAGATGGTGACCAACACACGCAGTTTGCCCGTCTTCGGATGAACCTCGTCGACAATCCCCTCGAAGTTCTCGAAGGGACCGTCCTTCACCTTCACGGTATCGTTCTTCTTCACGTCGATCTTCAGTTCAGGCGGAGCCTCGCTCTCGCGCTGCTCCATCATGTCTCGCAATTTCCTGACCTCGTCAGGGAGCATCGGCATCGGCTTGTCGCTTGGCTTCCCACCAACGAAGGAACCGACTCCCTGGATGTCCCGTAGGAGATACCAGATCTCATCCACCAGTTGGCACTCCATGAAGAAGTAACCCTGGTAGAGTTTGTGCTCCCGGACCCTCTTTTTGCCGTCCTTGATCTCGGTGACCTTCTGCTTCGGAACCTCGATCTTCCTGACGTGGTGATCGAGTCCGCTCAAGAGGAGTTTCTTTTCCACCTTTCGTGAGAGGGTGTCCTCGCGGCCGTTGGCCACCTTGATGACGTACCACTCGTAGGCAAGTTCTCCCGCCGGAACTTTCTTGATACGCGAAGTCTTGGGGCTCACAGGAGCCTCCTCGACCGGTTCCGCATCAGGTGTTTCTTCCGGCTCCTCTCGAGGTTCTTCTTCGACACTCTCTTCTTCGGTGCTCGCTTCTTCAGCACTCTCTTCTTCGGTGCTTGCTTCTTCAGCACTCGCTTCTTCGGTGCTTGCTTCTTCAGCACTCTCTTCTTCGGTGCTCTCTTCTTCGGTGCTTGCTTCTTCAGCACTCGCTTCTTCGGTGCTTGCTTCTTCGCTGCTCTCTTCTTGCTCGGTCACTTCGCCGGCGGTCTGCTCGGCAGGATCCGCCGTCTCATCGGTCATCGAATCGCCGGAGGCTACCGACTTCTCGACTTCGTCTGTTTCCCCGATGGAAGAGTAAATGTTCATCATTTCAATCATCCGTACACAAGTCCGGTGGCCCACTCAAAAAAGAGATTTGCCATCGTGATCCAGCCCATGATCACGATGCAGGTGATGACCACTATGATCGAATTCTTGGTCGTCTGCGATCGGTTCGGCCATGTCACCTTCTCGATGAGTTCTTTCTCGGTATCGATCAGAAAATCACTCACGCGTTGCTGGTTGTAGTACCACATTCCTGTCAGGACGAACGGAACGAAAATCAACACGGAGAAGAGTGCTTGAAACTGGACCGGCCAGTTCAGTAAGGGAATCACGAAGAGGACGTCAGTCCCCCAGTCATTTCCTTCGAACCATTCGAAGGTGTTGACGGCGGCGACGAGACCCACCAGGAACAAAATGCTGGCGAGGGCACCACGAGCCCATTTGCCATCGCCTTCTCTGTAGGCCCGAAAAAAACTCATTGCCGTCACTTCCCGTGTTTTAACTTCTCACATCGGGATTCATGCAAAGGAATCGATCCCGAATCACATCAGCGTTCACGACAGGAGAACTCCCTCATGATCACGGCAGTGCCCGCAAGCGGTTCAGAGCTGGCAGGGCAGGGAGGACTCGAACCCCCAACCCGCGGATTTGGAATCCGCTGCTCTACCAATTGGAGCTACTGCCCTCCTGTCCTCTCCGCACTCACTCGAGGCACCCACGAAACACAAACTGGCCGCCCTATCAGCCACAACCAGGCGATTCCCCTGTTTGCGGGACAAGGGACGCCGCACTGCCATCGAGGCGGTACGGCGTCCCCGGCCATGTCTCTCTACTATTCCTGCAAATCAGGCCAGCACCTTGCTCACGACCCCTGCACCAACCGTCTTGCCGCCCTCGCGGATGGCGAAACGAAGTTGTTCGGTCATGGCGATCGGCTGAATCAGTGTCACCTTGATCTTCGCGTTATCCCCGGGCATGCACATATCAGCACCGAGAACCTCGGTGTTGCCCGTCACATCCGTGGTACGGAAGTAAAACTGCGGACGATAACCATTGAAGAAGGGCGAGTGACGACCACCCTCGTCCTTGGAGAGGATGTAAACCTCTGCCTCGAACTCGGTGTGTGGGGTGATGCTGCCAGGCTTGGCCAGCACCTGCCCGCGGGTCACTTCATCTTTCTTGGTTCCACGCAGCAGACAACCAACATTGTCTCCGGCCTGTCCTTCATCGAGCGTCTTCTGAAACATCTCGACTCCGGTGCAGGTGGTTTTCTCGGTATCCCTGATTCCGACGATCTCGACCTCGTCGCCAGTTCTGACGATTCCACACTCGATACGACCAGTCACCACGGTTCCCCGACCTTCGATGGAGAACACATCCTCCACGGGCATCAGGAAGGCCTTGTCCATATCTCGCTCGGGAAGATCGATGTACTCATCGACCGCACTCATCAACTCGTTGATCGCACCGGCGGCTTCGCTGGTTGGATCTTCGAGAGCCTTGAGAGCACTCCCCTTGATGACCGGAATGTCATCGCCAGGAAAATCGTACTCGCTGAGCAATTCACGGACTTCCATCTCGACGAGTTCGAGCAGTTCCTCATCGTCGACCATGTCCGCCTTGTTCATGAAGACCACGATCTTCGGAACCCCGACCTGACGCGCCAGCAGGATGTGCTCACGAGTCTGGGGCATGGGGCCGTCAGCAGCGGAAACGACCAGAATAGCCCCGTCCATCTGAGCAGCACCCGTGATCATGTTCTTGACGTAGTCAGCGTGTCCCGGGCAATCGACGTGAGCATAGTGACGGTTCTCCGTCGAATACTCGACGTGAGCGGTCGCGATGGTGATCCCACGCTCCCGTTCCTCCGGGGCATTGTCGATCTGATCGAAAGTCTTTACCGTGGCGCCTCCGACCAAATGAAGAACACTAGTAATCGCAGCCGTCAAAGTCGTCTTGCCATGGTCGACGTGACCGATGGTTCCAACGTTACAGTGAGGCTTGTCTCGTACGAAGATTTCCTTCGCCATCTTGGAAAACTCCCCGCCCGTTCGGACCGCAGGGCGGTCCAGCCGGGTCTCTTCACCTGCCTCACCGGCCGCACAAGCGAACCGGGTTCGGCTTACCTTCGATTTTTCCCCATGCCAGTGCACGGGTTCCGTTGTCTGGAGCTGCTGACGGGATTTGAACCCGTGACCTCGTCCTTACCAAGGACGCGCTCTACCGACTGAGCTACAGCAGCCCTGTCTCTCTCTGCGACGACACGTCCTGTGCCGCGTAGATTCCTGGAGCGGGTGATGGGAATCGAACCCACATAGCCAGCTTGGAAGGCTGGTGCTTTACCACTAAGCTACACCCGCGATTCACGCGCACCACGCGGCCCTGCCCGTGATCCAAATCTGAAGACTCGAATCTGGCTCGTGACCACTAACAAAACTCGAACACGATGTCATTGACGATCCAGCATCGTGATCGATTTCGAACCACGATCTTCCCCGTTGAATTCAGCGCGCTCTTCTGCTGTGTTACTTCCGCGAAAAAATGCGCCTACCCCACTTCGGAGATCACTCCAACCAACCGAACCGGTCCCGCCCCCGGGAAAACC
>CAWLAN010000024.1:0-23272 GCA_963854815.1 Planctomycetes bacterium UBA1146
GGCGTTCTCCAGTCCACCGCACCCAGTTCCTCACTGATCCTCACCATCAGATCTACCGACATGTTCATGTCATGTTCGAGGATCCTGCGGCGCAGAAGCGCCTCGATCGATTCCCTCCAGGAAGCAGAGAGTCCAGCGAATGGAGGGTTCGATACTGCCGCCGGGGGTGCCGATTGGGCCCACACTGTCTCGATGAGTTGACCAAGCGCCGGGTCTTCCAGCATCTGGGCCGGCAATTGTGAGGGATCGGTGGGAGCCGCAGCCGCGTCTCGCAGCGTCTCGAGGTACCCTGTCTGGCCGCGAGGGTCTCCGAGGATTTGGCGCCAGCGCTCACACAGACGCGCCTGGTAGTAGATGGCAGCCTCGTCCTGGAATTCTCCGATCTTGAACCAGAACAGATAGGATAATTGGTCGTGAATCTCTCCACTGAGCGGATTGGCGCGCAAAGCAGGCCCCCTCAGCAGATCGACCGCTTCGCGAACCCAGATCCATCGCTGCTCGGGATTGCGACTATCGAGTGCCATATCGAAAGCCAGCATCCAGGCCTGGAAGTTCCACACCCTCGGGAAATAGGGTTGTAACTTGGTGATCCAATTGGCCAGTTGCATCGACTCGTGCAGTGCTCCCTGATCCCTTCTCTCGAGGGCTCGCAACCACAGGGCATCGATCGCCCATCCGCGAAAGGCACCCAGCGTCTGCTGCAACAACAGCACATCGGCAGGGACTCCGGTAGTTTCCGAAACCGGCAACGAAATCCCATCATTTTCGAGATTTCGATCGAGCGGGATCGTGATCATCGCAGCACCGCAAAATAGCAGTGCAGAGATGGCCACAGCAATCATCTCGAATCGACTCATCATCGATCCCTCTCCAACCCATGCTCCCGTCGATCACTGATCCATAGACCTAGCAGCAACGTCACTCCCCCCCAGAGGAGCCCGATCATCACAAATCCGCGGACCACTTCTGCAGAGGTGACGTTTTCGCCGGCAGCGACTCGATCCGCAGTGGAGTGCTGATTCCAGGCCGAGAGTTGACCGACGATCAACTCCCCCCCTCGAGCCAGTAGATCGATGACGATCCGCGAGGGATCCCTGCTCCTCGGATCCTGATGAGAACCGGACCCGGCGACATCGAAGGCACCTGTGAGCCCCCCGCCTGCAGCCGCGACCAGAAAACAGAGCAGGAACAGGGTCGCGACCGGCATGCCAAGGAAGGTCGCTACGGTCAAGCCGAGTGCAGCGATGAATCCGCATCGAATCCAGGTGAGCAACTGCGAGCTAGCAAGCGACGAGATGAGAGAACCAGCGGGGACACGCAGTTCCATACCATCCGATCCACTCCAGATCACCGAGGGAATCCTGACATCATCCTCGACAGCTCCGAGAAACTCCATCCCGAGACTGAATTCCCTGGCACCGGTCAGGGATTCGGGAATCTCGATGCTGGAGCGTTCTCCGTTGCGCACGATCACCTCGGTCGATTCATCTGCGAGTTGGATTCGAAAACGCGCTCGTTCTGACCGATGTATCCGTCCCAGAGAAGGCCGTATGGAGATCACCGCGCCCTTCTCCAACCCTGCGGGATAGTGGAACCAGTAGTCTCGTGAGGAGCCCTTCGAGATGGAACGTGAGCGCCTCTCGAGCCTGGATCTGGCCATCTGTTGCGCCTCTTCGGGCTCGATCATGCCCCATCCGCCTGGATCCTCCAACATCAGGAGTGCCAGGTATGTCTCCACATCCTGATCACTCACATCGAGAGTCTCCGGCGACACGACGGCAACCGAAGCTGGATTCCACAGCAACTCGGTTGACTCGGAAGCTCTGCCGACCAACAGCAGCAGCAACAAGGTGGCCGGCAACAGAAGTGCAAACAATGCCACCAGGATTCCGATGAGTTTCCCTGGCAGCAGATTCCATCTCGTGCCCGAGGGAACCATAAGCCAACGGATCCTGCCGGTCACTACTTCGTCGCAATAACTTCCACAAGACATCAACAACGACAGCAGCAACAAGGTCGCAGCAATCCAACCCTGTCCATAGTCGAGCAGGGTATGGATCCGGGATTCAATATCGGTCGAAGTACCGAGCAACAATGGCAACAGGCCCAGACCCACGAACAGGATGCCGCCACCGATGGGAAGAACGCCTGTTCGCCATACCTCCGCCAGCAACGTGCGGGTCACCACTGCCAGAGCACCACCTCGAGTGAGCACTCTGATCGAGAAAACGATACCAAGAGCCATCAGAAGCCATGCCAGTGGAGCCAGAAACAGAGCGATCACTTGTTGTCTTGGCCCCCCCCGAGGAATACCGGCAGCCCACCGCCAGGTTCTGCGCCAGCAGTGGTCTCTCCCCTCTCACGCGCTTCTTCCACCGTTTCCAGGAACTTCTCCTCGAGACTCTTCGAGCCGGGCTTCACCGAGATGACATCGAGTCCCTGTTCACGCAGATGTTTTTTGGCGGAATCGAGGGCCTCGGCATCCGCACGGGAAGTGATCCAGATGGTCCGGTCGTCTCGTTCCAGGATCTCCTCCACCGCACCTTCGGCCTGAACCTTCCCTCCGTAGAGGATCGAGACTCGATCACAGACCTGCTCAACATCGGCCAGCAGGTGACTCGAAATCAGAATCGTCTTGCCTCGGGCTCGTAGGCCTTCGATCCAGTCCTTTACCTGTCTCACTCCCAGGGGGTCGAGGCCGTTGGTCGGTTCGTCGAGGATGATGAGGTCTGGATCGTGAATCAGCGCCTGCGCGATTCCGATGCGTCGCTGCATCCCTTTCGAGTAATCTCCGATCTCTCGATCCGCGGCCTCACGAAGGCCGACCATGTGGAGCAACTGCTCGATTCTTTCCTTTCGATTCGCATCAGGCACCCGACAGAGCCTTGCAGAAAGATCCAGCATCTCGCGTCCCGACAGGAATGGATAGAAGACCGAGTCTTCGGGAAGATATCCGATTCGACTCTTGCTCTCGGGGGTCCCGGGAGGGGACCCCAGCACCTCGACCTCACCTGCTGTTGGAAAGATCAATCCCAGCAAGATCTGAATCGTCGTCGACTTCCCCGAGCCGTTGGGACCCAGCAGTCCATACACCTCGCCAGCACGGATGGTCAGATCAACTCCCGACAGAGCCTCGACCCTGGCGCGAAGCCAGAAATCCCGGAACACTTTCCGCAGGCCCTTGACCCGGATGACAGGGGGTGCCATCGATCTCACTCCTCTCGCCAGTACACTTCGAATGACAGTATACTGTGGCCAGCGAATGTCCGGGAGCGTTCGCCGAAAAGGTCCTGGCAGACTGCTGTGTGAGATGGGAGCCCCCTGAATACCCTGACGACCTGGTGGAGAATCTCGTGTGCAGCATCGGCCGAGGGGCTGCGTCCACCTTTCCACGCCGTCATGTTGCTACTGGGAATCGTCCTGGTGGGAATCTCCCCGCTGCTGAGCGCCTTCGCACTCGGCGAGGAGGATCGACTACTGGTCGATATCTCTCTGAGCACGATGCTTTGCTGTGGACTGTTCCTCGGTTGCTTCACCGCTGCTTCGACCCTGGGAGATGAAATCCGGCGAAGAACGGTGATGGTGCTGCTGAGTAAACCGGTTTCGAGAACCACAGTGCTGCTGGGCAAGTTCGCGGGGATCAGCTTCTGCCTGACCATGGCCCAGATTTCCTGGATGGCGACCTTGCTGCTGGCGGTACGTCACCGGACGATTCACAGCCACTTTGTCGAGGATCAAGCACCCGTTCTGTGGCTCGGTGCCGGCGCTCTGGTGCTGGCGCTGATCGGTGCTGCTCTGGCTCACCGAAGTGGGCGCAGTTTTCCGGCGGCGCTGTCGAAAAACTGTGCCCTCATGCTTTTTCTCGCCGCGGTCATCGCCTGGTCCTGGGCTCCCGATGGTTCCTTTCGGCTGCCCTGGAGCGCTCTGGATCCCAACATCCTGTGGGCGATGATCCTGGTCCACGAGGGAGTGTTGATCCTCGGCTCCGTTGCACTGGCCGCCTCGACACGTCTTCCGACACCCGCAACGATCGCGCTATCGATGGGTACCCTCTTCTGCGGAGTGATCGTCGGATCCCTGACCAGAGGAACCTCATGGTCTCGCTGGATTCCTGACCTTCAACGGCTGTGGATCTCTGGTGGATTGATCCGTGGCGGAGAGTTGTCGCTGGTCACTGCGGGGTGGGCCACTCTCTGGGCATCACTGACCGTGGCGGCGGTTCTGTCGCTGGCGGCAGCGCTCTTTTCACGCAGGGACGTGGGGTGAAGGCTAGAACGGCATTCTTCCCGAGATGGTCTTGAAGGTGGCCTGGAAGAAACGCCAGGTGCCATCTTCTTCCCTGCGTGCCATTCCATCGATTCGCAGGATCCAGGCAGGTTTCGTGCTGGGATTCTTTCTCCTCACGAATCGTATCGGCGCCGATACGGTGGCCGAACGTGCCTCTTCCTCTGTCGAATCCAGTTCGATCTGAATCTCATTCTCGTCGACGAGAGCCTGCCAGATGAACGATCCATCGGAACCATCTCTTTGACTCAGGAAGATGCGCAGCAGGGCTCCGCGGAAAGAGGCTGCATCGAGGAAGTAAACTGTCTCGTGAAAATCCCGTGAACAATGGACGAGAACGTCACCGGCATCCTGGTCGTTGAATCCATCTTTCATTCCCACCACTGCTTGAATCAGACTTTCCGTCGGTGACGAGTCGACCCCCCCCATCAGCCAGAAAAGCAACATTCCGGTGATGGCGAGGCCAAGGAGGACACGCAGCAGTAGCACCCGGTCAACCACCGATCTCGTGCATGCGACGGCTGGCATGGATTCCCTGATCGAGTGCATGGCCGATCGGCTTCTTCAGGATCGCCGCCTCCAGTGCGGCGCGGACCGCCACGACCCCACCACCGTCTCGAATCACAGATCGTAGATCAGCCTCGTCATCTCGCAGCAGGCAAAGCAGAAGACGACCCTCTGCAGAGAGCCGCACACGATTGCAGGATGAACAGAATGGATCACTGACCGGACTGATAAATCCAACGATTCCACGAGCTTCGTGAAGCCTGTAGTTACGACTCTCCTCGGATGGATGAGTCGATGGGACCTTTTCGAGGGGACCGAGTGCTGAGGTGATTCTCGCCATCGTTTCGGAACTGTTCACAACCGAGTCTCTGGCGACAATCGCCTCATCGCCGTCCCCGAACGGCATCAACTCGATGAAGCGAACATTCCAGGGCCTGGTGAGGGTCTGCCGCGCCATTTCGACCACGTCAGCATCGTTTACTCCTCGAACCACGACCGAGTTGATCTTGATGGGAACCAATCCCTCTTCCTCGGCAGCCTCGATCCCCAGGAGGATCTTGTCCAGATCAGCAAGACGCATCACCTGGCGAATCCTCTGGGCATCGAGAGTATCGACGTGGACATTCACCCGATCGAGTCCGGCACCACGAAGGTCGTGCGCCATCCGCGGGAGCAATATCGCATTGGTGGTCATGGAGATGTCGGCATCCGGAGAGACGCGGCGGATTCCAGCCACGATCTCGACCAGATCCTTACGAAGGGTGGGCTCTCCTCCGGTGATTCGAAACTTCCTGAACCCAGCCGCCGTGGCAGCTTCTGCGACGAGCGAGATTTCCTCGGCAGTGAGAAGATCCTCTTCGGGAAGAAAGCGAAGACCTTCCAGCGGCATGCAGTAAGTACACCGGAGATTACACCGATCCATCACGGAGATCCGTAGATAGTCGATAATCCTGCCATGTCCATCGCGCGGCATGTACGACCCCGATCCTGAATCGATTCCCTATCTGGAGGTAGTCCAACTGGACGAGCGGATGCCCGAGTGATTTCCGCAGCGCCGAGAACCCGACCCTCGATTGCAGTATACATCCTTTGCCAGCGACGAGATATCCAACATCCACTCGAGCGACCTATGCGCACATAGCACTGCTATTGGCGACCCACAATGAATCGATGAGGATCGCTCGATCGGCGTCGCGACCAACTGCGATGAACCATCAATTCGGGTACCGGATTCCTGATCGGCTCCTGTTCGATCAATTGCGATCTCCATCTGTGCTGCTGGTCACCCTGTTCTTATCGGTCCTCCCTGGCGACCAAACCCTTTTCCTGCACCCCTGCATGCTATTCAGACCTTCGGCGCCGCGCAGGAATCACTCGTGCAATCGGATAAGTTGGAAGAAAAATTGGGAGTCGCTATCATCCTTGCCGATCTCGAATCCGGAGCAAAAATTCTCGCGAGGAAAGGACTCCACTGCCCGTGTCTCCTGAAACTCCAGACCACATTCCTGCCGGCAGGAAATCGGCTGCTGCTGACGATCGACGATCGCGCCTGGAGATCATCTCGGGGCATCTGCGTGGAAAGGTCAACGAGAACAGCAACTGCACCAACGATGTGATTCCACTGCGATTGGTGGAGGAACTGGTCCGGGATTCACCTCCGACCTCGGATGAAATCTTGGCCCTCGGGTTCGACCTGCAACTGGTCAGGACCCGGATCGATGAATTCCTCGAAGGCCAGTTCGACCGTAACTTGCTCCATCACTGGGTCTGCAACTCCCTCAAAATCGCTGTCGTCTTGTCACTGAGGGAAACTTGTCCCGATGGTGCCCTGATCGAAGACACACTGGGTCTGATGGCGCTGGTCACAGATGACGATTTCGCCTCACCGGATACCTCTGTGAGGCTCTGCCGCCTGATCGATGACCGGATCTCACTACGATTGCCGGCTCCTTGCCGCAGAACCATCTCAGAACTGTTACGGGAAATGGGAGAAGGATTCTTGATCGTCACCGAACGGGGTCCCGATAGTGAACATCCGGTATGGGTAGATGTCTCTCTGTTGCCAAGACGCCATGATGCAACAAGCGCGCGATCACCAAGACCAACGTGGTTCCAGCCCCTTTCGGTGTGCACCGAGAGTCTGTGGAAAGAGATCTCCCCGCGAGATCGGTGGACCGGTGTGGAAAACGATCGTATACCGGGCCTGATTGCAGAAGAACCGTGGCTCACCCGCGAATTCGAGGGTCTGAGCCTGTACCTGGACCCAGATGGCATCACCGAAGCAGTTGTCGATGCGACCAGAATCGGTTCCAGAGAACTGCGGAAAGCAGTCGCTGGATTTCGTGCCCTACACCAGATGAAGCGCTGTTCCATCGATGGAATTCCCGTACACTCACAAAAGGAGGACTAATGAGTATCCATTCCCCTTCAGATTCCGAAGGTAACCCGAACTCCATCGAAGAACTTCAAGAGAAAGTAATTGAACTCGAAGAAGAACTGGTTCGCCAGCGACGTATCCACCAGGCGGAAATGGAACTGGGGCTGGAAGCGATGGAACGTATCCAGAAAGCGGGAGAGTCTTCCGCCCCAAAAGCGAACATGCTCGTCTCCGTCGATGGTCACGAACTTTCCGCTACCCAACGGGTGGCTATCTTCGTCGATGTTCAAAACATGTATTACGCTGCTCGTAACCTCTTCCAGTCGAAACTGGAGTTCTCCAAGTTGCTCCGCCATCTCGTCAGAGGACGCAATCTCGCTCGTGCCCTGGCATACATCGTCGAACGCCCAGGCATGGAGCAAAACAAGTTCATCGAAGTACTGCGCAGGAATGGTTACGAAGTCCGAAAGAGAATCGTCGGAGAGCGGAACGACTCGTCGAATCGGGGCGACTGGAACATCGGCATTGCACTGGATGCGCTCGCGCTGGCAAACAAGATAGACGTCGCGATTCTCGTCACGGGAGATGGTGATTTCGTCCCGCTGGTCGAGAAACTCGCGATGGATGGGGTGAGGGTCGAAATCGCCTCATTCCGCGAAACCACTTCCTCTGACCTTTATCACGCTGCAGATCAGGTTCACGTTCTCGACGAGGGAGTCCTTCTTTCAGGAACACATTTCCAGCCAGCCGAAGATGAAGAAGATTTCGAAGATGAATTGGAAGAGCAGAAAGAAGAAGAGGAGTTGGTCCCATCCCGTAGTCGGAGACCTCTGAGACGAGCCCGCGGTCCGGCGGAAGAGGATTTCGATGACGACGAGGACGACGAGGAGTGATGGAATCCCTCCCGCCGACGATGTGCCGGCGGCTGAGGGTATCTCCAGTTACGATTTCGATCTGCCAGACCATCTGATCGCCCAACAACCAGTTCTCGAACGATCTTCTTCTCGCTGTATCTTCTGTTCAAGAGGCCGCCCAGGTGGTGTGCCGGCATATTTCCGGGATCTCTTCGACCATCTCAAAGGGAACGAACTGCTGGTCGTGAACGATACTCGCGTCATCCCTGCACGAATCCGCTGCCGCCGCCAATCAGGAGGAGCGGTCGAAGTTTTCCTGCTCAAACCGCTCGAGAATCGGCGCTGGAGGGCCTGGCTTTCCCCGGCTCGCAGGATTCGTTCAGGAGAGATCCTGACGACTACAGGTCCCCCGTTGAAGGTGATCGACCGCAGTGGCTCCGGCTGGGAAGTAGAACTGGGTGGAGATGGAAATCTCGAAGAGATCGGAGAAGTACCACTGCCCCCCTACATCCATCGGGACGATCAAGATCAGCGGACACAATCGATCGATCGGGAACGGTACCAGACCATCTTCGCACGAACACCGGGAGCCGTGGCCGCTCCCACCGCCGGATTGCACTTCGATGACTCGATGCTCCAGGTGGCGAAACAGACCGGCATTCAGCTGGTTGCGGTGACCTTGCATGTCGGGCCAGGGACCTTCAAACCGATCGAAGAGGAACAAATCTGCGATCATCGTGTCGACCCGGAGTGGTACACAGTCAGCAGTCAAACCCGTACGGCCTTGTCTGAAGCCCGGGCATCCGGTCGACCGATCATCGCCGTCGGCACCACAAGTTTGCGGGTGCTGGAGAGCATCGGCCCACTCAGAGAAGGTCCAACCATCGAATCCGAAACCGATCTTACGATCTTGCCGGGTCACAAATTCTCCAACGTGGATGGACTGGTGACCAACTTCCATCTCCCACGCTCTTCCTTGCTGGTACTGGTGAGTTCTTTTCACGGTCTGGAGAACACATTGGGCCTTTATCAGAACGCCATCGAATCCGATTTTCGCTTTTACTCCTACGGAGATTGCATGGCGATCCTCCCTGGAAGCAATCGTTGATGCTCCATTGCTGGGCATGCCGATCAGTGCTCACCATCAAACGAGCGCAAAGAGATGGTTTTCTGAGGGGCAGAGCCTCGGAGTCGGGTGGACCCTACCTGATTTACTCCTGTCCCTCCTGTCGCAAGGAGAACAGGATCGAGCAGATACCCGATGGCAGTTTCTATTCATCTCCTGCCAAGGAGATCGGCCTGGTGGACTGGCTGTTCGGCTGGATCGAACCCCTGGCTCCAGAAGATTTTCTCGAGATCCAGAGTTGGCATCACAAGCACTCACAGGAAAGACGTGCGATTTTCGAGGGGCTGGGCGATCAGCGCTATTCGGGAGCCCTCTGGCGTCGCTTGCTAGGGAGATGGATCCCGCGCAGAAGCGCCGATCATCGCGATCCGGCAATCGAAGCCGAACGAAGTGGTGCCGATCGCCCAGCCCCCAGCAGCAACACTCCACTGCCGCATCCATACCGGATCCTTGGACTCCCCGCAGATGCTGATTCTGAGCAGATCCGGAGCCGATTTCGCGAACTGGTGAAAACCCATCACCCCGACAAAATCCACCACTCCGATCCAGATCAGGTCGAGCAAGCCAGCAGAAAACTCCAGGAACTGATCCGAGCCTACGAGGATCTGGAAAAGGGCGGTCAGGTCTAATTGACCGCGCTCAAATAGCAGATCCCGCCACTCAACTGGCTCCTGGCATCAGGTTCAGCGCTTTGATCACCAGAGTCACCAACAAGACAACCGCCACTCCAACGATATTCAGGAAGAAACCACAGCGGAGCATCGTTTTGATCTTGATCTTTCCAGTGGCAAACACGATGGCGTTGGGAGCCGTTGCCACCGGCAACATGAATGCACAAGAAACCGAGAGCACTGCGGGAATCATCATGTGAAGCGGTGGAATTCCGCCCTGTATCGCCGCCGAGGATAGGATCGGCATCAACAAGTGCATCGAGGCGGTATTCGAGGTCAGCTCGGTGAGGAAGGTCGTCGCTAGCGAGATTGACATGACCAGAACTGGGAAGGGAAGATCTACCCAGTGGGCCATCATGGTGCCGAAGTACTCGGAGAGCCCACTCTGCTGGAAGGATCCACCGAGAGCAAACCCACCTCCGAATAGCAGCAGCATCCCCCACGGAACTTCTTTGGCCTGTTCCCAGTCGAGTAGCGCAGGCCCACCACGGCGAGACGGAATCACGAACAGCGATATTGCAGCGGCAAGTGCGACGATCGAATCGTTGAGATAATCCCGCGCCACATTCGCGGGGATTCCCACCAGATCGGCAACCGGTCCACTCCAGCCGGGCATTCCCTCACCGCCTCGAGTGATCCAGAGCAAGGCGGTGACCACAAACACCACCAGCACCCGGGTCTCGCCAGAAGACATTTTCCCGAGGCCCCTTCTCTCCTCTCTGAGTGCCTCCATCCCTTCACGTGCAGAACCTGGCGGTAATGGCAACAAGAAGCGGGTCATCATCAACCCTACCAGAGGGATGAAGAGTAGGACGACCGGCAATCCCATGGTGAGCCAGTGGAGGAAATCGATGATCACTGGCGGGTCGAGATCCGCGGCGTTCTTGGCAAAGATAAGATTGGGAGGAGTTCCGATGAGAGTGCCGATGCCCCCCACATTGGCACCGTAAGCGGTACACAGCAGCAAGCAGGTGGTGAAAACTCCGCGCAAAGCAACGTTGCTCTTCTCGGTCCGGATCGCCACAGAGATGGCAATCGGCATCAGCATCAGTGTCGTGGCAGTGTTGGAAATCCACATCGACAACATGGCAGAAGTGATGAGAAACCCCAGAACCAATCGGCGCGGCGACGTACCTACAGTAGTGAGAGTGGCCAGGGCAATTCGACGATGGAGTCCGGAACATTCGACGGCCCTCGCCAGCAGGAATCCCCCCAGCAACAACATGATCAGATGATGAGAATAATACTTGGCGGCGACCTGCGCATCGCACACTCCGAAGAGAGGCAACAGCACCGCCGGCAACAAAGAAGCGGCAGGGATGGGGACCGCCTCGGTGACCCACCAGGTGAGCGTCCACATCGCTACCACCAGAGTACCCCGAGCTTCCGGCGGAAGATCTGACGGCGCGACCAGGTAAGTGAGGTAGGCCAGCAGCGGACCCAGAAGGATCATCCCGAGACGGACCTTGCGGGGACCTCTAGGTTCAGCGTGTCCAGAACTCATCGAATCCCTCCCACCGGATAACTGGCGCTACTGAGAATTGCCAGATCATCCCTGCACCCGTTCGACGTGGTACCATCTCTGAATCGCGGCCCCAAGGGAATGCCAAACCGTTCGAGATCTGGATCAGAATATGCAATCTCCTCACCTCAGAACCGCACCTGCGCTGCCAGGACGGGTCGACCTTGATTCGAGACCCTTGCCTCACCCGGTGAGTCTGCTGCTGATAGCGTTCTGTATCTGTTGTGGTTGCTCGACGATGCACCTGAAGCCCACAGTGACCGATATCGCTGACTACTCGCGAGAAAAGGACATCAGGACCTATCTCGTCACCGTCGATTCGAAGATGGAGGATCGGGCCTACCAGAACTGGACCCAGCAGCACATCGAGGAAAATCGCCTGTGCCTGGAAAACCCCGAGTACGAGGGAATCCCGATCTACGAGATTCACTACCACTTCGTCCTGAGGAGAGCTGGATATCGCCCCAGGAGAATCGCTTTTCTGATCTGGCGCCAATCTGCTGAAGACCCCTCGAAGATGAATCACCTCTTCACATACATCGGCTCGAGCGTTTCGATGCAAAACTGGCTCTTGAGATGACTGACAACAACATGTTCACCAGGACGCTCAGAAGGCTACTGCTATTGCTGCTGGTGTCGGGGATGCTGTCCTTCTCGACAGGCTGCGGGATCATCTATCGACACCGACTGGAATCACCCGCCGGAACCATCTGGACCAACGAGGACATGGCAACCGCTCGCGTCTATCAAGATGATCTGGCATGGATGCAGGCGGGACTCAAGGATCACCTGCCGAAAACCTCCAAGGATGTCGAGGCTGTTACAATACTGATCGGATCGGATGATCTACACTCCAATCGCATCGTGCGTGAGCAAGAAGTCCACACCGCGGGTTGGTACAACAGGATGCTATCGATGGTCCAGTTCAAGCCCATCTCGATGGCAGAGATCCAGTTTCTCTCCCGTGAGGGAGAAGCTCCTCATCATGGAACGCTGCTCCATGAGTTGACCCATCATTTCACCTCGAGCCAGCCCGATCTTCGATCTCGCTGGTGGCTCACAGAGGCATTCGCATGCTACTTCGAGACCGCGTTTCGTGCCCAGGATGATCGTTTCGTGATCCCTCCTCTGCATGTAGAAAATTATCGCACGACCAGGAGAAAACTACGCGAACTGGGGTCCGAGAGATTCTCACAGTTGGTCGACGAGGTCATCCACTCCAGTTGGCTAGAGTTCTATCGAAATGACGGCGAAGCACCGCTGAGATACGCCATCTCCTGGTCAATCCTGTGGGCTCTGCAAAATCAGATGTCCGGTACCCTGGAGCATCGGCTGATGCAGGTGGCTCAACTCGACGATGACGAGGTCAGTTCTCGAATCCAGGACGTGGCAACGTCACTCGGTCCATCACTGTCGAGCCATTTCCGTAGTTCCATCGCTCAGGAACCGTTTCGCCGCTGGAGCGTCGAACAGTGGCTCAGCAGCGATCGTATCGATGGGCGACTGATTCTGATCGCCATCGAGAATGAACTGAGCGGTGATGGTGGCGAGATCTGGGGCTGGCCCTGCGTTGCCCAGACCATCTTTCGCTGGGGTTCTGGGCTCGATCGATCAAACCGCCTTCGTTGGCAACGCAAGATCGAGCAGCAACTTCGTGAAGGTCCGCTGCAGGTCCGTCTGGCCATCTGTCGGGTAATTCGCAATTATCGACGCAGCGGATCTCTGATTGCAGTGCTGGTCGAACTGCTCGAGGAAGAAGAGGGCGAACTGCGTGCGGCGGCCGCCATGGCTCTTTCGCGCATCTCTAACCATCCCACCATCGTGAACCCAGCCTTCTGGATCAACGCCCCGGCGAAAGAACGCGATCGCGAGGTCACAGAATGGAGACTGTGGCTGGATTCCCCCTGAGTTCAAGGTTGCGGAATTCATCGATGGGATAATGTCACGTCTTGACCTCATTCTGGTTGGCACCGATGCTGCAGATCGGAAGGAATTCTAGTGAAGGTTGAAGTACTACTGTTCGCCTCGCTGAGAGACCTGGCTCAATCAGATCGGATCAGCGTGGAACTGGCTGAAGATGCCACGGTTGCAGATCTTCTGATCTCGATCTCCACGCAGTATCCGTTGCTGGAAGATCGTGTCGCTCTGAGTCGTGTCGCCGTCAATGATCGGTTCTCCCGCTCCGAAGACCCGATTCCATCCGGATCGGAACTGGCCTTGATCCCTCCGGTCAGCGGCGGATAGAGGTGAGCAACGCTCCGGCGCCATTTCGTGCTCAACTGGTGAGAAGCGCGATAGATGTCTCCTCGAGTACCTCATGGCTCGGAGATCCTGGTTGTGGGGCTGTCCTTGTCTTTTGCGGAAATGTGCGGGAGAAAAACCGCGATCAGGTCGTTACAAAAATCGAGTACCAGGCCTATGAATCGATGGCTCTGGCCCAGTTGAACCAGGTGGTGAGATCTCTGGTCGATCAAGGAGCCCAGCGCGCGATGGCCATCCATCGTCTGGGGATGCTGGAGGTTGGCGAAACCAGTGTCTTGCTCGGAATCTCGCTCCCGCACCGCAAGGTTGGCTTTCGGTTGCTAGAAGAGGGCATGGAGCAGATCAAGAAGATGGTGCCCATCTGGAAACACGAGCATTACCGAGACGCAAACCCGGTCTGGATCGATGGCTCCTGAAGAAACTCTAGACCGGGTAACTTCTCTTCTGAGGACCGGTGTAGATTTGACGCGGACGATGGATTCGATCATCCGGGTCGGTTCTCATTTCGAGCCAGTGGGCGATCCAACCCGGCAATCTCCCCAGTGCAAACATCACGGTAAACATTTTGGTGGGGATTCCGATCGCCCGGTACATGATGCCCGAGTAGAAGTCGACGTTCGGATACAGGTTCCTGTCGATGAAGTAGGGATCACTGAGAGCAGTCTCCTCGAGACGTCGTGCAATTTCGAGTAGAGGATCCTGTACTCCCAGGTGATCGAGAAGACGATCACACGCTTCCTTGATGATCTTGGCTCGCGGATCATAGTTCTTGTAGACCCGGTGTCCAAATCCCATCAGGCGAGCACCGGAGTTCTTGTCTTTCACCGTCTCGACAAAGCGATCCACTTCCTGACCACTGCTGTGAATCATGTTGAGTTGTTCCAGAACCGCCTGGTTCGCTCCACCATGACGAGACCCCCACAACGCCGAGATTCCTGCCGAGATGCACGCATACAAGTTGGTCTGGGCACTCCCGACCATTCTCACCGTCGCGGTCGAGCAATTCTGCTCGTGATCGGCGTGCAAGATCAACAACAGATTCAGGGCTCTCTCCACCTCGGGATCGACGTGGTAAGGCTCCGCAGGTACGCGGAACATCATGTGAAGGAAATTACCGCAGTACGAGAGCGAATTGTCCGGGTAGATGAAGGGTTGACCGATCGACTTCTTGAAGGAGAACGCCGCGATGGTTCTCACTTTCGAGAGAAGTCGACATACGGTCAGGCTGATGTCGTCATCATGCTCAGGATCATCATTTTCGGTATAGAAAGTCGAGAGTCCAAGAACCATGGCAGAGAGAATTGCCATCGGATGCGCAGAGGAAGGGAACCCGTCATAGAAGTGACGCATATCCTCGTGGATCATCGAATGTTGTCGGAGATCCTGTCGGAATTTTTCGTACTGCTCCGGGTCGGGCAGATCTCCGTGAATCAGAAGATAACTGGTCTCGACAAAATTTGAGTTCTCGGCGAGTTCCTCGATGGGATATCCCCTGTAGCGCAGGATTCCTTCTTCTCCATCGATGAAGCAAACGGAACTGCGGGTCATGCCAGTATTGACATAACCAGGGTCGAGTGTGATATATCCGCTCTCCTTGCGGAGATGGCGGATGTCGATCGCCCTCTCGCCCTCGGAGCCGGCAAACACTGGGAGTTCGAATTGTTTGTCCCCTAGTTGGAGAATCGCTTTGTCCTGCTTCGTCTGATTCTCCGTACCCGTCTTCGGGTCCATTCGTGGTCACATCCATCCGTTTACGCCGGTGAGGCACCTGTCTTTTCTTGCAGCACCGCACTCGATCCGGAATCGACCCGATCCGGAATTGCACGTTCGAGTGTCTTTTAAGGGGCCAACGGGGTTCCGCGAAGTAATGCCCAAACCGCTGGACCATGACTCGCCATGGATCTACAGCAAGGAAGGATCATGTTCGAGGAACCCTGTTGGTCCGGCTCGCGATCATCAACGTAAAATCGTCCGGGAGCAAGAGGTTACACCTCAGAGGTGCACACCTGGGAGAAAATGACACCGACTCAGTTCGGCGATGGCAAGGTCCGGTCGAAGCCGTCGAACTGCCAACCATCGAGAGAGCGGGCGATGGGAACTCTCCGTCCCATGCCGAATGCCTTCGAGGAGATCCGAAGGATCGGAGGCGACTGCCTCCTCTTGTGCTCACTCAGTTCGATGAGCCCGATCACCTTCTCGATCACCTGCGGCGGACCTCCTTGCTGGAGGATCTCGGTGATCGACTGTCGATCTTCGACCCAGGACTTGAGGATCGCATCGAGTTGGTCGTAGGGAGGAAGAGAGTCCTCGTCCCTTTGATCCGGAGCCAGTTCAGCGGAGGGGGGCTTGTCGATGATGGAAGTGGGGATTTGCCCTGCAAACCGCTCGAGTGAGGCAATGGCGTAAATATCGCGTTTGCTGACATCGCCCAGAGGAGCCAGTCCACCGCACATATCACCGTAGAGGGTGCAATAGCCGACAGAGAGTTCAGACTTGTTGCCGGTCGCCAGCACCATCGCTGCTTCTCGATTGGCGATCGTCATCAGGATCGTACCTCTGATCCTCGCCTGGAGATTTTCCTGGGCGACTCCCCAGTCCCCTTGCCCCAGCAGCGGCTCCAGTTCCTGCCTCAATGTCCGATAAGTCTCGACGGTGGAAATCAACTCGAAATCGATCCCGAGCCGGTCTGCCAGTTCGCGCGCATCTTCGACGCTCCCCGTTGAAGAGTACGGTCCGGGCATCCCGATACCGCGAACCTTCTTCGCTCCGAGCGCTTCGACAGCGAGCAAGGCCGTCACGGCGGAATCGATGCCACCGGAGAGCCCGATCACCGCCTTCTCGATGTTGCACTTGCGGAAATAGTCACGGATCCCCAGAACGATGGCCCCTACCATCTCGGAGACCTCATCCAAGGGGGTGTTCTCGTCGGTTTCGGCCTCCGACTCACCGACGATCCGGACCTCCTCGACGAAAGGCGAGAGTAAATCGAGTGAGCCATCGGGCTTCGCCAACAAACTACTGCCATCGAAGATCAACTCGGTATTGCCCCCGACGAGGTTCGAGACCGCTACGGGAACCCCGAGTCGATGCGCCTGATCGATGAACAGTTGCTGGCGAACTCCAATCCTGCCCCGCTGAAATGGGCTGGCAGATGGACTGAGGATGATCTCCGCACCCAGTTCGACCAGTTCCTTGCCGGGATCTCGGTCGTAGAACGGCTGTCCGGGAACCTCGTCGCTCCAGAGGTCTTCACAGATGGCGATTCCCACCTTCTGACCCGCCACCTCGAACAGGTGCACCTGGGCTCCTGGTTCAAAAGTCCTCGCCTCGTCGAAGACATCGTAGGTGGGAAGCAAGATCTTGTCGGCATATCCGACAATTTTTGCTCCATCGATCACAGCAGCACTGTTGTGGACCTTACGAGCCGAACCTGGAGGTGAGGAACGGACCGTGCCCACCACCACGACGATGCTCCCGGTCAATTGAGCGCTGAGTTCTTCGGTCGCTGTTTCCACTGCGCAGACAAAATCGGCACGTCCCACCAGATCCAGTGGTGGGTAACCGCAGATCGCCAGTTCCGGAAACAGCACCAGATCAGCACCGGCTGATTCTGCCACGGCAACTGCATCGAGAATCCGGCTGACATTGCCTGCCAGATCTCCGACCGTGGTGTTGATCTGTGCCAGTGAAACGCGCACGGGAGGTCCTATCCCATCATCCGGAAACCGCCATCGACATAGATGACTTCACCGGTGATGCCACTGGCGAGGGGAGAGAGCAGGAAGGTAGCCGTATTGCCGACCTCTTCGGTCGTCACCCCCCTACCGAGAGCCGCCTTCTTCTCGACTTCCTCGAAGATACGAGAGAACCCGCGGATTCCTCGTGCTGCGAGGGTCTGGATCGGTCCGGCGCTGATGGCATTGACACGGATGCCCTGTTCACCGAGATCCGCAGCGAGATAGCGCATGCTCGCTTCCAGGCTCGCCTTCGCCACACCCATCACGTTGTATCCCCTGACCGCTCGCTCTGCCCCGAGATAGGAAAGGGTGATCATCGAGGATCCCCTCTCCATCCTGCTGGCAGCTTCCCGCGCCAGTCGAGTGAAGGACCAGGAACTGATGTCGTGGGCCTTCATCCAGCCTTCCCGGGAGGTATCGATGTAATTGCCCTCGAGGTCAGCCTTCTCGGCGAATCCGATCGAATGGACCAGGAAATCGAGCCCCCCCCAGCTGTTATCGACTTCCTTGAATAACGCCTCGACCTGGGCGTCATCCCCCACGTCACAGGGCAACAAGAACTCTCCATCGACCTGCTCCACGAGCGGGCGGACACGCTTCTCGAGACGATCTCCCTGATAACTGAAACCGAGACGGGCTCCCACCTGGTGGAGGACCTGGGTGATTCCCCAGGCGATGCTTCGATCATTGGCCACACCGAGGATCAGTCCCCTGCGTCCAGCCATGCAGTCGGCGAAGGACATCGGATCTCCTTTCGGGGCCAGTGCCCGTCGGAATCGTAACCCTAAGCGAGGTCGGAAGGGAGCGATCCCGTCCGATGATGAACGCCTCCGGGAACCTCTCAGAGGCTACCGGAGGCGTCAGATGAACGAGATCGTGACGATTCCCGACTAGAGTTCAGATTCCTTGCCGTCTTCCGCGCCATCCCCAATCTCTGAAGACTCGGTCACCGTTTCGGTGAACTGATAGATCTTCAATCCATCCTCAACGACGGACATGCGCGCAGCGGTCCAACCGAAGTACTTCCTGAACAGATCCGATTCCGGGATGTTGGAGGGGTCGAAGAGAAACAGCAGACCCTCGTTTTGCCCAAATTCCGGATTCATCAGCGGCAGGATCCCCAGTAGCGGTCGGATGATATCCGCCGCAGCCGCAATACCCTCCCCGGTGTTCTGCAGCGAAATCGACAACCCCTGGGTCGCCTTCACCCTGGACAGGATCTTGGCGCTGGGTCCGGAATCACCGAGACGTGCTCCGCCCTCATCATCGGCGAGACGTAACATGACGTGGAGATCATCTTTCGACATCGAAACGAGCAGCCAATCATCCTCGAAAGTCCATGCCGGAACGAACTGAGGACCATCACCGGCGAACTCTGGGGGTACGTCACCGAGCGGATCGAAGCTCCACACCTCACGCCCCTGAAACTGCTCCTTCTTGAGCGCAGGACCCATCATCTCGGGCCCACCCATCTTCTTCATCGCCTCGTCCCAGGGACCACGATCGCTGATCTTGATGCCTAAGCTCATGGCAAAACTGGCACCAAAACCGCCGCCCATCATCATCGCCATCGGGTTCACGGGTGGGGCATTGGGGTCGGGAGCAGGCTGGAAGACGAATAAAGAACCTTCCAGGGAATTGACCAGCCCCTTGATGTCAATCCCGGACGCCATCTTCATTCCCTCGAGTTCGGCATCCATCGTCGCACGCATCTCTTCCGGGTCGGTGCCCCCGATGGCGGAGCCGATATTCACGGCGATATCGAAGATCTTCGAGAAATTGAAACGTATGAGTTGAGCTGAAGAAGCCTCGGCGGGAATCACCGGAGGCAGAGTGATGTCACCATTTTGCTCGGGAAATAACCCGAGAATCCCCGGCCGCCCCTTCATCGCAATGATCGCATCGATACCGGTGCCTGCCTCAGACTGGTGGGTCTTGGAAGCGAAACCCCCGATCGCATCGAGACCGAACGCCGAGATGATCTTGGATGGAATGGGACCGCTATCAGGATCGTCCTGTGGGTCGAAGCCACCTGCCAACATGTCGAACATCGGGATCAGGTTCCACAACGCATCCAGGTTGAGGTAGAAAGTGTCAATTCCCCGGTGCAGCGAGTTTTGAGCAGCCTTGTAAATGGTCGTCGAGCCAAAGCGCTCTCCGACGGCGGTATCGCCCGTGGCGAGGTAACTCTGGAGACTGCCCTTGTTGGTACTCACGATATGGTGATTCTCGAACTGACCGATGTAAATTCCCACCCCGGGCATCATCTCGACGCCGGTGAACTCGATGTCACCGATGGCGAAGCTGGCCGGAATCGCCATCTGGCCATCTGCCTCAAGAGTTTGCTGGAGAATTGCGAGCATCTTGCGGTGTTCGTCTCCGAAGTCAGCGGGACCGTGGAAATCGATGAGCAGGTTGGGCATCGGCATTGGCATGTCCGGACCCATCCGGTATCCCAATCCGAACACGAACTCACCGGTCATCTCGTTGTACAGACGACCGAGATGCTCCCAGACCATCTGCAAGTTTTGCTTGGACTCGTCTTCGCCCTCGAAGTTCTCACTCATCAACGCGGAAAATCCTGTGGTGAGCCGCTCGATCGTCTCGGTAACCGAAGTTTCCTGCATGAATCGGCCGATATCGGAATCCCGGGAATCAGCCAGGCCCTGCTGCCAGTCATCGATGCTGTAGACGATCACCGTGTTCTTATCGAGCGCCTCTTCTCCCGCTTCCACAGCGGTCGAGAACCCAAACAGGGCGGTCGAGGCGAGTGCGAGAAAGATGTACATCCTGGATGCCATCGTGATTTTTCCTTCCATCGGTCTGGTAAGACCCTGAACCAGCAGATCGCGAGTCAATCTCCCGGTTGATTCTTTTTCGGGGGTGGCAGGTAGCGCACACCCGTGTTCGGTTGACTCTCGTCGAACAAGAACGCCTCACGGCGATCGAGAAAGAACTTCACCTGATCCAGGGGGATCGCGAAGTTCAGACCCTCCGACTGCAATATCTTCATGTTGGTGACACCAACCACCTCTCCCGCCTCGTTGAAGAGGGCCCCACCGGAATTGCCGGGATTGATGGGAGTGGTGGTCTGGATGTAGCACTGGCCCTCGAAGGAACGATAAGGATCGGAGATGATCCCCTCGCTCACGGTGCGCTCGAAGCCTCTCGGGGTTCCGACCGCAAAGACCTTCTGGCTGCGAGCAAGGGAATCTGCTGCGGCAAACTTCACCGCCCGCAGCTGCAGACTTTCTGCATCGGGGATTCTCAACAGGGCCAGATCGAGGAATGGATTCATGGCGACGATTTCGACGTTCTCGATCTGCTGCTTGCGCGCGCCTCCCTCGGCATCATCGAGATACACCGTGAGCTGGATATCGCGCTCACCTTCGACGACATGGACATTGGTGACGACCAGTCCATCCTCGCTGATGATGAAACCGCTGCCGAGTGATCCTCCGGCCATGATACGGACAACCGACCTGCGAGCATTGCGTTCGGCTTCCTGGAGCGGTAGCGGTTCACCGGTACCGACCTGATAAACCCGATCGATTTCGGAATCGCTGTCGACCTCTTTGCCCTCGAGAAGGCGAGTCCGTCGAGTCACGGAGCGAGTCGGGAGTTGCACGATGGTGGGACCGATGTCGATGAAAAGCCGATCTGCATCTTCCTTGATCACGATCCCGGTCACGGATCCCCCGCCGATCAACTCGATCCTCTCCTGGGTGGAAACGGCCTCGACCCTGTCATCGATAGCATTCATCCCGGCTGCCAGAGGCACTGAAAAAGCCACAGCACTCGCCAGGATCAGACGCGAAAGAGCCATTTCTTGTCTTTCCATCGAGGGTATCGGTCCCTGGAGAAGATCTCCGGAAAACCGTGATTGAATATATTGATCCCGGAGGCGATCTTCTGCAAGGTTCTATGACAACTTTGGAACCGTCAAATTTCGACCGGCAGGGAGTACCTTCCATGATGATCTGGCCCATCGACCGACCGATGATCAGCGCATGTATCCTCACAATGCTGCTAGGCAGTGCCGATGCGGCGGCCCAGCAGCAACGAGACGGTTCGTTCGGTTTCTCGGATCTCAAGGTCTTCAGACTCGGTTCGGCGGGCGGCCCGTGGCACGTCACCGATCTGGATGGAGACGGCGATACCGATCTGGTGGTCTGGGTCGGTGAAAAAGGTGAGTTGATCCAGTTCCTGCGGGACCCGGAAACCACCGGCTTCACGCACCGCGAGGGTGGCAACACGCTGGTCGATCCCGACGGCTGGCGCAGAGAAACGATCTCTGTTCGCGCCGATGTCGATGCCATCAATTCCGGAGACCTCGATGGAGATGGACAACTCGACCTGATCCTCAGCTGTCCGAGGGCAAACCGTATCGAGATCCGCTGGGGATCGGCCAACACCGATCGTTTCAAATCGGAGCAACGAATCCGGTTACGAGAAATCGCCCGCGGAGACAACACCATCGATGTCGATCTGAGCGAGGAAGGAGCCGTGGTGCGCGTCCTCTCCAAGGAGGGCATCCACGAAGTGAGCGGGATTCGACGCGGCGAAACTCCCGTGATCGAGACTCTCCCGGGCACTGCTGCGGGTCCCATCTCGCTGGTACGAGGGGATCTGGATGGAGATGGAAAAGATGATCTCCTGACCGTCAGTGGAGCCTCGTCTGACCGGGCCTTCCCGCTTCGTCTTCGCCCAGGAACCTCCACAGGCTGGGGACCGGAAATCCTGTTCGAGTCGGAAGATGCTCGATTCCTCGGGCTGGCTCCGATGCATGCGGGGCAATGGATAGTGCTGGGCGACCGGGATCGCCCGATTCTCAGGGGCATGAAGGTGGCTCGCGAGCGTTCGACCCAGTTGCTACCCAATCCGGAGATCTACCCACTGTCAGCCAGCGGCATCGGCAAGGGATCGATGGCGGTGGGTGACCTGGACGGAGATGGCGATCCAGATGTGGTCATCGCGGATGCAGAAGAATCGCTGCTGAGGCCGTTCTGGAACGATGGCGGAAAACTATCTCCAGGTCGACCGTCACCGACTCTGAAGAAACCGACCGCTGTGCTGATCCGCAATCAAGAGGTGATCGTCACCAGTTCGGAAGAGGGAGGCGCCGGTAAATCGGTGCGGGAGGGCACCGGTTTCTCCTTTCCCGCGTTGCTCGATGATGTGGAAACATCAAACCTCATCGCGGTGGCATCCGGCAGTCTTGGTGGACCCATTTTGTCCCTCCATAAACTGGAGAAACGCACCTTCGAGTTGAGATATGGCGACTTGCGAATGACTCTCGAGTCAGGTCGCGAACCCTCTGCTCTGCATCTCTTCGATAAAGGATCGAAGCGGCCGATCATCGTCGTCGAGATCCCCTTCGAGACCCCTCGCTTCTATCTCCTCGCTGAGGAGGAGTTCGAGCAGATCCGCACGCCGGCAACCGTGGAATCAGGTGGAAGTGTCCAGGCCGGGCCGGGGGGAACCCTGCTGGTGGCTCGCGATGGTCGTTGCCGGATCATCTCCGTCGACTCTCTGGAGGCGAGCGTCGAACGACAAATCGATGCTCCCGGAGGTTCTGCTCGTGTCGTGGCCGCAATTCCCGGTCGATTCGATGA
The DNA here is from genome assembly GCA_963854815.1 of Planctomycetes bacterium UBA1146. Taxonomy (GTDB): domain Bacteria; phylum Planctomycetota; class UBA8108; order UBA1146; family UBA1146; genus UBA1146. The sequence continues at coordinate 22,956 of CAWLAN010000024.1, forward strand.
GCACTCCAGAGCGAGCATTGTACTGGTCGATGCGGGCCAGGGATTGATTCATCTGTGCGACGGAACCGACATCTTTTCCTCGGTGGAAGGCCCGTTCAAGAAGGTCCGCACGGGTCAGGCAGTGGATCTGGATGGCGACGGCATCGATGAAATTCTGATGATCGATGATCGCTCCTTGATGGTCGTGCGTCCCGGAGCCAGGCAATGGAGATTGACAGAAGTCTTCTCCCGTCGTCATGGTGAGGAAAACGCCAGGGCCACCGCATTCTGGCCAGCAGACGTGAATGCAGATGGCGAAAGCGACCTGGTGGTGATCG
>CAWLAN010000025.1:0-23170 GCA_963854815.1 Planctomycetes bacterium UBA1146
AGCGAACGATCTTCACACCCGACGAGAGAATCGGCTGGCTCGAAAGTTGCACAGCACATCTCGAGGGTGTGCGGATTGTGCGATTCACGGGCCTGGTGGTGGACCTGCTCGCCCGCCAGGACTCCCGAATCCTGCTCAGGGGAATCAGAACCTTTGCAGACTTCGAAGCCGAGTACACCATGGCGTTGACGAACCGGAGCATCTCTACCGAGTTCGAGGCGGAGACGGTGTTCGTGATGCCGACACTGGAACTGTCCCACTACTCGAGCCGACATGTCAAAGAGATCGCCTCCTTCGGCGGCGACGTACGCTCCTATCTGCCCGAAGAGATCGCTGAGCAGGTATCTGGCAGGCTCGAAGAGTTGCTCGGTCCCGGCACGGTGGAATCGACCGAGGGTCCCCGGTAGGATCCTTCTCTTGCAGTTTTCCCTGTTGGGGTGTTGGGCCACCACGTTGTCAAAGGAGGGTCTCGATGTCGACCACCGGAAGGAATGCCATCTCGACCGATGGCGCCCCGGCTGCTATCGGACCCTATTCCCAGGCCATCGAGGTGGATCGTTGGGTGTACTGCTCTGGCCAGATCCCCATCGATCCTGTCGATGGTTCCGTGGCGGACGGGATCGAGCAGCAGACAAGACAGGTTCTGGTCAATCTCGGTGAAGTCCTTCGAGCTGCAGGGTGTGATTACTCCGACGTCGTCAAGACCACAGTATATCTGTCCGACATCGGCGACTTCATGGCCATGAATCAGACCTACTCCCAGTTCTTCACCGAACCGTTTCCGGCACGAGCGTGCATCGAAGCGTCCGCATTGCCGAAGAATGTTCAGGTAGAGATTGATGCCGTCGCCTGGAAGCGAGAAGCGAATTGAATGACGAATCTCCGCTGTTGGAGATCGAAGATCTTCAGACCTGGTTCTACACCGATGACGGTGTCGGCAAGGCTGTCGATGGGGTCAGTTATTCGATCCAGGCAGGAGAGACCCTCGGTGTTGTCGGAGAATCGGGATGCGGGAAATCCGTCGCTGCGATGAGCATCTTGCAATTGGTCCCGACGCCACCGGGAAAATATGTCGGTGGGAAGATTCGTTTCCGCGGCGAGAACCTGCTCGAGCGCTCCGAAAAACAGATGCGAGAGATTCGTGGCAAGGAGATCGCCGTCATCTTCCAGGAACCGATGACGAGCCTGAACCCTGTCTTCCAGGTCGGGGATCAGATCGGCGAGGCATTGCGATTGCACGAAGGGATGTCCAGATCCCAGGCCCGCGAACGCTCGATCGAACTGTTACGTCTGGTGGGGATTCCTTCGCCCGAAACTCGCGTATCTGAATACCCCCACCAACTCTCAGGAGGCATGAAACAGCGCGTCATGATCGCCATGGCGCTGGCGTGCAATCCTGCGCTGCTGATCGCCGATGAGCCGACCACGGCTCTCGATGTGACGATTCAGGCACAGATCCTCGAGTTGTTGCGGGATTTGCAGCGAGAAAAGGGCATGGCCATCTTGCTGATCACCCACGATCTCGGTGTGGTTGCCGAGAACGCTGATCAGGTCGTTGTGATGTATGCAGGCAAAGTTGTGGAGAGGGCACCAGTCGACGAACTATTCGGTAGCCCCAGACATCCCTACACTCTCGGATTGTTTCGATCGTTGCCACGTCTCGATAGAAAAAGCGATCGACTGGAGGTCATCGAGGGAAATGTCCCCAACCCATTGGATTTTCCCAGCGGCTGTAAATTTCGTCCTCGTTGTCGTTATGCCACTGATGAGTGTGCGCAAATAGAACCTCAACTACAGGAGATCGATGACCAGCACCTGGTCGCCTGTCACCACTGGGCGAGTATTGTCGAGACAGAATCCGGCATCGAAGGAGCAAATCAGTGACCGCAAACGGTACTCCACTGCTCGAGGTCCGGGATTTGCGGACCTGGTTCCCGATACGAACTGGTGTCTTTTCGCGCGTGACTGCTCACGTGAAGGCGGTCGATGGAGTGAGTTTTCGAGTGGATCGGCGGGAAACCCTCGGCCTCGTCGGTGAGTCCGGTTGTGGTAAGACGACGGTCGGGCGGTCGATCCTGAGGCTGGTCGAACCGACCGAAGGCACCGTCTTTTTCGACGGCCAGGATGTTCTCGCCACCGAGGGATCGTCGCTGAGAGATCTTCGCAAACGGATGCAGATCATCTTTCAGGATCCGTACGGGTCGCTGAATCCTCGCATGACCGTCGGCTCGATTCTCAGCGAGGGCCCCAAGATCCATCAGATGGGCAACGCTAGCGAAATTCGTGGTCGAATCGAGCATCTGATGGATCGCTGCGGGCTCGACCCGGTCAACCACATCAATCGATACCCTCATGAGTTTTCAGGAGGACAGAGGCAGCGCATCGGAATCGCCCGTGCGCTCTCGGTGGAGCCAGAGTTCATCGTCTGTGACGAGGCGGTGAGTGCTCTCGATGTGTCGATTCAGGCCCAGATCATCAACTTGTTGCTCGATCTCCAGCAGGAGTTTGATCTCTCCTATCTGTTCATCGCTCACGATCTGGCCGTGGTGGAACACATCAGCCATCGGGTTGCAGTGATGTATCTGGGCAAGATCGTCGAGGAGTCGCCCGCTACTGAACTCTACAGTAACCCCCGGCATCCCTACACCAAGGCGCTCCTCTCGGCAGTTCCTGAACCCGATATCCGGCGACGCCGGGATCGGATCCTGCTGGAGGGTGACGTTCCATCTCCGATCAATCCTCCTCCAGGCTGTACATTCCATACTCGTTGTCCCAGCGCAGGAGATCGATGTAGCCAGGAGGTTCCACACGCTTTCGAGGTGGGAAGCGGGCATCGCAGTTTTTGCTGGCTCGAGGACGAGGCCGGTGTTCACTCGACCAAGGTGCAGTCCTAGATTCGGGGTCTCTTGGCAGAAGGGGAGGTCAACAGGTGCCCAGTTGCGCTTTCGTGACCTTCGGTTGCAAGATCAATCAGTACGAAACCCAGGCGATCCGTGAAGAGATTATCGATCTCGGTTACCAGGAGAGTGACAAACCGATCGATACCGACCTGATCGTGGTCAACTCCTGCACCGTTACCGAACGAGCCGGTGAAAAGGTACACGACCGGATCCGTTCGCTCGTCGGCAAGAATCCAAATGCTACCATCATCGTCACCGGTTGCATGACCGAAGATGATCGCGTGCGATTGGAAAAAATTCCTGGCGTGGTGCATCTCATCGGGAACGAGGAAAAACATCGAATCGCGGAGGTGGTGCAGGGAGCAGCCCTTCTCGAGAAAAAACCAGGACGCAAATCGCGCGATATCTTCTCCCTCGAGATCTCCGGTTTTGCCGGCCGAACCAGAGCTTTCCTGAAGATCCAGGACGGTTGTGATTCTTTCTGTAGTTACTGCATCCTGCCCTATCTTCGGGGCAGTTCACGCAGCAGGGAACCCGAGGCGGTGATCGCCGAGGCCAGACGCCTCGCGGCTGCCGGTTTCATGGAACTGGTGCTGACGGGGATCCACCTGCGGCAGTGGGCCAGGGACCTGGGGGTCGAAGATGGTCTTGCCAACCTGCTGACTCGACTGAGGCAGATCGACGGCATCGAGCGAATCCGTCTCTCATCCATCGGCGAAGGCGCCTTCAGCGATTCGTTCCTGCGCGCCTTTGTTCGCGACGAAGGGCTGTGTCGTTTCTTCCATGTTCCGATTCAAAGTGGCAGCGATCGGATCCTCGAGCGGATGCGTCGTGATTACACCGTCGATGAGTTCGTTGCGGCGATGGAAAGGGTCAGGGACCAGTTGCCGGGCGCGGTGATTGCCACCGATGTCATCGTCGGCTTTCCCGGAGAATCCCAACGGGACTTCGAACAGACCCTTTCGATCATCGAAAGACTACGTTTCCAGAAGGTCCATCTGTTTCCGTATAGCCCGCGACCCAGAACCGTGGCCGCTCGCCTCGATGGTCACATATCACTCGATGTACGTCAGCAGCGGATGGAACAGGCGCGCCAATTGTGTGACGATGTCCAGGCGGCGGAACTGGATCGACGCATCGGAGATCGGGTACGGGTGCTGGTCGAATCGGTACACCAGCAGCCGGATCGGGTCATCGGCGAGGGACTGAGTCGGGAGGGTCTGCGCGTCGATATCGAGCAGCGACCAGCTGATCCGCTGCGTCGAGGAACCGAGGTCGCCGTGACCATCCATCAGCGCCACGGATCTCGTCTGCGAGCCGGCATCGATCTGGCGGCCGTCCGGGAGCGGGATCCAGCTTGTCGAAACAGTTGAATCCGGCGCCGAATCTGTCGTCACGACAGGGGTTTCCCCATTTCGGTGCAGATGTTCATCGGCGGGCGATGGTTGGCTGGGGCATCCGGCGCACCCTCGGATCTGCTGTAGCGGCTGCCGAAACGGCCTCATCTGCGCTTTCCGGGGTGCTGGAGCAGCTCGATCAGATGGCACTCCAGGTCGCTGAATGCCGGGATTGTGGTCTGTGTGAGACCAGAAACCGAACCGCTTTCGGGGTCGGCGACCCCGATGCGGATCTGATGTTCGTCGGGGAGGCCCCCGGTCACGAGGAGGATCGTCGCGGCGAGCCGTTCGTGGGCCGGGCCGGGCAACTGCTCGACAAGATCATCGCCGCCATGGGGTTACGTCGCGATCAGGTTTACATTGCCAATGTATTGAAATGTCGTCCGCCCGGCAATCGAGATCCCCAGCCGGCGGAGATCGAGGCTTGCCGGGGCTACCTGGAGGCCCAGATCCGCCTCATTCGGCCGACCATCCTGGTTGCCCTGGGGCGGCCGGCGGCGATCTGGCTGTGCGGTCAGGACAAGTCCCTGGCGCGGCTACGAGGTCAACAGCACGACTGGCAGGGGATTCCTGTGGTGGCCACCTACCATCCCGCTTATCTGCTGCGCCAGGAGCAATATAAGGCTCATTGCTGGCAAGATCTGCAGCGGGTCATCGAGCACCTCGGTCTGACTCCGCCGCGCCGCCACTCCTGATCGTCGCAAGACGTGCCGGATACAGCATCTGCAGAATCTCCGGGACGTTGACTCGACCCCTCCTGGATCTATACTCCGGTTTCCCAGGGGACTGAGAAGTTCCCCGCGGTGCGCGCTAGCGGGCCACCGTGGGGTCTGGATCGCTTCTGTGGATTGCGGGAAGGAATGCCCCCTGTACCTCGGAGCGAGGGTATTGCTCCGTTCGAGGCAGGGGAATGGACGTCGTGCCGGGAGTATTGCGCGATGGTCTGCGAGGGAGAGACCGAGAGGTTCTCCCGGGGTAGGAGACGGACGGATCGGTAAGGATCACGGTTGCCTCCCCGGACTCGCACGGCCCTTTTTCAGCATCTCCATGGTTCGATTTCGCTCCTGGCGTTTCTTCGAATCGCATCGTTACTGATCATGTTGTTACTGATCATGTTGGTACTGGTTTTGCCTTGACGGTTGCCAGTGTTTTCGAGTCGACAGGGGCAGATGCGGATGACACGGATTCCGCAGATGAAGTCACTGGTGTGACTGACTGTTCCCGTTCCAACGAAGTGGATTCGATTCGAGTTTACGCGTTGATCGGATTCGCTTGCTGGAAACGGTCGTTTCTGCTCATGACTGGGTCGTTGATGACGATTTGGTGGTACTGAGTGGATACCAAGCGATTTGCGCTTCGCTTGCCCGAGTGTCGACACGATCAGATGAGATGAAGACGCACGACGAGGGCGCTTGAACAAGGCGCGACGGTAGAGAGAGGTATCATGACCGAGTTTGTTGAGGTCTGGTGCATCGACTCGGGGCGGACATCCCTGAAGGCGTTGAAGATCCAGCGCTCCGGCAGTGGGGCAGAGGTCCTTCTGGTCGAGAAGATCGACTATCCTGCTGGATCCGATGGCGATGGATCCGCAGCAGCGTTATCTGAACTCGCTTCGCGCCATGACCTCAGTGAGGCTCTCGTGGTGGCTCTGCCGAGTCGTTCGGCTCTGACCAGCTTCATTCCGATCCCTCCTGTCGATGGCAAGAAACTCGAGGAACTGATCGGCTACGAGGCCCAGCAGAACATCCCACTGCCCATCGATGAGGTGATCTGGGCTAGCCATATCAGTGGCGATACGGATGAGGGGGAGAAAGAGGTCGGAATCTTTGCGGTCCGTTCCGAAGAGGTCTCCGACTTGCTGGTCGATTACTCCCAGGAAGGACTCGAGATCGATGTCCTGACCCTGAGCAACGTCGGGTTGCTGAACCTGATTCGCTTCGATCTCCGCCCGACTCGGCCAGTCGTGGCTCTCGAGATTGGCTCCGACCACACCGATCTGATCATCGTCAATGGCCCGCGTTTCTGGTTCCGTTCTCTTCCCATCGCCGGTAAAGACTTCACCTCAGCGCTTCAGGAGCGATTTGGCTGTAGTGCAGAAGAGGCAGAGAATCTCAAGGTGACAGCGGCCCGTTCCGAGCATGCCGCAAAGATATTCCAGGTGTTGCAGCCTCTGCTGAGGGATCTCGTCAGCGAGATCAATCGTTCCATCGGTTACTACAAGTCGCGCGTCGGTGAGGTGAAGATCGAGGATCTGTTCCTCTACGGCGGAAGTAGCAAGTTGGTTGGTCTGCGCAAGTTCCTGGAAGAGAACCTGCGGATTCGCGTCCAGATGGCCAAGAACCTCAATCGCGTTCGAATCTCCGCAGAAGCAAGCGCTGCCGGTCTGGCGCAAGACCTGGCCACCTTCAGTTCCGTCATCGGAGTCGGTCTGCAGGCTCTCGGGCTGGGCGAAGTGAATCTGAATCTTCTCCCCCAGGAGAAGCAAGAAGCGGTCGAGTTTCGCAAGAAGCAGAAAACCGTTCTTGTCGCTGCCGCAAGCCTGTATCTGCTGATCGCTTTCCTCATCTTCAATTTCAGTGGCAAGATCGATGATGCCACAGCAGTTCTCGCCTCGACCAACAGAGTCAAAGAACTGGATCAGAATCAGGATCGACTCGTCCAACTTGCCGAGCAGGAGACTCTCGCACTCCAGTCGAGACAAGAGGAACTGGTTGCTCGTGGCCACGGGAGACTGGCTCCCCGAGAGATCCTGGAGATGATCGGATCGATTCTGTCAGCCGAACAACAGGGGAAAGTGATCACCGGCCGCACTGAAGACGGTTCCGAACTGGACAGCACACTCGGGCAAATCGAGGCGGACCAGGAGGTTATCAACAGCCAGAAGACCTGGTTTTCCGGCGTCGATGTCAAACGGGTTCGCGTCGATGAATTCGGAACCGTGATCGAAGAGGGCCGCAAGATCGATTCGGGCATGAAAGTCTTCGATGGTAGATTTCTGGTCGTGGTCGAGGGTTTTCGCTATGACCAGGGTGATGCGCAGACCAACGATCAAAAACTGAAAGAAATGATCGTCGCTCCGGTGGAGAATGCACTCGGCGAAAAATACGGTCCATCCGATGAATCCCGTCCCCGTGTTTCGAGAGAAGTGGGACAGGAGACCCTCTTGCTGTGGAGTAGTCACGAGAGTTTCAAGGGTGGTCGGCGCAGAACTCGAGACCCCCAGGAGCAGGACCACGGTGTCCCACTCTATCCATGGACGATCCGCTGGATCCACCCGCCGCTTCCGGTTCCAGGAACCGATGATGGTAGTGGTGACGGGGATGAAGGGTAGGGGGGCAACATGACGAACAGAGTATTCTGGTCGGTACTCGGGGTCATCCTGTTCGGGTGGATCGTACTGTTCTTCCTGTTCGTATGGCCAAAAATGCAAGCTTACGAGGATGTGACCAAGAAGTTGTCTCGATCGAACAAGGCGATCCAGAAATACGCCAGGATGGATGCCGAGCAACTCCCCACCGAGGATCTCGTCGAAGCACAGGAGAAATACCTCAACAACTGGCGCAAGCAAATCGACCGTGCCGAACAGTTCCACAGCAATCGTGCTGCACTGTTCGTAGAAGGTGTTGTGAGCGATCTCAGTTCCTGGTCGACTCGATATCGAGATGATTTCGATTTGCTCGAGAGTCGTTATCGAAAGCACGTGGGGATCGATGACGCTGTCGAATTGCCTTTCGCGGTGCAGGAAGACACGAATGATTCATCGCAGATCGCCGCCTACGAGCGTCGCTGGAGGGTCCAGAAGGATCTCGTCGACAGAATCATCTCGATTCGTGGTGCCAGTATCGAGGAACTCATCATCGACAGGAAAACCCGTCGCAGTCGTGTTGACGAGACCGGAGGACTCATCAAGTTTCCGGTCACGTTGCGGGCCTTTGTTCCGCCGACTCGAGTCGGAAGCATCGTCGACGGTTTGCTTCGCCATGACTTCATCGATTTCGAGGTGCGCCATCTGGCGATGTCAAAAGACCGGGAATCATTGCTCTACGAGGTCGTTGAACAGGTAGGAGAGAATGTCGAAGGTCTCGACTCCGAACCCTCCGTGCGTCTCTTGCTGGAACTGGACGTGATCGAGGAAGTTGCTGCCACGAATACCGACAAGGAACGAGGCTAGGAAATTGCAGAACATCGATAAAATCGCCATCGCCCTGGCACTTCTGCTCCTGCTCGCGGGATTTTCCTATGCTGGATTTATGCCAGATAGTGGCGGGAAACTATCTACAGCCATCAATCAAGCAAACGTGACGATTGAACAGAGGACAGCCGACCAGGACCTGGGAAAACGAATTCCTCCTGCTGTCGAGGCCAAGGTCCGGGAAGCCTTCTCCTTCGATGGAGAAACGGTTCTTCCAGAATGGTCCTTCTATCGACGCCCGGCTCGTGTGGAAGTTTTCAGGACCCATGTGGTTCTTCCGCCTACGTTGATCTCGGCACGTATCTCGACCGTAAGTGTGGTTCGCAACGGAGACTCCCGGACTACCCACCACGGTATCTCCGGCCGACATGCCGTTTTCGAGCGAACCGAGATCGTTTCCTGCACACTGGAGATCCGATCCAAGGATGGTGCCTGGGAGAAATTACAAACGGTTCCGGTAGCGTCCTCCGGAGCGGAATTCGAACTGCTCGTCGGCGGCCTCGAACCCAAGAGTTCATACAATTATCGAGTGGTGACGAGGGGGCTTTCCAGGAGTTCCATCGCGTTCAGCAACGGAACCGATCTGGTGACCAGCGACGAGAGTGGTGCTGTTCTTTTCCCCCCGGAGTCGGTCTGGAGGGTCAGCGGGGCACAGATCGGTCGGCTCGATACCAGTGGTGTTCTGGTTCCGGGAAGGGTGACGATGCAGTACTCCTTCTGGGACTGGGAAACCAACGGAACCAAGCGCAACACCATGATCATCACCGAATCCGCGGATGGGGAGGTTGTCAGCGATCTGTTCGAAACGGGATATCACCTCGAGCGCATCCAGGATACAGCGGATGGTCGTTACGTGGTGTTGAAGGACGCCACTGGAAAGCGCGTCTACCTCAAGAACAATGACACACCGCTGCCTCTGGATCCGGCAGGTTGGGAAAATCTGGATGCCGATCCTGCGATCTCGGGAGCCAACAGTAGCGATGACGAGGCCGATCCCTCGGAGGATCCAGCTACAGAGACCAAAGCCGATCAACCTCCGAAGCCACGACCGACCGGTGGTGGGCTCTTCGGTGGCGATGATCGGTAGCGATACAGTTTGATCAGATAACAGTTTGATCAGATAACAGTTTGATCAGATAACAGTTTGATCAGATAACAGTTTGATCAGATAACAGTGTGCTCAGAAGACAGTGTGCTCAGAAGACAGTGTGTTTTGAATCAGCATCGTTTGAAACAGGAAATTGCGACAGCAGTTTTGTGGCGGAACCGGGATCAGTCGTGCTGTTCCCGGACAGCAGTGGGAGGTTCTCGTGAGTCTCTCGTGGTTGCAATTGGAAAGACCCGGAGACCGGGAAGTCCGGTGTTCGGATACGCCCTGCAAGTAGCCGGTGGTCAACAACCACATGGCCTTGCCAAGCAAGGAGAGATCGATGACGAACATCCTGCGGACACCATCAACGCGAATCGCTTCGAGCATTTTCGCGTCCGTCCTGATGCTCGTTTGCGGATTGGCCAGTCCCGTTGTTGGCTACCAGGACGACAACGTCGATGAGTTGATCCGCGACATTTCCCTCGAGGGACAGGAACGAGTGAAGGCTTCTCAGAATGCTACTGAAGCAGCTCAGAGGTTGATGAATGAACTCCGGTACGTCGAGGCAGAGGAGAAGTTGCAGGAGGCGACCCGCCTCGATCCTGGCAACGAGAGTGCCCGACAGATGCTGGATACAGTGATGTTGATTCTGGGTGATCGTAGTGGCGACATTCAGGATCTTCGCCGGCGTCTCGTCGAGGAGAAGAATGTGCGTCTGCAACAAGACGTGTTCGAACTCGAGAGGCTCTATCTCAACGGACGTCGCGCCATGGATGAGAGCAACTATGACAGAGCGATCTCGACCTTCGATCAGGTGCTCGAACGGATCCGCTGGTTCCCGTTCGATTTCGACCTGACCGATCAACAGAATCGTGCCATCCAGTCCAAGGATGAAGCGGTCCGTTTGAAGCGCCAGTTCGAGGTGCTCCAGCGCCGTGAGCGCGAGATGCGGATCCTCTCCGATGCGGAATCCGAGATGGCACGTTCCCTCTCCTTTATCCAGAATCGCATCGAGGAGATCCTTCGACAGGCTTATCGACTATTTGCTGAAAGAGAATACGAAGGGGTGATCGACCTCTGTGACGAGGTGTTGCACCTCGATCCCGCGCGCCAAGATGTTCGAGCTCTGCGGCGAGAAGCTGGCGATCTGCGTCATCTATACGAGGTGCTCGCATCGGGTATGCAGACGAGCGATGAGTGGGAACGAACCTTCCTTGCCCAACTGGAAGCGGAGATCCCCTATACCGAGATTTTCAACTTCCCGAGCCGCGAAGCCTGGCTTCGGATCATCCGACAGGAGCAGAGCCTCGAGGACAGATTACAGGCTGTCGAAACCGTTCAGGTGAAGACGATCCGTAGCAGGCTGCGTATGCGGGTCGCCAGTGTCGAGTTCCAGGATGAGCCCTTTGATCAGGTCATGAAGTTCTTGCAGGATCTGTCGGGGATCAACTTCGTTCTGACCAAGGAAGCTCGCGATGCCCTCGAAGGTGGAGATGGCACGGTACGTCTTGCGCAGGTCACAGATCTGCCGCTGGAAAACGTGCTGAACCTGGTGCTGCAAGGCAATGACCCTGCTTTCTCTTACGTGATCCGATCGAGCGCGATTCTCATCGGTCCGGTTGACTCGCTACGCAACGATCTGTTCCTCGAATTCTACGAGGTCTCCGATATCACCAAGGATCACCCCGATTTTCGGGCTCCGAGATTGGCACTCCAGTCGAGCCAGGATGGGGATGCTGATGGAGGGGGGGGGCTGTTCGACCTCGGCGATGATGAGGACACCCAGGAAACCACCCTCGACAGTGATCTGCTGGTCGAACTGGTGATCGACGCACTCTACGGGGACGAAGGGGAGCCCGATGGAGAGAGCGTCAAGTATCAGAATGGAAAACTGGTGGCGCGGACCACCTTGCCCAATCATCGGAAACTGATTCAGTTGCTCGAAGCGTTGCGGAAATCTACCGGGGTGATGGTTACTGTCGAGGCCCGTTTCATCGACTTGCAGGACAATTTCCTGGAGTCGATCGGTGTCGATTACGGTAGCCCTTTCAACTCGAATCTGCCCAACCCCATCAGCGATATCGACGGAGCAGGAACCCAGATCGCCAGTGGATTTGAAATCGTTGATGCCCAGGGTGAAATCGATGTGAGGGCTGCTGTATACAGCGCTTTTTCACTGCCGCTTGGTTCCTCGGTGTCACCGTTCGAGATCAGTAATCGTGGTGGATTTGCCATCCAGTACAACGTCCTCGACAGCTATGCTCTCGAAGCGATCCTCGAGGCAAACCAGAAGTCACAGCAGTTCAAGAAACTGGATGCGCCCCGTGTTACTGCTTTCAACACCCAGATTTCCCACTCGCTGGTGGTCGATCAGAGCGCCTACATCGCGGATGCCGAGGTCAACCAGACCGGGGTTGTACCGGTCATCAACCCGGTGATCGAGATCCTCAATTCGGGATCGATCCTCCAGGTTCGTCCGACCGTGAGTCATGACCGGAAGTACGTGATACTCGAGATCGAACCGACCCTCGCGGTCCAGTTGCCATCGCGTTTCAAGACGTTGACTCTTGGATTGACCAACTTGAATGTGGAATTTCCTGTCCTGTCGGTGACCAACATCAAGACCACGGTCACCATTCCCGACGGTGGAACGGTTCTGGTCGGAGGACTGAAACGAACCATCACCCAGGATGCTCAGACCGGGGTTCCCTTTTTCTCGCGTCTTCCATTCTTGGATTTCTTGTTTGGTCGCAAGGGACAAGCTCGCATGCAGTCGAATCTCTTCGTTCTGATCAGTGCCAAGATCACTGTGATCCGGGACGAGGAACGTAATAGGTTTAACTAGGTACGAGGCAGGGCCCTCAAAGTGAGCGCCCGAGTCGATTTTGATGCCCGCGACGGGGAGGCGGGAGTGGGGTTGATGGAACTACGACGTACATCATTGTCGGAAACCATTTGGTTGCGGGCACTGCTGTGTCTGTGCAGCGTGGTGTTGCTGCTGGCAACTCCAACGGTCTCTGCACAGGTCATCGGTCGTGGTGACCTCAATGCCGAGGAGACCCTGTTTATTCGCGAATTACTGGACACCTATAACAGTCCTGACCTGGCTCGTCTGTGGATTCAATCTCGCATGAAAAGCGCCACTAGCACCTCGCGGGCGACGCTCGAGTACATGCTCGCCGATGCCACCCGGATCGAGGGTGATATCGACGGCTACGAGGCGCAGATCCAGGCTCTTGCCAGCCGCTATCCCGATCATCCGCGATCCAAGGGAGCACAACTGGAAGCGGTTCTGGCTGCGCTTTTGCGACTCCATGAAGCCAACACCGAGGCCATCTTCGCCACCAGCCCGCCAGCGCGCAGTCGTGCCATCGTGGCGCGTGATCGGATCTGGACGGCCGAGGTACGGCACATCCTCGAGGACAACATCCTGCTCCAGAACCGTGAAGTGGATGCACTCGAGGCGAAGGTCGTGGCGGCTCCAGATGCTGAGCAAAAAAAGCGACTTTCCGCCGAGTTTTTGGCCAAGGTGGTCATCCGTGATCTCTGGGAGTTTCAACTTCTCAATGCACTGAAGATCTATTCGAAGATGCTTCCCGATGGAAATGAGGAGGCTCAGAAACTGTTCGCCGAACTCGCTACTCGTGCGAAGGAATTTGTCGATCAGAGATACGAGAACTTCGGACGGCGTTACGAGGCGCAGCTGATCCATGGCCAGGCTCTGGCATCCCTGGGACAGCCGGAACAAGCTGCAAACGAACTCGAATTGCTGGTAGATATTGAACCGAGTGTGGATCCACCCTATGACGTTGAGGTGGTCTTCTTCATCCGGAGGATGCGAATCGAATCCCTCGCCGGTTCCCTTGCCGCTTATAACCGTGCCGGTCGACCCGAAGAGGGACTGGAATTGCTCGAGTACCTCTACGAAGAGGTTGATCCCAACTTCCCCTACCGAAAAACTCCCGAAGATCCGTCTCTGACGGGGATTGTCGCCTCACTCAACATCGAAGAATCGGTCTCACGCATCGCAGCCGGGGATCGCGCCACGGGTCTTGGGATGCTGATGCGATTGATCAGCGAGTTCGATGATCCCGCGGCCTGGAAAGCGGATCCTGGCGCCACCAGGGAAGTTCTCGACCAACTCGCTCGAGGTCTCAGTCACCTGGTTGACCTCAAGGTCGGAGATCTTTCGCCGGAAGTCTATGCCCGGGCTGCAACAGGGTATCGCGACAGAGGGCTGCTGGATCAAGCGATCGAGGCGGCCAAATATGCCCTCGCTTCGCATCATGAGGGAGAAGCACCATCGAAGTGGCGAGCGAAAGCTCTGTACGAGATCGGTGAATCCAGCGATGCGCTGGGACGTCCGGAAGAGGCAGCCATCGCATACCAGTTCCTGGCGGAGAACTACCCCAGAAGCGAAATGGTCGCGATGGCCTCGCAGAACTTCTTTGCCATCGTAGGGGATCTGGCAGCCGAAAAGGGAGGCGCCTGGGACCAACTGGTTCCCGTTGCTGAGAAATTGTTCTCGGACAATTCTCGGGGGCTCGGAAGTGAGCAGTTGAAACTTGCGCAGGCGACCGAGGAAGAGTTGGACGGAAACTACCCACAGGCGCGGGATCTGTTCAGGAGAATCTCTCGAACCTATACCGAATCGGGTGTCGAGAGACCGGTGCCGTTCTTCTTCCGTGCCAGAGCCGGTGGAGCTCGTTGTCTGTTCAGGATCAGCACGGATGTGGACCAGGGAATCCGCGACGCTGCGGGTGAACTTCTTCCATTGCTCCTCGAGGCACGGAATTCTCGCGATGTGCCGGGTGAATCAGTGCTTCGTTATGAACTCGCCCGGATGTACTGGGGAGATCGTAAGAAATCCGCTGCCGAGGCGATCGAGGCCTTGAGTCCGGTGCTGGGTGAACTTGCCGGAGATAGTGTTTATCGTGAAGGTGCCATCTTGCTGCTGGTGGAGGTTCTCTGTGCCGAGGGTCAGTTTGCCCAGGCCGAGATTGGCCTGAATGAAATACGTCAATACTGGCCGGGTGGTTCTTCTCTGGTTGCCGCGACTTACTACCTCATCGATGGCTATCGAGCCTCTTCCAGCGATCAGCATCTGAGACGCGCCGGTGAACTGGTGCTCAGGTGGATCCGTCTTCCCGGAGCGCAATTCGAGGAAGCGGGCCCAAGGGTCAAACTGGGGCTGGCTTCGATTCTGATCGATGGTGGTTTTGCCAGCGAGGCGGCGTCGATACTCGCACAGGCCCAGACGGCAGCCCGTGACCTCGAGGATCAATTCCTCGATATCGGGGTGTCTTATTTCCTCGCCAAAGCTGCCAATGCGGCCGGCAAGCACCAGGACGCTCTCGATAGTCTCGACTCCATCGTCGAGCGTTACAACGATGAGACTTTCAACGGCTCCTATCCAGATGCTCCGTTCGTGTTCGTGCAACGAGCGGCTGCCCACCGAGGACTGTACGAAGTCGACAGGTCCTCACAACATCTCGATGCGATGTCCGAGGACCTGACGGCGGCACTCGCGATCCTCGATCAGCGACGTCGCTCCCTCATCTTCGCGGGGCAGGTGGCACCACTATTTGAAAGGGATTACTGGGCTACTTGGTTACAGTACATGGAATTGATGAAGGCACAGTCGATGTGCGAGAGAGTCGTCCAACTCATCCGTAGTCGCCGATTGATGGCAGGAGGAGAGGGATCGAGTTTCGCTCCCGAAGCACTCCAGGTTCGATTTGATCAACTCGAGAAGGATTGTCAGTGATGAAGCAGTACGGCGTCATAACTCCATCCGCCACCCAGGACCCGAATCCGGGGCTGGTATCGGTAACCCTGGCGATGCTCTGTCTGTCCATCGGATTTCCCGCTGGGGTTCTCCATGGTGATGAGATCATCGTCTCCGGCGGCCGAAATTATGAGGATGTGACGATTACCTCTGCCACATGGGAGCAGGTCCAGTACCGGCTTCCGGGGGTCAGCACTTCTCAAAAGGTTGCCGCCGAGCGGGTCGAGAAATTGATCTTCGACCAGGAGCCAGCGAGCCTCAGTCGCGGCAGAGGCGCCATCGAGCAGGGAGACTGGGAAGGTGCCGTCAGTGCCTTGCGTTCGGCGGCGAGCCTGGGAGACCCTCGCCAGAAGGCCGATGCGATGTACCTTCTGGGTCTGGCACTGTTGAGATGGGGTGATCAGGATCCCCAGCAGCGACCAGCAGCAATCACCGCACTCGGTGCTTATCTGGGCCAGTTCGAGGCTCAAAAGGACTTCTACGTTCCGCATGCCCGAGTGGCTCTGGCAGCGGTTCACCAGCGCCTGGAGGCTTTTTCCGCTGCCGATGAGGCGCTGGCTCCGCTGGCCTCAGGGGATTTCGGGAGACACTGGATCCTGCGGGCACGATTGGCAAAGGGCATGATCCTGCAGGCTCAGCAGAACTGGATCGGGGCGCGCGAGATTTTTTCTTCGGTGGCCAATGATTCCCAGGCGAATTCTGGCATGACGAGGTCTGCCTGGCTCGGATATGCAGATTGCCAGCTGGGCCAGAAGCAGTGGTCTTCGGCGATCGATACCGTACGCCAGAGGGTCCTCCAGGTACGGACTTCTCCGTCGGCTCGTCTCGATGCTGCGAAAGCCAGAGGCTGGCTGATCTGGGGCAAGGCAACCCAACAACAGGCCTCTGGTGACAGGACCCAGTTACAGTGGGCGATGATTCGATATCTTCGTGCCGCGGTGATTGCGACCACGGGGGAGAGTGAGACGCTTGCAGAAGCAATTTTCAGGGCAAAGACGGTAGCCATTGAACTTGGAGATGAGGATCGTGTTGAAGAACTCGCTCAACGTCTTCAGAAGTTAGTGCCAAATTCGGTCTGGAACAAATAAGAGATTCAATCTCCGGAGAGAAATTCCGGAGGTTCTGAGAGGGAGAAAGAAGATGAAGAAGACGGGTTCCACTGTCGGGAATCGAACCGTGGTGGCTCTTCTCACCCTGGCATTCTTGTTGCTGGGCGTTGTATTCGCACCTCAGGTATTGGCTCAGGACGATGGGGCTCCTGTGACGGAGACTGTATCGGTGCTCGACAACATCAAGGCAGCCGGCTGGGTAGGGGTGATCCTTATCTTGATGTCGATCACGGGAGTTTCGTTCATCATCATCTACGCCATGCAGATGCGTCGTGATGTGCTGGTGCCACCCGAGTTGCTCGCACACGTCGAGGGGCTGTTTGACCAGGCGGATTACGACTCAGCTCTCGATGCGATGGAGCAGCAACCTTGTTACCTCTCCAGCGTGCTCTCGCCGGGTCTTCTGAAGATCAATCGTCCTTTCGAGGAGGTTGAGGATGCGATGGAGGAAGCTGGTGAGATGGAGGCAGCCGATCTGCACAGGAAGATCAGTTACATCTCCTTGATCGCAGCGATCGCTCCGATGCTGGGGCTGTTGGGTACGGTGATGGGGATGGTTTCGGCGTTCAACGTGATCGCTACGAGCAAGACTTCTCCGAAGCCAAAGGATCTCGCGTCGGGCATTTCCGAGGCGCTGATGACCACCATGATGGGACTCATCGTGGCGATTCCGATGACTGTGGCCTACTTCATTTTCAAGACGAAGATCGACGGGGCAGCGGTCGAGGTGAGCAGTATTGCCTCCGAGTTGATGGAACGTTTCGACGAGGTCGAACCCCAGCAGTGATCGAGGTTTACTCGAAAGTTCGAGGAGCACGATAATGGCACGCAGGAGACGCAAGAAGATGCCGCAAGGGGTCGAAATCGACATGACCCCGATGATCGACATCGTGTTCCTGCTCATCGTTTTCTTCATGGTTGTGACTGAACTCACGGTTCAGCAGGCGGTGGTGGTTCTTCCGGTAGCCAGTGAGTCTCGAGTCGAGGAACCACAACCGGGTTCGAGGATTCTCTTCATCAACATCTCCTTTGACAACGATGGCAAAGAAGTCATGCAGTTGATGAATGGTCCTGCTCTGACCGGGGACCAATTGCTCATCGAGTTGAAGGCTGAGGCGGATGCCTATGGCCAGTGGGAAGACAATCCGTTCAACCCGACACAGAAACTCTCGCTACTGGAAGTCACCATACGCTGTGACGAGGGCGCGAAATCAGGGATAATTCACAAGATCTTCCATGCATGTTCCAAGGCGTTCATCTTCAAGGTGCGTTGCGCTTCGCTCAATGATCGATTCGAGGATCCGTACGATAATCAGCCCTGAGTTCGAGTTGAGTCGCCAGTAGAAAGGAAAGGAGGAAAGTTGGCACGTCGTAAGAAGGCTGCTGCAGAGCCAAACAAGGTAGACACGAATATGACTCCGATGATCGATGTCGTATTCCTCCTGCTGATCTTTTTCATGCTGGCGACCAAGTTCAAGTTGCCAGAGGGAACGTTGCGGACCTATCTGCCGAAGAATCGGGGAGAATCGAATTCCAGGCCGATGTTGTCGGAGACCTGCCGAGTCACCCTGATGATTCAGGGAGGCCAGGTGATCGCCTACGCAGATCAGACGCAGGTTCCAACCAGTGACGTCCTCGAGAGCGATTTCGAGGCCCATATTGGAATCCCCGGACCGGATCTGAACTTCATCGAGGACCACATCACGCGCAGAAAGAACACCTATGTGCCTCTTGGTGCCAACTCAACGCTTCCTGTGGTCATCGATTTCGCTGAGAATGTCCCCTACAAATACGTGATTGATGTCCTGAACATCGTTTACAAGTTAGAACTTGAGAATATTGCCTTTGCTCAGCCGGAAGTTCCGTTTGACTGAGGCTCTGGGCTGCCCGGAGCCCCGCTCCGGTGGCAACGAAGTGTGTTGATTTGATTTTCCGAACTCGTCGGATTTTGCCTGCAAGGTAGCCGGCGTAACAAGAAAGGGTGCTCTCTTGATCGAGACCCATGCTCCACGAACACGTGCCATCCGTAAATTCGCAGGATGGACTCCCAGTCTCCTGTGCATTGGATTGCTTCTCTACTCGCTTGCGGGCTGTGCAAGTACCTCCGATTCTAAATCCGTTGCAGCAGTCGAGCCTGCCGGCGCTGTTGCTATTGAATCGGGACTGGATCTTTTCTTCCAATCCCAGGTTGATGAAGCCACTGAGGCCGATGAAGCCACTGAGACCGATGAAGCCACTGATGCTCAGACCCCCGATGATGATCGGGTTCAGCGTGTCGCCGCTGAAGTCTCCCTTGCCTTGCAAGAGCGGCGTCTTACAGCCCAGTGGTTGTTGAGCCAGGCGAACAAGTTGTTCGCAGAAGCGGACTATTCCGCAGCGGAGCGAGCCTATCGCCGAGCGCTCGATGCTGATCCCAGTTTGCAAGATGCGAAGACCAACCTCGCTCGCTGTTTGATGTTTCTGGGTCGTCGTGACGGAGAGATCCGTACCATTCTTCAGCAGTTTGGCGAAGAGGTGCGAGTTCTCGAGCAGCAGCGTCTGAGTGAGGCTTCCCGTTTCCTCGCCGAGGGGAGGCAAGCGCTCGAGGAAAATCGAAATGATGAGGCTCTCGATCTGCTCCAACGAGCACGCGAGCGACTGATCTGGTTCGAATACGGCGTCGATGTGACCGAAATGCAACTAGAGGCCCAGGCCCTGTACGATCGGGCCAGGAACCTCAAGATCTCCAGCGATGAGGCTTCGCGCCGTGACCGTGAAGAGTTTTCCCTTCGCGAAGCCCGGCGCCTCACCACGGAGGCGGAAAAACGTCGCCTGGAGCGGATCGTGACCCTCATGGATCGTATTGAAGATGCGATGGTACGAGAGGATTTCCGCGAGGCGATCCAGCTCTCCAGGGCCATCCTCCGCATCGATCCGGAGAACAATGCCGCCAGACGACTGCAGGATCGAGCACAGGAATTCTTGATGGCGCATCGCTATCTCGAATACATCGAACGTGAATCCGAACAAACGACGCGGGTGTGGGAAGATCTCGAGCGTAGTGCCATCCCTTACGAGGATCCATTCCGCTTCCCTGAGTCTCGTGATTTCTGGCAGACGGAAGTTCAGCGTCGGCTCGAGAGACTCTCCACCGCTAGTCTCGAAGAGTCACCCGAGATCCGCAAGATCCGTAGGGCACTGGCAACGGGCTCCACTTCTTTTGATTTCCCCGATGCGACGCTCGAAGAGGTCATTGATTTCCTTCGTTCTGTGAGCGATCTCAATATCAACATCGATCCCGAGATCGATGCTTCTGACGTGCCGGTCAATCTCTCCCTCGAAGGAGTCAAACTGGGAGAAGCACTCGACCTCATCATGAAAGCGACCGGCAAGGCATTCACTTTCCGCGAGAATATACTCTTCATCACCGAACCCGAGAATGCTTTCGGAGACCTGATCTTCGAGATCTACAACGTGACAGACATCTTGAACAAGATCAGGGACTTCCCCGGGCCCATCATCCGTGTCTCCAGTAACGACTCGACCGATGAGGGAGGGGATAACCCCTTCGATTTTGGTGGTTTCGATGATGAGGAGGACGCAGAACTGACCCCCGATGATCTGGTCGAACTGATCCAGGAATCGACCGGCGGTGTAGATCTGTGGGATGAGTCTGGATCGACGATCAGTGGTCACAAGGGGCAAATCCTGGTGACGGCTACCCGAGAACTCCATCTGGCGATACACGATTTCATGATAAATCTACGAGCCAACAGTGACGTCTTCGTCGTCGTTGAAGCTCGTTTCATCGATATGGTGGATGATTTTCTGGAAGACATCGGAGTCGACTCTCGAAATCTCGGACAGCCTCCCGGTCAGGGTTTCGGAACTGCCTATGGCACGCTGAACTCGACGGGTACCGGTGGATCCGATATCGGATTCAATAACCTCGGCGACCCCACCGATCCCACCCTCATCATGGGACAGGATAGGACCGCAGGCCGGATACAGCACATCCTCGACGGATTTGTTGGTGCAGCTCGTGGTAGCCGTTTGAACTCGACTTTGCGCGGTCTCACCCTGCAGATTACCTGGCTCGATCCCTTCCAGATCAACGCAATCATCCGTGCCAGTCAGGAACATCGCGCAGCACGAATTGTCACCGCACCAAAAGTAACCGCATCGAACGGTCAACGTGTTCACGTGTCCGTGATCACCCAGCGTTCCTATGTACAGGATTACGAACTGGTCTCCGGGGGAACCGGTCTGGTCGTGTCCGAAGTTGCAGATCCGGTCATCGATACCTTCCAGGACGGAGTGGTCCTCGATGTGCGTCCGGTGATCTCGGCAGATCGCCGGTACATCACGGTAGATGTTCGTCCGACGCTGGCGAGTCTGATCAATGGTGTGATTTCAACGGTCACCATCAGTCTTGGCACGCTCAATAATGCCGCGAGTCTGGTCGAGATCGACTTGCCCGAGATTTCACTGCAGCAGGCCTTCACCTCGGTGACCGTTCCTGACGGGGGTACGGTGCTGCTCGGGGGGTTCAGGAGCCTCAATGAGGCGTCCTACCAGTCCAGGGTTCCGATTCTTGGGAATTTGCCGTTCATCAAGAATGCATTCCGACGCAAGGCATACCTGAACGAAAAGAGGAGCCTCTACATCCTTCTCACCGCGAAGATCGTCGATCTCCGTGCCGAGGAGCAGAAACTCTTCAATTGATCCTATCGTTGGTTCGTGATTGAAGGCGGGGGTTGTTTCCGTGGCGTCGGCCCGGAGACGACCCCTGCCTCGCTTGAGAAGGGAAGCCGCATGAGTGATATTCGCGCGGTCTTCTTCGACATCGATGGAACGCTTTTTTCGACCGATGCCTTCGCTTCTCGGGCTCGTGCTGCGAGTGCTGATGCGATGATCGAAGCTGGCCTGGCCGTTCCCCGTGATGATCTCCTCGAGGAGTTGACGGAAGTCGTTCGTGAGTTTTCCTCCAACCACGAGCGCCATTTCGACAAACTTCTGCTGCGATTGCCGCGACGCACTCTCAAGGGACTCAACCCTGCCGTGATCATCGCTGCCGGGATCGTTGCTTACCATGACACAAAGACCAGTCTGCTCGAGCCGTTCGAGGATGCCAGGGAGGTGTTGAAACGCATCGACAAGACGGATCTCTTGCTGGGCATCATCACCGAGGGACTCGAGGTGAAACAGGCCGAGAAATTGATAAGGCTTCGACTTCTGAAACACTTCGAACAGCGCGCCATCTTCATTTCACATCAGGTAGGGATTTCAAAACCGAATCCAAAACTGTATCAAAGGGCATGTATCGATCTGAACCTGCGGCCCTCTGAATGTATATATGTCGGTGACAATCCGACGATGGATATCGATCCGGCCAACGAGATCGGGATGGTCACGGTCCAGGTTCAACGTGAGGATCGCTACCGTGACGTCCGGGGCGCGACGAGTCCAGACCACGTCATCCAGAACTTCTGGGATCTCTCTGAATTGCTCCGGGAACGTGGAGTCCCGGTACCGGAGGTGCTGTAAGTGTCCGATCCTCCTTATCTGTCGATGGTCGTCCCGGTCCGGGATGAGTCGGAAGGATCCGAGATCCTCATCTCCCGGCTCGTTCCTGCTCTGGAAGCTTCCAGTGCTTCCTCCTTCGAGATCTTGTTTGTTGATGACGGTTCAACGGATCAGACCGCTGACCTGCTCGAGCAACTGTGTGGTGCCGACGATCGTTGCCGGGTAATACGTCTTCGCCGCGCTTTTGGCAAAGGCGATGCTCTCGGTGCAGGATTCGATGAGGCACGCGGATCAGTCATCGCCACCATCGATGCAGATCTTCAGGAAAATCCCGAGGAACTCGATCGTCTGTTGAGAGCCTATGAAGATGGAACTGACCTGGTCATCGGGTGGCGCAATCAACGACGCGATGGACTGGGCAAGAGGATCTCGTCGGCTCTTTTCAATACAGTGGTACGTTGGGCCGGAGGACCGCCTCTTCACGACGGGAATTGCGGTTTCAAAGTGATGCGCAAGGAACTTGCCAGGGAACTACCTCTTTCTGGAGGACGTTTTCGTTTCATGCATCTGGTGGCGGCTCACTGGGGATACCGTGTTGGAGAGGTGCAGGTTTCTCACCGCAAGAGGCAGACGGGGCGCTCTCATTTCGGACCCCTGCGTGCCATCCCTGCACTGCTCGATCTGGTGGCAGTCCTGGCGCTGTTGAAGGGAAGAGGCCGACCTGGAATCTTCTTTCTCAAATGGGGATTCCTGCTGTCAATTCCAGGGTCTGGAGTTCTGACTTTCCTCGCCTTTCTGCGTTTCACGGAAGGAACCATCGGTTTTCGTTATCCACTGCTGGCATTCGGTTCTTTGCTGCTATTGGGGGGGATCCAGCTTCTTCTGGCCGGAGTGCTGGTGGAGTGGCTCGGATCGAGGGAGCGGGGCCGACCGTCCTATCGGATCGATCGGCACCGTCACGAGATGGGTGTCCTGGAACGAGATCGATGATGGTTCGCCCACGTCTGCGGGTGTTGACTGCATCCTGGCCGGGCAGGAAGGAGCCGTGGCGTGCCCGGTTCATCCGCGATCTCCATCTCGAACTCGCCGATGAGTTCGATACCGAGGTGATCGCTCCCCGGATCCACGAGGAAGATCCTCTCGAAGAAGTCGATGGACCGCTTCGAGTTCGTCGATTTCGATATCGCTC
>CAWLAN010000026.1:0-23116 GCA_963854815.1 Planctomycetes bacterium UBA1146
GAAGAAGACGCCAAAGAAGAAGACGCCAAAGAAGAAGACGCCAAAGAAGAAGACGCCAAAGAAGAAGACGCCAAAGAAGAAGACGCCAAAGAAGAAGACGCCAAAGAAGAAGACGCCAAAGAAGAAGGCGCCGAAGAAGAAGACGCCAAAGAAGAAGGCGCCGAAGAAGAAAAAGCGTTAGCCTTGATACCGGGGCCACTGCCGTCGGCGCTGGCTCCGCCACGGAAAGGTGATTCTCTTGGCTGGACATTCAAAATGGGCAGGAATCAAGCACAAGAAAGCCGCCAATGATGCCAAACGGGGCAAGATCTTCAGCAAACTTGCCAAGTTGATCACAGTCGCTGCCCGGGACGGAGGTGGAGATGTAGGTAAGAATCCTTATCTCAAACTGATGGTGGACAAGGCCAAGTCCGCCAATATGCCCAATGACAATATCGACCGAGCCATCAAGAGGGGCACCGGGGAACTGGATTCTGTGGTCATCTCCGAACTGGTTTACGAAGGATATGCCCCGTCCCAGGTAGCCCTGGTCGTCGATATCCTGACCGACAACAGGAATCGTACAGCGAGCGAACTTCGCCAACTCTTCGACAAAAAAGGCGGAACCTTGGCCAGTCCCGGAGCGGTTTCCTGGATGTTCGAGACCAAAGGAGTCATCGAGATCCCCGCCGATGCCATCAGCGAGGAAGACCTCATGGAACTGGTCCTGGAAGCGGGCGCCGAGGATGTGATATTTGAAGAAGAACACCTGCAGGTTCTCACCGAACCGACTGCATTCACCGATGTAAGACAAGCTATGGTAGCAGCAGGTCTGGAGCCTTCGTATGCAGAGGTGACGAGAATCCCCAGCACCATCATTTCGATAGATAACGAAAAGGACGCCTCAAAGGTGCTGGATTTCATCGCGCAGGTCGAGGATCACGACGATGTTCATAAGGTCAGTTCTAACCTGGATCTCCCTCCGGAGATCCTCGCCATATTCGAGAATTGAGATCCGGACAGGATCAGTTCACATCCTTGTCAGTTCGCTGGAAAAAGAAATCGCGAAAGTCCCTGATCGGAGTTCGTTCCGTGAAGGACTCGTCCAGTTCGTGCCAGTATCTCACTTCTTCATCTCCTGGCCTCCAGCACAGGAATACCTTTCTTCCAACATACAGGGTCGGAAAATTGATCACTCCTCGCTTGAACTCCTGAACAAAGCAGCCAAGATCCTCGATCTCACGGATGTAACCGTTGATGCGATCGATGAGCAGATTCAATTCCTGTTTCAGATCCTGTGCATCCTGCCCTCGATCACCAGAGTCACTTCGAATCGGGTTCTTCTCGAGGCATTCCAATTCGGTACGTTTCTGGATGATCCCATCCCAGACCTTGACGATATCGATGACGACTTTCTCGACGAGGGGTAACATCAAATTTGCTTCGCCGATGGTGACCAGCCGACTCTGTCCTTTGGTACTGCTGTGCGGGCGCATCGTTCTCTCCATTTCGTTTCTGCTCGACAGTAAAGAGAGAGGCAATTGCCGTGCCCGAGCCGGAACAGCCCAATGCCTTCGTTTTCTCAACTTCGAGTTCCACTTCGGAACCGTCGCGAACCAGGATGTCCAACCCTTAGACGACCCGACCGGTTGACTTCGGTCGCTGGGGGCTCGATAACCACCGTTTCTGGGGGGATGAGCAGCAGATCACTGCCATCTTGGACTCACAATCCAGATCGGAAGAGACAACCTAGATGTTGACGCCAGGGGAATGCTCCATGACAGATGGCCGCGGCTCGCCCTGTGTCCGGCCATCGATATTGAGCTTTCTTCTCCTCTGTATCGCCATCAGTTGCACTGCACCCCTACTCGCCCAGGATCAGGGGCCAGCCACGATTTCCCAGATCCTACTGAAGGGGCTCGATCGTCTCGGTACAGCAGAAGTCCTCGCCCGCATGAAAATCCGCCCAGGAGATCCGTGGAACCCCGAGGAACTCGATGCCGAATATCGTCGTCTCTGGAGCAGCGGTGATTTCATTTCTATCGATCCACCGGTCATCGATCGAACACCCGCGGGTGTGATCATCACGATCCGCTTGCTGGAACGAAAACCCGTTCACAAGGTCGTTTTCGAGGGAGCGGACAATCTGTCGGAGAAATCCGCCCAGAAAGCGATCCGCACCGAGAAAGATGAACTCTATGACCCGCTGTTGGTTCGTGAAGATGTAGCTACCCTTCGAAACTTACTGCTGGAGAAGGGGCATCCTTTCGGCAGGGTGGGTAGTCGCATCGAGGGATCTCCTGATGGAATGCTGGTAATCTTTGAAATCGAGGAAGGTCCCGAGGTACTTGTTCGTACGATTGATTTCAAGGGCGAGGGATCGATCCCTACAAGCGAGATCTTGCCACTGATGAAACTGCGCACTCGATCTCCATTCGGCCTACTCGAAGGCGGAAAATTTGATCCTCGATTGCTCGATGAAGATCTGGAAAAACTTCGCGAGTATTACGTGTACAAGGGCTTCTTCGATGCCGAGGTAAGCCTCGACCGTCTGGAATTTGAAAATGATCTGAGTAGCCTGAGGCTGGTGATCGCCATCACGGAAGGCCCTCGCTACCGGATTGGTATGATCGAGTTCCAGGTCGTTGGCGACCATGTTTTCCCCGAATCCAAACTTCGAGATACCCTCAACATCGGAGTTGGAGAACCCTGGGATGGCGAACTCGTAAAAAGTGATTCTGAAAGTATTCGTCGCCTCTACAGCGAAAAGGCCTATATCGATGCGGTGGTGACTCCCACGGTGATCTACCCGCTCGAGGGCGAAGATGTGATCCTGCGCTATCAGATCAACGAAGGGCAACGGGTCTTCATCGAAGAAATTGAATTCCGGGGCAATGCAGGGACCAAGGATGCGGTCATACGACGTCAGTTAGAGATTTATCCGGCAGAAGAATTGTATCCCGATCGGATCCAGGACAGCCTCAGCAATCTTCATCGGTTGCAATATTTTCAGCAGATTCAACCTTTTTTCGATGTCTCGGAGGATCCTGAACGCCGCCCTGTGGTGTTCGAAGTGGTGGAGGGGAGCACCGGAAGAGCTCTCTTTGGCGTCGGATACTCCAGCGGCCGTGGAGTGGTCGGAAACCTCGCATTCGAGAAGCGCAATTTCGACATCACTGACTTCCCGGACTCTCTTACAGACCTTCCCGGTTCCTTTTCTGGTGGAGGCCAACGACTGGTCCTGGAAGCACAACCTGGCACCGAATACTCGCGATACCGTGTGCTGTTTCATGAACCCTTTCTGATGGGATCTCATAATTCTCTGCGCCTTTCGGCATACCGATCGGTACTTGTGAGGCAGGACTACATCGAAGACAGAAAGAGCGCAGGAATATCAATCGGTAGACTGTTCAGCCACGAGGAGCGAATCCGAGCGGAAATCGGTTTTCGCAGCGAGCAAATCTCCATCGAGGGTGTCCCCTTAATGGCTCCTTCCGTGGTCGCCGATAGCGAGGGAGTCACAAAACTCAATGCAATCGACCTTGATTTTGAATGGGATCAACGTACCTACAGACCGGTGATCGGTGCTGTCGATGGCTGGTACCTGGAAGGGGGCTATAGCCACACCGGAGCCCCGCTGGGAGGAGAACTGGACCTGAGGAGGATCAATCTGGGAACTGGGATCTTCAAGACCTTCCACCAGGACGGGGAAGGCATGCGCCACATCGTGGCACTTAAAACCAGCCTGGGGTGGGTCGAGCCATTCGGAGATTCGGAGTTCGTTCCCGTCTTTGCACGCCTCTACCTCGGTGGTCCCAGGAGTCTCCGTGGATTCGATTACCGTGGTGCCGGCCCGACAGACCTCGGTCGAGAAATTGGCGGAACGATCCGTCACCGGGGTTCCCTCGAATACACCTGGCCACTACTGGAAAACACCCTGCGTGGCATCGTTTTCACCGATTTTGGGAACCTGGCTGACCTGGATGTGGATCAATCCTCTTTCTCCTTCGACGAATACCGAGTTGGAGTGGGAGGAGGTGTGATCCTCAACGTACCTATTTTCGGCCAGCCTCTGCCGATCTCGATCACCTGGACGGAAGCGGTCCAGAGTGAAGAGGGAGATCGGCTCCAGCAATTCTCATTCGATCTGGGCTGGTTCCTCCACTAGGCCTGCTCCTCGATGTGGAGTTGATCGCTTGTTCGCATCAGCTCACTGACTCGCTCCATGCACTCCCTGGCCCGCACACCGGTGGAAACCCTGATCGTACCTGCTCCTCGCAGGCCGGGAAGTGCTTCGGTGAGACGTTGAGTGAGGCTCGAAGCTGCGCCTTCCTCGGGCTGGTCCAGCAAGATCCAGACCCGTTCTCCGGACACCTCCAACCAGTCACTTCCTCTGAGCAATCCTGAGACGCTCGCTACCAGTTCCCGACTACCACCTGGAGACTCGAGAAGAAGCACTCCTGGGGGTGAGCCCCCCCTGCGCTCTGCCGCCTGTAGTCTTGTTTCCAGCAACCGACAGAAGCGATCCTCGGGATCTTCCAGCGACGAAGTACCAGCGCCGGAAGTACTCGGAATCAACTGTTCAATCAGTGGGATCAGCCCGAAGGCTCTCCAGAATTCTCGCCGCGCTTCGTCACTATTTCTGGCCAGGAATCCAAGCCATGCATCAGAAACCGGAAAACCGACAAAAGGTCCGAGGGATCCACTGGTCGTCGGAATCGGTTCACCGACATCGATTTCATCTCCGACCGATCTCAACACCGTGCCCGGCTCCTGCCCCCCCACCTTTACCTCGATACCGGTTGCTCCGACCTTCAATTCGACCCAGCCGAGAAATGCCGGATCATCGACCACCCATCGCCGTAGTGCCTCAGCGGTGGATTCACCACTTTGCCGAGCCTCCAGCAGTGCACGGATCGCTGAGATCACATCGGGACGAGCTGAAACTTCTCGCCGACTCGGCTGTTGACCCGATACCGTTCCAGCAGCTGATGGCGCAGTTGGAATCTCTTCACGTCCGGGCGGATGTTCCCCCATCAGCAGGCTTTCGATCACGTCCGAGTTCTGTAACTGGGCGACGGGACGGGGCATACGCCAGGTATTTCCTGTCGATCCTGCGGTGGCCCCATCATCGAGAATCGCCACCGGGATTCCCTCGGCAAACTGTTCCAGGCCGCCCGGGATAGGAAGAAAAGAGTCACTGATGATGACCGCACAGAACTCATGCATCGGAGTTCTGGTCGGTTTCCTGGCCTGGTTCTGGGGAAGAACCGTCGCCCTTTCTCGGAGCCACTCGACCAGTTCCGCCGCTTCCTCCGCATCCGGGGTGAGAAACAACACGACCGGACCGACATCGGATGGGACAGACATGCTCCCATCCAGCAGCGCTTGCCATTCCTCATCACTGAGGCTGCTGCGGACCTTTTCGAGCGGATTATCCCCATCGCCAGATGGACCGATAAGATCTTCGATGTTCTGTTCCGGTCGATCGGAATCGGTCATGGAAACATCTCCTCGGAGGGAATCAGCCACTTGCAGGGACCGCCCGATGAGACCTCTTCGAACCTCGTGGGTCAACCAAGAGGCTCCAGGGCGATCCGATCAGCGGATCTCTGTATAGCGCCCGTGATTCATTCGGGCCAGATCGCGGAGAAACTCCCTGGCTCGCATCTCGTCCTGATTCGGGGCATCGCCAGCGAACAATCCGATGCAGTGAATCCTCGTGCCCCGATACCGATTCCAGTTCTGGATCGATTGGAGGATGAGAACAGCCGAAGTTTCTTTCCCCACCGTCGGACTGCCATCGGAGAGAAGATAGATCGTATCGACTTCGCGGTCCGAGAAGGCCAGTTCCAGAGCACCATAAGTATTGGTCTCTCCCCCGGCCTTCAGTTTAGCGACGAAAGCCAGGGCCCTCTTCAATACCGGGCCCTTTGCCCTCAGTAGCCTGTCGGAAAAGCGCACCAGACCTTCGGAGAACGCCACCATCGAGAATCGGCTCCTGGGATCGAGTCCCCCCTCGATCACTCTCTGCAGTTGCTTGCGGGCGATCTCGATCCGCGACCCCCCCACTTGGGTCTCAGCGAGCATGCTCCCGGAGACATCGAGCAGAAAAATCACTCTCTCACTGACGATTTCTCCGTACAGGCCATCTTTGACCGCTGTCTGAAGGCTCTTCCTTTGCTCCTCTATTGAGGTGGGCACCGAGGTGGGATCCCATACATCTCGCACCTCCCGCCACCAGATGCTCCATGCCGATGGGTCATAAGAGAGGGGTTGACCCGTCAGAGCCTTCAACACATCCCGGATGTCCTCTCGCAGTCGCCCCTTGACCTCGGGCATCTTGGCAACCAGAGCAGACACAACCTCGGCGACCTGGTGATCTCTCAATGCCCGCACAGCTTCGGCAACAACGATCCAGTCACGATCTTCGAGCCTCAGCAACAGTTCCGGTCTCGACAACGCCTTGGGCCACGAACGAATGACCCTCAGAGCATCGAGTCGACGTGATCCGTCGCGCGCATTTCGCGCAGCATTCCGAATCGCTGCCCGCGCACCTTCAGATTCGAGGGCTCGCGCCAGTCGCAGCGCTTCCTCGTGCACGAGCAAACTCTCATGAGGCAAACCGTGGCTGAGAAACAGAATCGCTGTCTCCTTCTGATCATGCCGTGCCAGCAATTCGAGTCCATCACAGATGCTCGATTCCTGGCGCTTCTGTATCGCCGATAGAAATGCCAACCGATCTTCCTCGAAACTGCCGCTTACCAGCGGGCTGCCCAGCGAAGCCAGGGTCACCAGGCAGATGAGGATGCCCTTCATCGGTCGACCTCATCTCCATCGCCAAAGTCATCAGATTTCAGTTCCTGCTCGATGATGGCCCTGGTTCTGGCTCTCAGGTCTTCCCCATCGATGGACTTCTCGAGGATCTTATCGCGGATCATCCGATCGAGAGCTCCGGTCAGGGCATTCCTGATGCCAGGGTGATTCCTGATCAGCAACGTAACCAACTCGTCGATGAGATGGTCGGAGGAGATCTCGGCGATCAACTCGGGCGCACGAGAAGCGCTGCGCTGCAGTTCTTCTCCTGCCAGGGGCAGGTCCTGGGCTTCGTCCGCTGCGATTTCGATCAGTTGTTTGATGCGGTCCGGATTGCGCTGCTTCTCTGGATCCATTTTCGAGAAATCGGTTCCAGTACCGACAAGCAACAAACAAACCGAGCCCAGTTCGATCACCTCTCCTTGCTCGACGGTCTGGACCTCGATGAGATCCCCCTGCACGAAAGTACCGTTCGAACTTCCCAGATCCGCTACCACAACACGTCCCTCATCGACGGTAATCGCACAGTGTTGCCGACTCAAAACTGGATCCTCCAGTTGCACGTTACAACTCCTCGATCTGCCCAGGGTGATGGTCCCTTCATCGAGAGGAATCTGCCTGGGAGAGCCATCGTGGATCAACAGACGCAGGTTCATTCGGGACTGCTCTTCACCACCGGAAAATCTCCTTCGAGGAAAAAATCAGGCAGACGCCGAGCACGACCCTGATCGGTGTCGATGCATGCCAGAGTCGTATTACCGGTGCATACCAGTTCCCCACGAGGAGAGGTGACGGTGTATGCGAGCTGGAGACGGGCCCCTCGTGCTGAGAGGAGCCGGGTCTCGATGGCCAGAAGATCATCGTAGAAGGCAGGAAAGTGGTATTTCACCGAGACTTCCGAAACGAGAAGGCGGACCCCTTGCCGCTCCAACTCGCTGTACGGTTTGCCCACTTCTCGCAGCCACTCGGTACGAGCAGTCTCGAACCAGACCACATGGCGCGAATGGTGGGCAATTCCTCCCTGGTCTGTTTCTTCGTATCTGACACGAATGGTGGTGACGCCCGATCGGCTCATCCGGCTCTCCTTGTCGAAGTACTGCTATAGGTCCCTGCGCTGGAACCGATGCCGGAACATCCTCCTGATCTCGGCGCGTGGATAACCCAGATCGCGCCAGCGGAGGTAGGCCTTCACGGACTTCACTGTCTGGTCGTCATAGAGGTAGCGCCCGGTCTCGGTGACCTTTGCCGGCTCGATGAGGCGCATCGTGATGAGGCTCTGGAGCAATTGCCGGGAGATCCCGGTTCGCTCGAGCAGATCCCTCGGCTTGAGAAGGGGTGGCTCTGACGACATGCGATCAGGCTATCATGCACTCCCCCTGCAGGAAACGCGCGGTATCCTTACTTACGGGAGGATTCCATGTCAGCA
The DNA here is from genome assembly GCA_963854815.1 of Planctomycetes bacterium UBA1146. Classification (GTDB taxonomy): domain Bacteria; phylum Planctomycetota; class UBA8108; order UBA1146; family UBA1146; genus UBA1146. Next base: position 8,222 of record CAWLAN010000026.1, read on the forward strand.
GCGGATCGATGGCAGATCATCGTTCTCGACGAGACCACCAGCACCCAGGATGAAGGTCGTCGACTCGTCTCCGAAACACCCGGCATCCGTAGAGCGATTCGTGCTCGACGCCAGAGCAGCGGCCGTGGCCGACTCGGCAATGACTGGCACAGTCCTGAGGGAGGACTGTGGTGTACCCTGACCCTGCCTGTACCCGACGGGCCCGACCCGTTCCACAATCTTCTTCTCGCCCTCGCCGCGCGCGACTCCGTCGCTTCTTCACTGGGCAACAAGGGACTTCGCCTGGCACTCAAATGGCCCAATGATCTGATGATCGGCAGCCGAAAATGGGGTGGAGTTCTGGCAGAAATCGCCGGTACCTCCACATCTCCGGAGGTCCTGTTCGGAATCGGACTCAATCTCGATGTCGAGCAGGAATCGCTGCGAAAACACCCGGGAATGCCCAAACAAGCCACATCGATCCGGGCAGAATTTGGCCACAGTCCCTCCCCCGCACAGGCGCTGCAAAGTATCCTTTCCAACCTCGACCGGTTGCTCGAGGAGGATCACGCCAAGGGTGGTCGGGAGCGGAACCGACTGAGGGTCGCAGAGGTGCTCGATACGATCGGGCGCCACATTCACTGGAAGGGTCCAGCGGACCGGACCGGTGAGGGGGAAGCGACGGGGATCTCTCCGGAGGGGGCTCTCATCGTCGACAGAACTTCTCCCGGCCCCCCCGGGGAAGAACTACTTCGATCAGCAGAGATCTCCCATGTGAGAACCTGCTAGCGCGTCCCTGGGATTTGCATCTCAAACCATTCCTCAACGGGAGGAATGATCAGGAAGGGCAAGATCTTGAGCCACGATGGGACCGACCCGTCACGCTGGCAGGAAGAATGCTGGAAACCTTTCGTTGCAGGACATCCAGAGCGCGCTGAGGACTTTCAGAGTGCCAGCGGAATCCCCATCGATCCGCTCTACTTCATCGATCCCGCCGATCCCGGCCCGGGTGAGTTTCCCTTCACCAGAGGAATCCACCCGAGTATGTACCGTGGAAAACTCTGGACGATGCGCCAGTACGCCGGCTTCTCATCGCCCGCCGAGACCAACGTGAGGTTTCGATATCTGCTTCAACAAGGACAAACCGGCATCTCGGTCGCGTTTGATCTTCCGACCCAGATCGGTTTTGACTCCGATGATCGACAAGCACGCGGTGAGGTGGGACGGGTAGGAGTCCCCATCAACACCCTCGATGATTTCGATGAGTTACTCGACGAGATCCCCATCGACAGCGTCAGCATCTCGATGACGATCAATTCCACGGCTCCCCTGCTACTGGCACTGCTAGTGGCACTGGCAAGACGAAGAGAAATCGATCCTGCTCGCCTACGGGGAACGGTTCAAAACGACATCCTCAAGGAATTCATCGCGCGCGGAACCCAGCGCTATCCTCTCGAAGCATCGCTGAAACTGGTCGTCGATGTCATCGAGTACTGCATCGAGGAACTAACGTCCTTTTACCCCATCAGCATCAGCGGTTATCACATCCGCGAAGCCGGTTCGACAGCGATTCAGGAGGTCGCCTTCACGCTCGCCAATGGCATCACCTACATGGAGGCGTGTCGCGATCGAGGTCTCGATCTGGTCGCTGTCGGCCAGAGACTCTCCTTCTTCTTCAATTCTCACAATCAATTCATGGAAGAGATTGCCAAGTTTCGTGCCGCTCGTCGGATGTGGGCAGATATTTGTCGCAACCGCTTCGGTATCGAGGACGATCGAGCCTGCCAGTTGAGATTTCACACCCAGACAGGCGGATCGACCCTGCAAGCGATGGAGCCCGCCAACAACATCGTCCGTGTCACAATCCAGGCTCTGGCGGCAATCCTCGGCGGCACTCAATCCCTGCATACCAATAGTTGGGACGAGGCGCTCTCTCTGCCGAGCGAGGATGCGGCTCGCCTGGCTCTCAGGACCCAGCAAATCATCGCAATGGAATCGGGTGTCACCGATACCGCAGATCCTCTCGGGGGTTCACCATTCATCGAGGAGTTGACCGATCGAATCGAAGCGGAAGCCTCTGCCATCATCGAAGAAATCGACAACCGAGGCGGGACGCTATCTGCAATCAAAGATGGTTTCATTCGCAACGCCATCGAGCAAAGTGCCTACGAGAGCCAGTTGGCCAGTGATTCCGGCGAGACCCGCGCCGTCGGCACCGACCAGGGGGGAGAAATCCCTGAAGCTCCTTTCCAGGTCGATGCGACCATCGAGGAGACCCGACACGATCAACTCGCTCACTACCGATTAGAGCGCGACGCACGGACAGCCGAGGCCGCACTCATGCGGGTCGAGGAAACCGCCCGCCAGGGCGGAAATCTCATCTCGGTGATGGTCGAGGCGCTGGAAGCCAACTGCACCCTCGGTGAAGTGTCTGCAACACTTGCCGCCGTCTTCGGGGAGGTTCAAGACCATGGCTAGGAGTGGACCCATTCGCATCCTGCTGGCCAAACCGGGACTCGATGGCCACGACCGTGGAATCCGCCTGGTTCTTCGTGCTCTGCGCGATGCAGGGATGGAAGTGATCTACACCGGCCTGCGGTGCTCCGCCTCACAGATCGTCAAGGCGGCCATCGAGGAGGACGTCGAAGCCATCGGGCTTTCCAGCCTGTCTGGTGCCCATGAAACTCACTTCTGTGAGGTTTCTCGGTTGCTCGCCGAGCAGGGAGCAGACGATGTACTGTTATTTGGTGGTGGGATCATTCCCCAGCAAGACGTCGACCGTCTTCGTGAAGTCGGCTTCCAGTGCATCTATCCACCCGGTACAGCGCTGGAAAAGATCGTCGATGATCTCCGATCTACACTTCGGCCAGAATCGTCCGCAGGAGCGAGAAAAACATGATTCATCCCCATCTTGACCACATCGGCATCGCTGTGAATTCGATCTCCGCTGCACTGGCGTTCTATCAGGACGCTCTGGGACTCGCGGTCGGTGAACGCGAGGAGATCGTGACCCAGAAAGTTCGGGTCCAGTTCCTGGAGACGGGAGAAACCAGGACTGAACTGCTCGAGCCCAGCAGCGAGGATTCCGCCATTTCACGTTTCATCGAGAAGCGCGGTGAAGGACTTCATCACATCGCCTACCGGGTCGAGAGCCTGACCGACACCATGGCAAGCCTCGAGCAGTCGGGGTACCGATTGGTCTATCCGGAGCCACGTCCTGGCAGTCATGGAACCCGGATCAATTTCATCCATCCATCTTCTGGCGGCGGAATACTGGTCGAACTCGTCGAGTATACCGACGAAGAATTGGGACATACTTCGGAAGAGGAGCCCCACTCTTGAAGGAAAAGAATCGTATCGAGGCACGCAAACGAATCGAGGCTGCCCGCCTCGGCGGCGGTGAAGCACGCCTCAAGCGTCAACATGATGCAGGAAAACTGACCGCCAGAGAGCGCATCGAGGTGCTACTCGATGAAGGCACTTTCCAGGAAATGGACGCTCTGGTCACCCACCGCTGCACCGATTTCGGAATGGAAGACAGACGTGTCGCAGGAGATGGTGTCGTCACCGGTTGGGGAGAAGTGAACGGCCGCAGGATTTTCCTCTACAGCCAGGATTTCACCGTCGAAGGGGGCAGTCTGTCGGCCACCAACGCTGCCAAGATCTGCAAGGTGATGGAGATGGCGCTCAAGGCGGGGACACCCGTGATCGGGATCAATGATTCGGGTGGTGCTCGTATCCAGGAGGGAGTCGCAAGTCTCGGCGGCTACGCAGATATCTTCCTGAGAAACACCCTCGCGTCCGGAGTGGTCCCACAACTGAGTGCCGTCCTCGGCCCCTGTGCAGGAGGAGCGGTTTATTCGCCCGCCCTGACCGATTTCATATTCATGGCCGAGGGCACATCCTACATGTTCGTGACCGGTCCCAGTGTCGTGAAGACGGTCACTCACGAGGAGGTGACACAGGAACAACTGGGCGGAGCATCGACCCACTCATCGCGCAGTGGTGTCTGCCATTTCCGCTGCAGAGATGATCGCCATTGTCTCGAAGAGATCCGTCGACTCCTCTCGTATCTCCCCTCCAACAATCTCGAATCGGCTCCAGAAATTTCCTGTGATGATCCAGTTGATCGAGCTGATCCTGAACTCGCCACCATCGTTCCGGAGGGCCGCGAGAAACCATATGACATGTGCGAGATTCTCAAACGGGTCGTCGATCGAGACTCGATGATGGAGGTTCAGGAAGACTTCGCGAAAAATATCATCACTGCATTCGCAAGGATGGATGGGAAGGCGGTCGGAATCGTCGCCAATCAACCGGCGGTACTTGCCGGTTGTCTCGACATTCATGCCAGCGTCAAGGCAGCCCGATTTGTACGTTTTCTCGACTGCTTCAACATCCCCATCATGACCTTCGTCGATGTTCCGGGATTCCTGCCAGGCACCGACCAGGAATGGAATGGAATCATCACAAACGGAGCCAAACTTCTCTACGCTTACTGCGAAGCGACCGTGCCCAAGTTGACGGTAATCACACGCAAGGCTTACGGAGGGGCCTACGATGTGATGTCCTCCAAACATATCCGTGGTGACCTGAACCTGGCATGGCCCTCGGCCGAGATCGCCGTGATGGGAGCTGCGGGAGCAGTAGAGATATTGTTCAGGAAAGAAATCGCCAATTCAAAATCCCCCGAGAAGGTGGTCAAGAAGAGGACCGAGGAATACGAGAACCTGTTCGCGAACCCTTTCAACGCTGCAGAAAGGGGATACATCGACGCGGTCATCGAGGAGCCGGAAACCAGACCACGCCTCATCGAGGGTTTACGGCTGCTGGCAGGAAAAAGGGACCACAACCCTCCCAAGAAGCACGGGAATATACCGCTATGAGCGGCAAGTCGACAGAAAAGATCACCCGAGTACTGGTCGCCAACCGTGGAGAGATCGCCATCCGAATCTTCCAGGGTTGTCGGGAACGAGGAATCGATACGGTTGCGGTCTACTCCGAAGCCGATGCCTCGGCACCTCATCGTTACGCCGCCGATGAAGCGATTCTCATCGGTACTGCCGCACCAGCGGATTCCTACCTTCGGATCGACCGGCTCATCGAAGCCGCACGCCAGAGCGAGTCCGATGCCATCCATCCCGGATACGGTTTTCTCTCCGAAAACGCAGACTTCGCCAGGGCGGTGGAAAAAGCTGGATTGATATTCATCGGTCCGACTCCCCTGCAGATCGAATCGATGGGAGACAAGGTCCGTGCCCGGGAGTTGATGGAAGCTGCTTCGATACCTGTGATTCCCGGAACCGATGGTCCCATCGATGACAAGAAGACACTACAGAAGGAAGCCAAACGGATCGGGTATCCGCTGCTTCTCAAGGCCGCCGGCGGTGGAGGAGGAAAGGGAATTCGTCGGGTAGACGACGATAAGGAGCTCGTATCTGCCTGGGAAAGAACTCGCTCCGAGGCACTGTCGGCATTCGGCGATGGGAGGGTCTACATCGAGCGATTCGTCAGCCCGGCACGTCATATCGAGGCCCAGATCGTCGGTGATGGACACGGCTGTGTCTGGTTTCTGGGCGAACGGGAGTGTTCCCTCCAGCGCAATCATCAAAAGGTGCTCGAGGAGAGCCCATCTCCTGTGATCGACGACGAGACTCGATCCCAACTCAGAGAAGCAGCGATCGCAGGAGCTGCTTCGATCAACTACAGAGGCGTTGGAACGATGGAGTTCCTCTACGATCCGTCCACCAGGAAGTTCTTCTTCCTGGAGATGAATACCAGGCTCCAGGTCGAGCATCCGGTGACCGAGATGGTCTCGGGAATCGATCTGGTCGGTATGCAACTGGATATTGCCGCCGGCAAGAAACTGGAACACGATCCAGACTTGCCCATTCGTGGCTGGTCCATCGAGTTCAGGATCTGTGCCGAGGATCCGTACAATGAATTCCGCCCCTCTACAGGTCAGATCCGTGCTCTGAGAATTCCCCACGCTCCCTTCTGTCGCATCGATGGTTCCATTCGCGAGGGTCTCGAAATCACTCCCTACTACGATCCATTGCTCGCCAAGGCGATCGTCTGGGGAGAGGACCGTGATCGTGCAGTGAAACGAATGTCTGCACTGCTCTCGAGGCTCCGCATCGGGGGAATCCATACCACGATTCCGCTCGGAATCGAACTCTGCAAGCAAGACTGGTTCCTCGCCGGTCAGTTCGATACGACAACCCTGGAGACCTGGCTGCAGCAACGTAAAGACGAGAAACTGGAACCGGATACGATACAGCTGGTCTCCGCCGTGATCGCCCGCCATGCGCTCTCGGTTACGCGCAAACAGACTTCACAGGAAACCCCAGGTGGAGGGGCCTGGGGAAACGCCGGCCGCAACGAGGGTATCGGGGGTTCCTTGTCATGAAGTATCGAATCGAATGGGACGATCAGATGCGCGAAATCGATGCCTATTGCGATCCCCTCGGTCGGGAATGGAAATTTCGCATTTCTGATTCGGAAGTGATCGAGGCGCGGGTGGAAACCATAGAAGAAGGGACTGTACTGCGCCTGATCATCGGAGGAGAGAGTAGAACCATCACGTTACTTCCAGGGAACCAGGCAGGAAGGCCGGTTCGCTTCCTGCTCGACCACACGCCACTGGAACTGGACGTTCTCGACCCGATCGATCTCATCACCAGGGATGTGGGTTCCGGCCCTGGTGCTGACGGCTACCACGAGGTTCACAGCGTGATGCCTGGAATCGTCCGCAAGATCGTCGTCGAGGCAGGCGACGAGATCGAGGCCGCGTCTCCGCTTCTGATCCTGGAGGCGATGAAGATGGAGAACGAAATCTGTGCCCCTGTGGCCGGAAAGATCGAGAGCATTCAAGTGGTCGAGGGAGAGGCCGTCGCCGCGGGAGCAATACTGGTCGTCATCAATCTGCAAAACTGAAGAAGAAAGATTACCCGAAGGGATCTCCCTCGATCACGGGCTTCTTGCGAGGCTTCGGTTTCTCTCCCTCGGGCGGCACTTTTGGTTTCTTCCCCTCAGCATCCGTCGAGATTCCTGATCCTTCACAATGTTTGCAAGTCAACTTCTTCTTGCCGAGGCATTCTTCACACGGAACCGGAACTCCCCCCTTGCCCTTGCAATCCTTGCAGGGAGCCTTGCGCTTACCGTTGCAGGTCGGACATTTGATCTTTCCCTTACCGCCACAATCGCCACAGCGGGTCTTCACCTTGCGACCCTTGTTCGGATCGAACCTCTCGTAGGATCCGGCGCCGCCACAACGGCGACAATCGAGCAGTCCATCTTCCTTGAGAACACAGGTGCGACAAGCGAGGCCACCAGCTCCACCGCAACGCTGGCAAGGTTTCTCCAGCGCCCCTTTTCCCTCGCAACCAGAGCACGATGTCTTGCCCAGAGCCCCACAGGGTCGACACCAGGTCTCCGGGTTCAATTTCTTCCTGGCAGCAATCTCGATCACCGGCAGACGCGATTGAATCAACTTGGCCTGATCGAGTAATTTCTTCTGTTTGCACCACTCGATGAGAGCCTGGTGCGCGGCCAGATCTGCAGGATCGAGGGTATCGAGTCGCTTCCTGAACTCTTCATCCGGCAGGGCTCCCAGTTCGATTTTCTCGATGTCCTTGCGGGCGATGGTCATCTCGGCCCGCGACCGGCCGAACTGGACCTCGATTTTCACCTCGGTTGCTGTCTGGGAGAGGATTTTCCCCTCGAGTTTCCGACCATCCTTGAGATACAGGATGTCAGCACAGGCGATGGCCGGCACGAGAAGAAGCAGTAGCAGGATCAGGAAACGCCGCATCAGGAGGCCTTTTCTGGAAGTTCCAGGTACAGATCGTCCATACCAGGTCGCTGAACTTTGAGCACGGGGATCCCTTTCGCCCTGGAGAGCGCGATACCCACGAGAACACAAACAAGCAAACTGATCGAACTGAACAGGTTCGCCTGTGTCAACATCATCATCGATGCCGGTGAGAAATCCAATCGGATTACCAGCAATGGAGGCGAAAGAAAGATAAACCCGGTAGAACCTGCCGTGTAAGCCATCATGGTGGTTACGAACATCGCCAATGTCACGTGGATTCCGAGCGCCAGAACACTACTGACGATGCCACCGAATCCTACCTGGGCGAAGAACCAACCCAGTGCCAGGACTGATGTTCCCCACATGTACATCGTGAAGAGCGATGCTTCGAAACTCGCCTGTCGGCTCTGGTAGTTTTCGAGATCGAAGTTGTCAGAGACCTGGTTCAGGGTTTCCAGTTCAACACTGTAGAGCAACAACACCATAACAAACGGGATCGAGTACAACACGATCGACAGGATCAGATTCCGCATCCCACCTGGCAGCAAGAAATAGCCGATCCTGGTCACCAATTTACGCTTGCTGTAAATCTGCGCGACCCTCAAGGGCACCCGGGTCTCTGAGCCGGCCAGACGCAACAATACGAGCGGAAGGAAGGCCAGTGCCACGATCAAGCCCTGGCCGTGTACACCAATCATGGAATTGAAGCCGGTTGCAGAGACATTCGGAAGCATCGCGTAAAGATAGAGGCAGATAGTGATCAAGAACGTCACAAGAAACAGAACCCTGACAGGAATTTCTCGCGCCGATTCCACTCCCGAAAGAAAAAAAGTCGACCCGACCAGGGTTCCGATCAAGGCGAACAGATACAGCGGAATCGCCACCAGCCAGAACTCCCATGGAGGCGGATCCATCACCAGATAATCGAGCATGAGCAAGCCTTCGGAGTACACGAAGTTGGTCAGGTAAACCATTGTGAACATCAGCCCGAGTGCCGCCAGCGGATACACCTGCAAGATCGCCCGAGCTGTCCCCTTGGATGCCGCCGAGGAGAGGATTGCGCAACTTCCCAGTAACAGTGCCAATAGCATGTGAATGAAGTACTCGAACAGGATCGAACCGATGGAAACCCCGCCGAACAGGGTCGTCATGGCAAGCAAGGGCGCCGGAAGAAACATGAAGTAGAACGTCATGCTGAGAATTCCCAGTAACTTTCCGCGCACGATTTCACCGGGCGAAAGATCGGTACCGATCAGAAGATCCCAGGTCCGTCCCAGTCTCTCGGTCGTGATGCTCACCGCACCCAGCGCAGGAATGATCAGGAACAGAGCAGCCAGCTGCACCGCGAAATAGATCGCGACCAGGGTCTGGGCATGATCCTCGGGTGAGGTTGCCCCACCGATCGTTGCTGAGAGCGAATACATCCACATCGCTCCCCCCAGAATCGCCGCAAAGATCAACTGGATGATGAGGGAGCGAAATCGACGCATCCGAACGATCAGTTCCTTCTGCAAGATTGCCGTTCCCATACCGGCGGACTTGCTGATCTGCTTCATTGAACCTCCCCGGAGGTGAGACTCATGAAGAGACTCTCGAGATCGTCCTCCTCGCGACGGACTCCGGTGAAAGCAATCTTCCTGGCCGCCAGTGCTCCCCACACCTGATGGATCAACGCATCTTCGCCATCCCAGTCGAAGCGGAGCTTGCGCCCCTCCAGCAGAACCGAGCCGACCTGGGGGATCTCTCGAAGAATCGACTCCACCTCGGTGGATTCCTCGAGCAGAGTCACCTCGTAGGCCACCGTTGCTCCCCTCAATCGCATCTGAATCTCTTCGATGGAACCATCGGCCAGCAGCACCCCCTTCTCGATGATGCTCACCGAATCGCAGATGGATGAGAGCTCCGACAGGATGTGGCTCGACAGGAACACGGTTTTTCCCAGACGACGCAACTCGGTCAGCAATCCTCGAAACTCGATCCTCGCCCGTGGGTCGAGTCCGCTGGCAGGTTCATCGAGGATGAGCAGATCCGGTTCGTGGAGCAGGGTCTGAGCCAGACACAGACGCTGCCTCATCCCCTTGGAGAGCACATGAACTTCTGTCTCCAGCAGATTGCCGAGATCGGTCAACTCGATGACGTCGGCGACGGAGGCACGCCGGCGAGCCGGCGCCAATCTGTGGGCCAAGGCGAAGAAATCCAGGTACTCCTGAACCGAGAGACCCTCGTATACCCCGACGTAATCGGGCATGTACCCGAGGCGACGACGCACCTCTTCCGGTTCCGTCACGACATTCGCACCGTCGATCCATGCTCCCCCGGACGTGGGAACCAGCAAGGAAGCGAGAATCCGGATGGTGGTCGTCTTGCCGGCACCGTTGGGACCGATGAAACCGTGAATCACCCCTCGAGGAACATCGAAGGAAATCGCCGAGACCGCTTCTTTCTTGGCGAAGCGCATCGTCAGATCCCTGACCTGGATGATGGGTGTACTCACAAGGCTCATCGGAAATCCTCCACATGAACCGTCAAAGCAGCATCGAAAATGGTCAGTTTCACATCCGGTCCGAGTCCCAGTCTTTCCCGAGTGGAGTCATCGAGGAACAAACCGCAGGTAGTTCGCTCCAGTCCACGACATTCAATCGATGCGAAGTCCCCCCTCGCTTGCTGCGTTTGATTATGTTCGACGCCCTGGGATCCACGCACCCGGTCAAACGATCCGACGCTGGCCTTGGTCCCTGAATCACTGGCGAGAAGTTGCTGGAAAACCACTCGCGAATCTCCCTTGAAGATTGCGTCATTCATATTGACTTGCCGGACGGTGGGAGTCACTTCGATGACATCGCAGCGGACATGGTGACTGGTGGTACGGATCTTGCGATCACTGAAAACCCGTGTGGTGCCATCGGCGGCCATCAACAAGGTGTGATTTTGAGTACCGGCCCCCACTCCGAGAGGAAGAGGAGGCAGGGTTCCGGTAGCATCCGCCTCTTTCCTGCCGCCGATCGGCGAATACGAACTCTCGATCAGATACACGACCGCATGAGTTTCTCCGGGGAAGCGAACCACCAGTACCTCGGTGCTATTGCGAGGGAGCACGCCGAGCCGGAAGGTAGAAAGAACGAAGATCAGCACGATACAGGAGGCCCCGATGATCGGCTGTAACCAGAGCATGTGGGGCAATTTCCCGCGATTCTTGAGTACCGTTCCGATCACCGGCCACAGGACACAGACGTAGAGAATCCCCAGCAAGAGGATCATCCGCATCGGATCGGCCGGGCGCTGGCCAGTATCGATGACTTCCAGATACTCACGCAGCGGATAGCCACTCTCCAACCGTGCTCTTGCAGAGCCCAAGTGCCAGGGGTGTCGCAAACCAGAAGCCGATGGCAATTCCCAGGGACCATCGGCCTTTTCCAGCACCAGCCAGTTTCCCATTCCCTGAGCCACCGACACACAATCCACGGTAAGACGTTTGGCCGCGTTGGAGACGACAGGAAAACGAACCCGTTCCTTGCCGTCTTCACCGACCTCTACCATCGGCTCGACGGCAGCTCCGGGCAGCCAACCAAGTCCTCTGCCCTTCTGATCGGGCCTCAGGAGAACCAGCAATCCCCCAGCCACCGCCTCCCTCAGAGCCTGGCGTTGTCCCACAGCGAGATCTTCCGGATCGAGACCGTTGAGCAGCACGATATCGATCCCCAGCAGTGCTTCGCGATTCTGTGGCAGTGCTTCATGTGTGATCGAATGGTGCTTTGACGGCTGGGTATTGCCCGAGGGAGCGATCTGGCAGAAGGAGTACCAGTCCATTCCTCTCCCCGATGGTTGCGAGGAATGACTGACCTCCAGCGTCACCAGTTCGTATCCGCCATCGGAAGGATTGTGGTCGGAAAACCAGATACTACTCTCGAATGGGCTACTGGGACCGTTCTCAGATAACGGCTTGCCAGCCCGGGTGGCACGCAGAGTCAACTGCGGAGAATCCCTCCTCCTCTGATACCAGTTCCAGGAGATGGGAATGCCGACCACTCGCTGGATCTCTTCTCCGGCAGGAACCGAAATATTCCCACGCCAGAACAGGTGATCGATCCCGGCGGTGGTATCCATTTCGATCTCGATTTCGAAGATGCCCTCTTCGATAGCAGATCGATTACCGATCGTCAGCAGAACCGGAATCCAGTCGGAATCGCAGAAGATCCTGTCCCTGAGCGGGATCAAGGAAACCTGCGAATCCTTGTCGTCGAGCTTTGGTTGAAAAGAGGTCTGAGCCGCCAGTGGAAGCCCCACCAGAATCATCAGCGCCAGCTGCAAGATCGCCAACGACTTGCCGACCAGGTTGCAGCGACGTCGATCTCTCATCGCTCTTTTTCGGGCGCTGTCTCGAAGGGGCCACGTCCCTCCACAGCATCCTTGAGGATGCTCCGGTTCATGTATTCGATCTGTCCGCCCGTTGGTATTCCCCTCGCCAGACGTGTCACCTGTACTCCTGCATCCGCGAGTGATTCGGTGACGAGCAAGGCGGTCCCATCGCCTTCGAAATCGGGATTGGTGGCGAGAATGACCTCTTCCACCTCGTCCGATCGACTCCTCTCGACCAACTTATCAAGAGACATTTGCTCGGCTCCGCGCTCTTCGAGCGGTGAAAAGGAGGCGCCGAGAACATGATAAAGCCCCCGGTAAGAGCCACTCTCCTCGATGGCACGGAGATCTTTCGGCTGTTCGATGACACAGATGCGATTTCGCTCGCGACTCTCATCGGAACAGATACTACAGATTTCTTCCTCACTGATATTCTGACAGAGAGTGCACCGACGCAGGTCATCCTTGACCCGCCGGATCGCTTCGGCGATGTGCATCGCATCACTTCGAGACATCTTCAGCAGATGGTATGCGAGCCGTTCTGCACTCTTCTGCCCGATCCCGGGCAATGACGACAATGCATCGATCAATTCATCGAGGAGTCTTTCTCCGGCCAAGGCGCCTCCCTACGACATTCCAGGAAAGGACATGCCACCAGTGATACGGGAAGTCTCCTTCTCCGACAGTTCCTTGGCCTTGTGCAATGCCTGCTGGACCGCCACCAGAATCAAGTCCTCCAGCAGATCGGCATCATCCGGATCGACCGCCTGCGGATCGATCTCGATCTTCAATACTTCCTGCTGACCGCTGGCGTAGACCTTGACGAGGCCACTGCCCGATTCCCCGACCACCGTCCGCTGTTTGAGATCTTCCTGAACCGCTTTCAGTTCCTTCTGCATCTTCTGGGCCTGCTGGAAAAGGCCCCCCAGATCACCGGTCGACATGATAGGACTCCTTCGGATTCAACTGTCGGATCCGGGCTGTCCCGAAACCGGACCCCGATTCCGGGCTTTGCTTGAAAAGATCTCCTCGGCCTGCTGAATGATCTCAGGTTTCGTCGAGTGATGCTCATCTTCACCATCCTGAGCACTCTCACGAGCCTCCTCCACCAAAATGGTGAGGCGACCATGATCTCGCTCCCAGGTGCCGATCACTCGTTTGACACTCTCCTGCTCCAGTTCTCCCTTGAGGGTCTCCGAGGCCTGCAACTGCCACCGGTCACCCTGGCGCTGCAGTTTTCCTTCTATAGATATTCGCCGGGCGAGTCTCGGAGAATCTTCCCGCAGACCCGTTATCAGTTGCTCCCAGTCAGCGACCGCTGTTGTTTCTGCAGCGGACATGGCCGTCCGGGGATCATCTGCAACCACCGGAGGTTCATCGGTATGGGGATTCTCGACCGATGATTGTCGATGGCCGTCCTCACTGGCCTGCTCGACCTTCTGGACGGAACTTCCGGGCACCGGTGATGGCGCCGGAGCAACTGCCGATTCGACGACTGTTGTGGCACAGGACGCGGTCATCGGAACCAGCCCTCTCAAGGTGGCCATCCGCATCAGCGCCAGTTCCAGGACCAGATCGCCTCGATCCTGCCTGCGTAATTTTTGACGTGTCTCCTGCAGGATCTCCTGGGCCAGCAAGTTCGCTTCCAGATCCTTTTCGCTCCAGCCGCCGGATACGCCCCGGTGCAATCTTTGCCGCAATTCCTCGGCGATCTGCTCCGTCAGTACAGAGGGCTCCGTCCCTTTGTCGAAGATGGGAGTCAATTTCTCGATGACGGCGGTGAGATCCTCGGAATCGACCGCCGCCAGTAACCCTTCGAGACGCTCACGCGAGACCCTACCGGTGATGCGATCGAGATCCTCGGGGCCCGGATGATCTCCGGCGAAGGCGAGCACCTGATCGAGTAACGATTGTGCATCGCGCATCCCTCCCCGGGCCAACGAGGCGATATTCTCGAGCAAACCTTCGGCAGCGACCACACCTTCTTCCTCACAGATCTGGCCGAGTCGACGGACGATATCCGAATTCGAGATGGAGCGAAAATCACAGCGCTGGCAGCGCGAGAGAACCGTCGGAATCACCCGTTCTGGTTCGGTCGTGGCGAAGATGAACTTCACGTGGGAGGGTGGTTCTTCCAGGGTCTTGAGCAGTGCGTTGAAAGCCTCCCGTGTCAGCATATGAACTTCATCGATGATGAAGATCCGGTAGGGTCCTTGAGTCGGAGCATACTGGACATGCTCGATCAAACTGCGGATGTCATCGATGCCGCGGTGGGAAGCCCCATCCAGTTCAGTGACATCGGAATCTTCTCCGACGAAGATTCGCTGGCAGGTGGAGCAGTCGCCACAGGGATTTCCTTCGAGGGCCTCACGACACTGCAAGGCAGCGGCGAAAATCCGCGCCATCGAGGTCTTTCCGACCCCGCGTGGCCCGCAGAAGAGGTAAGCATGGGCGAGTCGTTGCTGGAGGATCGCGCCACGAATCACTTCAGAGACCGCTTCTTGCCCGACCACCGCATCAAACCTGCGCGGACGATATCTTCGGGCGATGACCTGGTAGCGGCCGTCTCCCTGGGAGGGGTTTTCGTCGGTCGAATTGAGGGTCGAGGTCGTGTCACTCATGGTTTCATCTGAACCGCGCCCGAGCAGCACCGCAAGCCGTCAAATGGAAAGTGAAATCAACGACAACACCCCTGAGGCAGCCAGAAGCGCCAACATCCACGATGAGACCACCCGTCGAAAAAA
>CAWLAN010000027.1:0-22604 GCA_963854815.1 Planctomycetes bacterium UBA1146
ACAACGGAGCCAGCGCCGCGTGGGCCGAACCGGTGACCGGATCCTCGACCACACCGATTCCATCGCCGCCGAACCAGCGGCTGACAAAATCGACCTCTCCATCGCCGGCAGCGGTGATGACGATGCCGCGCATCGGAAGGGTCTGCAGGAAGTTAAGGTCGGGCGAGAGTTCAGATACGGTCCTTGACTCCCGGACCGTGATGATCAGATCGCGGGAGAGATGGACCGACAGCACATCGGCCTCGTCGATCCCCAGCGCAGGTAAAATTCCCTGCGGCGCTTCCGATTCCTGCGGGATGTCGATGGGAAGATCGAGCACGAGGCGTTCATCATCATGAACATCGACGGTCAATTCGCCGGAGAGTGTATCGAAGATGATGGGACCGCAGGCGAGGGATTCCTCGAGCAGATGATGGCCGGCCGCCAGTGTTGCATGGCCGCAGAGATCGACCTCCACTCCCGGAGTGAACCAGCGCAACTGCCAGCGCCCATCACCCTTGTCGAGCAGATAGGCGGTCTCCGAATCGCCATTGCGCCTGGCCAACCCCTGGAGCACCCCGTCTGGAAGCATCTTCTGGAGCCGTACCACCGAGGCGGTGTTTCCTGATTGAGTGCTGTCACCGACAAAAGCATCAATCCGTGCGATCGGTAACTCGAGTGTCATCGACTCCTCCAGGCCAGGATCTCCCTGCTCAGTCCTCGTGATCTGTCAGCGACTCCAGCGCCACCGGCTTCTGTTTCAGGATTTCGAGGGCGGCTTCGTCGCCGGCTGCGGTGGCTTGTTCGTACTCCTGCGTCATTTCTTTCATCGTCTCCTGGAAGACCTCTCCGCCGGTAAATGCGATGGCGCGTGAGTCGTAGAGGCCGATTCGCTCCTGAGAGATCCCGGCATTACTTGCGGGCTCAGCAGAGCAACCGCCAAGCAACACTGAGAAAGCCGTGCTGGAGAGAAACAACTGGACGCGATTCATCGGCCCCCTTCACACGTTTCTACGGGCCATCGTTATCTGGCACTGCGCGAAGATCAAGTTGGGGACCCAGCAAAGCCAGGCGATGTAGTGGTAAGAATCCTTGAAACGAATCTGGGCGATGAAGGAACTCATCAGCCACAAACGCAACATCACGCCGGCAAAGGTCAGCGAGAAGTTGCGCACCATCCACTCCTGATGTTCCACGATGTCACCTCGACGGATGGCAACGAGCGCCCTGAAGCCGCTATAGAGCCACAACACGGCCAGCAGGGCGAAACCCACCCTGGCGATCGGCCCACCGAAGGCGTACTGGGACATATACAGACCGGCACTGCCTCCAACCAGAACCCCGACCCCCAGATAGACGCGCCCGATCCCTCGATGAAGACCTGGCCATCGCTGACGCAATCGTGTCAGGAATTGAAACGGTCCCAGCAGCAGAGCCAAACCCGACGCGAAGATGTGACAGTAAATGCCGACACGATGAGCCTCGAACGCCCGTTTCATCTCTGGATGCACCGCGTCGCCCAGCGGAGTAAAGCCGTAATTATTCACGACCAGCACAAGGATGAAGGCAACCAGTAAAAAGATGATGCTCTTGCCGAGAATCCGCATGCCAGGTTCCTTACGAGAGGTCGGGGTGTGGCTTCACATCTACTGGCATCAAACGGGCGATTCCAGGACTCGGCCAAAATAGAGCCAATCGGTCTGGATCTGGTCAATCAAAACATTTTCATGAGTGACGGGCTCGATTCGCACATCGTCGAAGGTCGCCGCCATCGCATCGGCAAAGGGTTGGTTCTCCTCGTAGGACCAGATGCCAAGAACTCCACCGGGAGCCAGATGGCGCCGGGCCTTTTCCAGACCCTCGACGCTGTAGAAACTCGCATCCACCGCACCGAGTCGATCATCGGGAGAGTGATCGATATCGATCAAGATCAGGTCGTAGATCGATGTGGGCTGCTGCCACATCTTGCGGTAGCCATCACCCTCGACGATCTGCAGTCGTTCATCCCCGATCAAGGTCTCTGACAGTGGTAGCAGCCCATCCTGAAGCCAACCGATCACCTCGCCGAGCAATTCGATCACCTCGACCGACTGCACCCCTTCACAACGCAAAGCCGCATCTGCAGTGTAGCCGAGCCCGAGCCCGCCGATCAGAACCGTCAGCCCTTTGCCTCCGTGCATCTCCACCCCGATGCGCGCCAGCGCCTTTTCCGAATCGGTGTGGTAGCTCGACATCAGAAACTCATGGTTGAGCGTGACTTCGGTAACGATCGTACCCGGCATCGACAGCAACTCCCGACGTCGCAAACACAGGATGCCCAGCGGTGTTTCTTCGTAGGCGAGTATTTCGAGTTCTGAAGCCACGCTGTGCCTCTCTCCTCCTGAGCCGACTAGGCCGCCGATGATTCGGGGATGGGTGGGATGGCCCGCAACCGTCGCAGGAAGTAAATCCCACCGCCGATGAAGAAGAGGGTGGTCCCGATAGAAAACCAGATGGTCATTTTGCGGAAGAAGACCAAAGGCTCCATCTCTCCAGCCAACAGGTCCTTGCCTACCATCATTCCGACGCTACCGGTGTAACCGACCGCATCGGCGAGACAGATGGTAAAAACAGCCGTACCTGGAAAGCGGGTCGCCGCCATCACTCTCTCGAACAGCAGCGAGCCAAAGGGGACATAGGCGAGATAGGCACCGAGTCCCACCATCACCATCCACTGCAA
Source organism: Planctomycetes bacterium UBA1146 (assembly GCA_963854815.1). GTDB lineage: Bacteria > Planctomycetota > UBA8108 > UBA1146 > UBA1146 > UBA1146. The sequence goes on from CAWLAN010000027.1 coordinate 2,699, forward strand.
GCCGTCGATCTTTCCGGCATCGAAGAGGGGCACCGATACTCCCAGCATCGTGGTCCCCAGCAGCAACAGACCAAAGGAACAGATGAGGCCGCGACGGTGATCTCGAACCAACGTTAGCGTCACCAGGGTCGCCAACACCCCGAAGGCAACCCATAACTCCGAACGGGAGAAGATCGCCGGCGTTTCGGCGTATCCGAGACCGGCGAAGATCTCGACGCCGAAGTTGTCACGGTAATCGCGATAGACGGTCAGCAGCAGATATCCACCCAGAAGCAGGACCATGCCCGGCAAGAACTCGAAAAAGAACCGCCTTCTCCCTTCTCGCGCCATCGGGGTCCGCTCGTTTCGATCCAGTTCATCTTTTTTGTCGGGATCTGGAATCTTATCGAGCAACCACAAGAAGAACAGAAACGGTGCCAGGAAGATGAGGCCCGTCGCAAACGGCATCCATGCCTCGGAGACTCCCTGGGTCATCAGCCAACGCCCGACATCCTTGACGATGCCGCTGGCGATGATGAAGGAGCAAGAGAGGCCCGCCAGCAACAACTCCGAAGTGCGTCGTCCCTCCAGGTACCGAGTCACCACCCCCCATACCGATCCGAGAGCCAGCCCGTTGAGGAACATGGCGACGACTTGCCAGCTCGAGGAACCAAACGCCAGCAACAACAGCGCCAGTTCAGCAAACACGATCAACCCGACGAGGAATGGTGCACGATGCTGACGACGCAGTTCGGAACACACCTTGATGCTGATGAACTTGGCCGTGGTGTATCCGAGTAGTTGGCCGATGACGAGTGCCGACTTCAGGGTCAGGCCGCCGACCATCTCGTCGCCCCAGCCAGCAGCGGCGAACGGCTTTCTGAAGGCATACATGCAGAAGTAAACGCAGAAGGAGGAAAAGACCGCGACGAACGCCGCCATCGTCGGAGCTGACTCGAGCCTGCCGGTGATGGAGTTTTGGGGATAATTCTCGCTAGCCATCCGGAAGAGCCTCGTGCAACGTATCTCCTTCGGGTCCAGGGCAACGCCTGATCTTGCAACGGAACCACTCTCTGTCGAGTGTCCGCCAGAATCAAGGAAGCGCGGCCACATCACCTGTCTGATCGAAGAAAAAGGAGCCCTTGGTGATCGAAGACATCCACTGGAATGGCGGAATCGACGGGATACTGGTCCTCCAGAGCAAACGGGAATCGCTACAGATCGATCGCCCCGGCGATCTCGTATCGCGAATGATGCAGGAGGAGTGTGAGCCGGAACTGCAGGCCGCCACACTCATCTACGGCTACAGCCTCGCCACCCAGGGAGTGCTGCTGCCGCATCTGATCCGGCAGGTGCTGCAAAAAACCGGGGCGTTTCTACGTAGCGTTTCGATGGACTCGATGCCCCTCTATCGGGCCATCGAGCACTTTGACCTCTTCTTCAAGGAGTCCGCCCTGGAAGGGGAAGAACTGCGCGAGGCTGTGCTTGCGGAAGCGACTCGCTATCACCAGGAACTGGTGAGTCGCTGAAGATCTCTCGACAAGCGACCCGTTCCGGGTTGCGATGTCCCCATGAGCGACCAACCGCAACAGGCCCCTGAAGAAAAACAGCCAGAAGCTCCCCTGGAAGCCGGGCTGGATCGCCCGCGTGCCGGACTGTTGTTCCTGACGACCATGGGAGTAATTCTGACTGCTGACTTATTGACGAAATACGCCACCTTCAAGTTCCTGGAAGCCTCGATTTTTACCGCTCCCGATGGAACACCGGCCGTCACAGCGTCAGATGCGTACCCATTGTTTCCCGGACTCGCCCTGGAGGCGGCGCTCAATCTGGGCGCCTTCAACGGCTGGTTCGCCCAGATGCCCTGGCTGTTGATCGGGATCTCAGCGCTAGCTTTTCCCATCTGCGCATACGTGGTGCTGAAGGCGCCGCATCGCTCGATCTCGCTGGTCCTGTCGCTGGCATTCATCGCATCTGGCGCACTCGGCAACCTGTATGACCGGCTGCTCTATGGGGGAGTGCGAGATTTCATCCGCTGCTCCATCATGATCGGAGAGCAAGAATGGGTCTGGCCGAATTTCAACATCGCCGACAGCGCCATCGTGTGCGGTGTCGCTCTCATCCTGCTACGGGAATGGAATCTCTCGCGTCACGCTCGCGCCACCAGTGACGGATGAGCAACGCGAGCAAAGTGGCGAAATGCAGGAGTCCCCGCAAAGGGTTCACGGAGTGCCCGGGTCGATGATCAGGGTTCCATCTGCATCAGCGCGCAACCTCGCACCTTCCGGCAACCACAAGGTGGTGGTCGAAGAGATCACCAGAGCAGGCCCTTCCAGAGTCTCCGAGCTACCGATGGAGCCATGGTGCACCCTCGGGACCGTTCTCGCCTCCGCGCCGGCCTCGACGATGACCCGGGCGGTCGTGGCTGGACCCTGTATTTCGGGCGGAGCCTGCAGCTCCCCCGCCGAGGGGAGGGTCGCCGAGACTCGGATCGCTACCGCCTCGACACTGCGTTCTGGCATCCGGTAGCCATAGCGTTGCTGGTACTGTTCACGAAACCCCTCCTCCGCCGAAGTCCCGGGAGAATATTCCATATCGTGGGACTGTCCAGCATGACGCGCCCTGAGAGTCGTCTCGATCCGGGCCTGCTCACCATCGCCACCCGCTTCTTTGATCCGGCTTCTGGCCACACTTGCCAGTTGCTGTTCCAGCACCTGCAGACGCTCGTCGAATCCACCATCGATCGTCTCGAGTAGCACTTCTTCGAGCTCCTCACCCCAGGGCGCCTCCAGCATCCCGATGGCGCTCAATACTCCTGCTGCAGCCGGCAAGCGGACTTGCCCCATTCCGCAACTACGAGCCAGGGAGACCGCATGCAGTCCACCCGCCCCGCCGAAACAGACCAGCGCCATCCCGCGTGGATCCACTCCTCGCTCCTGACTCACTCTCCGAATCGCACGCTCCATCTCCGCATCGACCACTTCGATGATGCCTGCTGCGGTTTGCTCGATCGTCATGTGCAATTGCCGGGCGATGACTTTGACCGCTTCACGCGCGGCACTCAAATCGAGAGAGAGAGTTGCTCCCAGTTGCAAATCTGCGGGTAGTCGCCCCAGCACGAGGTGGGCATCGGTCACCGTCGCCGCGACTCCCCCCCGACCATAGGCGGCAGGGCCCGGATCAGCACCTGCGCTGCGAGGACCAACGCGCAGGGCCCCTCCGGCATCGACCCAGGCAAGAGATCCTCCGCCGGCCCCAACGGTATGGACATCCAGCAGCGGCACCGACAACGGAACGCCCCCGATGGTCGAGCGGCGATTTCTCGCCACTGTCTGGTCTCCCCCGACCAGCGTCACATCGGTACTGGTCCCCCCCATATCGAGGGCAATCGCCGCACCGGAACCGCTGCGGGCGGCAGCGGCCACCACACCACCGGCAGGCCCCGAAAGAATGGTCCGTACGGGTCGGCACGATAGCCTTTGCCACGGCACCGCAGCGCCAGCGGAATCCATCAACTTGAGACGCGCAGGGGAGAGCCCGGCAGCCAGTCGTTGGAGATAACGTTCCATCACCGGAGCCAGGCAAGCGCTGGCGCATGCGGTGGTGAACCGCTCCCATTCTCGTGGTTCGGCAGCAACTTCTCGGGAGATGATCACCGGGATTCCCGTCACAGCCATGAACTCACGCACCCGTTCCTCGTGGACACCCTGCTCGGTGCTGTGAAGAAGCCCCACCGCCACTGCCTCGAACCCTTGCGAACCGATTTGTTCACTCAGGCGAATTAACTCTTCGTCGTCGATTTCGTCGAGAATTTCCCCGCCCGGTCCGAGTCTTCCGGAGATCTCAAAACGATCTGCGGCAGGAATCAACGCAGGAACTGGATCCGGATGAAGATCGTAGATTGCAGGCCGTCGTTGGCGACCGATGTCGAGCAGGTCGACAAAACCACGATTGGTGACGAAGGCCGCGCGTGCCAGTTTCCTCTCCAGCAGCGCGTTGGTGGCCACGGTGGAGCCATGGATCACTTCCTCTGGTACCAGGGAGTCGAGTGCGGTGAGGATGGCTCTCGCCGGATCATCGGGCGTCGAGGGCACCTTCCTCAACACGACACCGTCTGCTGAATCGATGACGATGTCGGTAAAAGTACCGCCGCTGTCGACTCCGATCCTCAACTTGACCTCCCGTACTTGCACCAGCCGATGCACCCGTTCAAGATGCACATCGGAAAGGGAATTGATGGAACCCAGATTGTTTTTCCAGCGCCATCATTGTGCATCGCCTGACTGTCGGATGCGCCTTCTCGTCGCGTTGATGCTGCTATTGTGGATCATTCCTGGCTGTGCCAGCCCCTCCTCCCGTAAGTCTCCGGCCGCAACACCTGCCAACCGGCTTGCAGCACACCAGTGGCAAGTTGCCCGCACCGCCTGGTTGCTCGATGACGTCGCGGCCGCCCAGATCTCCTTTTCACGTTTTGCCGAACAGAATCCGACCGATCCCCGCCGAGGCGAAGCACTCCTGAGCGCTGGTATCTGCGCCCAGCGCCGTGGCAGAATCGATGAAGCCGAAGGTCTGCTGCGAGAAGCTCAGTCCTGTGGTGGTGCCGTCTCGGCCAGAGCGTTGCTCCAGAGGGGCTACCTGGTTGCTGCGGCTCGGCCATTCCTGGCAGTGCCCCGTTTCCAGGAGGCGGCCCGGCTAGCGGTCGAGATGGAGACACGTGCCGAAGCCTGGTTGCAACACGGCATCGCTTTGCAGCGATCGGGACGATTTCAGCAAGCACAAGAACCCCTGAAGATGTGTGCGGCTCAAACTGCTTCTCGAGGTCTCGCCGCCAGAGCTCGTCTGCAGTTGCAACTCGACCCCTGGTTTACCGTGCAAGTGGGGGCGTTCCTGGAAAGTGCCAACGCCATGAAGCAACTACAGCAACTGGAACGGGCCGGGCTGCCGGCAGAACTGAGATCTCCCGGACGTAAGGGTTCCCCGCTGCACCGGGTGCTCTCCGGACGCTTCGATCATCGCAAAGAAGCGACTCGCCACGCTTTACGAGTCCGCGCGGCCACCGGCGTTGACGATGCGAGGGTGATCCCATGATACCGAACAGACCGCACGAGTATGGATTCAGCATGTGGATGGTCGCGGTGTTGGTGGTGTTGCTGGTGATAATTGGACTACCGGCGCTCTTCTTCAGCATTGCACCGATTGCTCCGATGCCGCCGGCAGCGATTCCGGTTCCAGGATCGATGCCACAGCCGATGCCACAGTCGATGATCGAAGAGTTCATGGCCTCCAAGGACCTGATCGATGACGCAACACAAACACCTGCAGACAACGATACCGACAGGCCGAAGACAGCCTGGATCGGCTACGTAGGAGACGCTCTGGCACGCCCGATTGCGGGCGCCCGGATCACCCTGGAGACCCCTTCGGCAGACGGAGATCCTTTTGCCATCACCGATGACCGTGGCAAGTTCGTTCTGTTGCTCCCGCCGGACCAGTTTCCTCTCGTCGCCATCGAGGCCGATGGCTACTACCGGAGCACCGCGGAGCTGGAAGAGGGAGCATCGGGCACTTACACGCTCTTTCGTGGCGGAACCCTGCAGGGACAGGTGCGCGGACATATTTTCGTCTTGAAGGGGCAAGAAGTGCCTGATCCGGAGCCGATTCCAGCGGCTCGCCTCGAGATCGCCGGGGTCAACGGATGGCATGCGGTAATTCTCGCCGATGATCAAGGCAACTATCAGATCACCGTTCCCCCGGGGAAACTGGTGGCGACGGTTCGCTCTCCCCTTCATGCCGATGCGCGCTTCGTCGACCTGGAAATCGGTCGCGATGAGATTCTTGATCGCGACATGATCCTCGCCGCCGGGGTCATTCTCGATGGCTTCGTGCTCGGAAAAGACACGACCCTGGCCGGAGCTCGAGTGCGGGTATTCAACGATATCCGTGATGAGGCCGATGCCATCTCGGCGGAGCGCGGCATGGTGAAAATCAAGGGGCTCGCCTCCGGAATGGCCAGGGTCCACGTGGTTCACCCCGGATACCAGGAAACGATGTGGGACATGATCATCCCCGCTGACGTCATCGGGTTTCGAAGACCCTTCTCTCTCCTGCAGTCGCAACCATTCCGGTTGAATGTGACCGACCCGCAGGGCAACGCTCTGCCCGAAGCCAGGGTGCGGATCCGGCGGCAGGGGATCACCATCGTCGACACCACCGCCTCGGATCAGCAATGGCTCTCGGTACTGGCTGCTGGCAAGACCTACCAGGTCGAAGCACGTCACGCCATGATCGTCAACGGAGTTACTGTCCAGTACCCACCGAGGATCTTCCGCTACACGATGCCCGCCGAAGGACCCGGAGAACTGACCATCGAGTTACGTCCCGGTGGCAGGATCACGGGCGTGGTGCAAGCTCCGAATGGTGCGCCCGTACCCGGCGCAACCATCCTGGTGAGGGCTCGAGATGTACACCCCGATGAGGCTTCGCCGCCACGCTTGCTGCAAACAAACCGGGCTGGCGTCTTCAGGAGCGAACCGTTTGCCACAGGCAGGTGGGGCCTGACCATCAGTCATACTCAACTGGGTACCATGACCACCGAAGCGCTCGTCGAGGAGAATAAGACCAGTAGCCTCGGCGAATTGCGCTTTCCTCCGCGGTAGGCTCACTGTTCCTGAAAAAGCCAGTCAGCCACAAAGATATTGAACTCTTGCGTATCGTCGTCATTTCGTTGTGAGATGAAAACGAGCCGTCGGCCATCGGGTGAAAAAGTGGGATCTCCATCAAACCCTGGCGAAGTGGTGACCTTCTCCATCATCTTTCCATCGAGTGTGACGCTGTAGAGATCGAAACCTTCCCCGCCGAGGTTCGATGAGAAAACCAGGTGTTTCCCGTCGGGAGAGAAACAAGGTCCGCAATTGATGGCCCCATTGCTGACCACCTCGACCACGCCAGAGCCGTCAGCGTTGCTGATGTAAACATCCAGGCGATCAGGATCTTCGCCACTGGCCGGCACAGATCCAAAATACTGCTTCACGCCGGCGTCGCGTTGGTTCTCATCTCGATAGCCGTGAAAACAAACCCGCGACCCATCGGGGGAGACGGCAAGGGTCCCTTCCCATCCCTGTACCTGGCTGGCCCATCGCTGTTGTTCCTGGAGATCCTCGGCTCCTTCCCCTGTGATCTGAATCAACCCGCTCCCGTCTATCGCCATGATGTAACGCTCGCTGGAGGAGTGCGGGGGACGAATCGACGAGAAGACGAGATATTGTCCCGTCGGACTCCAAGAGGGCTGGCGGTTGTTGCCACCGTCAGTGAGCTGGATGATGTTGGCGAAGTGATTCTCTCCGGGAAGATTATCGATGAGCCGGGGTAAAGGATCGACGGTGGGAACCCCGCGCGTTGTCGGTGCGGTGGTCGAAAAAGGGCCTCGCTCGGCACACCCTGATACAGACATGATCAATATCAGCGCCACAACAAACGTAATGATCCTCATCCTTCTCGATTCCATCCAAGGGTCCAGTGCGAGAAGATTCTGAAAGGAACCGGCTTGCTGATCAAGACGCCGGTGCCACAACCGCCTGGAAATGGATAAAAACGTGTACGGAGAAACGTTGACCTTCGAGACGCCGGGGCGTGGGCTGCACGAGATCACCCATCCTCTCGCAGAGGCCGTGCGCCGTGCCGATGTCGAGACCGGCCTCTGTTCCGTTTTTCTCCGCCACACCAGTGCAAGCCTGATCATCACCGAGAATGCCGACCCATCCGCACGAAGAGATCTGGAACGCTGGCTCGAGCGCCTCGCCCCCGAGAATGATCCGGACTACACTCACACCGCAGAGGGCCCCGATGATATGCCATCTCATCTGCGGGCGGCGGTCACGAGAACATGCGAAAATCTTCCGGTGACGGACGGCCGGCTTGATCTTGGGCAGTGGCAGGGGCTCTTCATCTTCGAGCATAGAGCTCGCCCTCATCAGCGTTCCATCAGCGTGAGGGTGTGGGAATAACGAGTCCGAGGAGTGCGGACCAGCAGCCAAGGCGGGCAGGGTTTTCGTTCAGTGGGGACACCAATACCAGTGGAGTGATTAGATGGAGTCATTGTTAGTGATTCTGGCGCGACTGGCAGAGGATGACGATGCCCCTGCGGCTTCCTTTCTCGATCAGTTTTTACCTCCCATCATTAAATTCTGGAGCGAGCTACCCGGTCTAGCCCAGGCCGGGATCGCCATCATCGTGGCGCTCGTCGCTGCGAAACTGACCGGCTGGCTACTTGCCGGGATTGTCGGGCGCTGGGTCGGGAAAACCGAAACCACCCTCGATGACCAGTTCGTCCAGTTGATGCAGGGCCCCATTTTCACGATCGTCTTGCTGATCGGGTTGGCCTCGGCTGCAGCTCTCGCGGGTATGCCTCCGAAAGTGCTGGACACCACCACCGCCCTGCTCAAAACGATTGGCATCGCCGTTCTCGTCATCTTTTCGATCCGTGCTTCACGCCTGATTCTCGATGCGCTGAGCAAAAAGCGTGATCGCTATCAACTGATCCAGGCCCGCACCGTACCGCTTTTCTACAACGCCTCGATGCTCGTGATCATCGGCGCTGCAGTCTATTTTCTGTTCCTCGCCTGGAAAGTCGACCCCACTGCGTGGCTCGCATCAGCCGGGATCATCGGTCTGGCGCTCAGTTTTGCGGCCAAAGACAGCCTGGCAAACCTGTTCGCGGGCGCCTTTATCCTTGCGGACGCTCCTTACAAGATCGGAGACTTCATCATTCTGGACTCCGGCGAGCGCGGGCAGGTGACCAACATCGGGCTTCGTAGTACAAGGCTGATAACGCGCGACGATATCGAGATCACCATTCCCAACTCGGTGATGGGAAACACCAAGATCATCAACGAGAGCGGCGGGCCTTACGAGAAGGAACGCATCCGGGTCATGGTCTCGGTGGCCTACGGATCCGACGTCGACAAGGTGGAAGAGTTACTCCTGGGCATCGCTGTATCTCACCCGGAAATCCTCGAGGACCCAGAGCCGCGGGTTCGTTTCCGAACCTTCGGAGAGTCTGGTCTCGATTTAGAACTGCTCAGCTGGATCCGCGAACCGGTGCATCGAGGCAGACTTCGACATCTGCTGTTCAAGGAGATCTACAAGTGCTTCGCACAGGAGGGAATTGAAATTCCTTACCCCAAGCGAGACGTTTACTTGCGCGGCAGCATCGAAAGCTCTGCGGGCGAGTAGGTGGCCCGACTCGAACCGGTGAGAGATTCTCGCTCCCGAGATCAATTCCACCTACACTCAAGGACTGACGGCCCTTTTCTGTCCTCATCAACTGTAAGGATTCAGCAATGACCGGCCCAAAAGTACTGGTCGCTTGTCTCGATGCGGAACTTCGCTCGAGTTGCTTCAATCGCGTCTCCGCCCTCGGTATCCGAGTCGATGCGGTCGGAGACCAGAGAGGCCTCTCCCGAAGGCTGGAGAAAGACGAATATGCTCTCGTTCTCCACGATGGAGGGCTGGAGTTACCCGCCGAGATCTCGGAATCTGCTCAACTGATCGAGCCCGGGAGTGCTTTCGATAAGGCTCTCGAGGAACGGGTCCGTGAAATCCTCGAGGTTCCGGAAAGAGTCCCCGAGGAAGAAGAGGGATTACCGGAAGGGAACCGACCCCCATGGGAGAGGCACCGCGGCCGTAACTGGTAAGCCGCTGCTGACGGCCGATCTCTCACTGACTCCTGATCAGGACTCCAGGCTGGCAAGCCACTGTGGAATTCTCACCGCAGTGATTTCCTCGGCAGATCGCAAATCCGCCGTCAGTTGTTGCAACTGATCTGTGGGTAGAGGATGACGCCAGGTGGCAGCATCTTCGATGTAGAGAACTCGCGGGTTCTTCAGCCACACTTCGATCCGGATCAGGTGAAGCGCCTCACCCTGGACCTGTGGTGGCAACTGAAGTCGCAATCCTGAAAATTTCACAGGCCTGCCCATCTCCTCGAAGTTCCCCCCATCGAGGGCAAAGGTATGTTGCGACAACCAACTTGATGCCTCACCCCCTCCGGGCACCTGAATCAAAGTTCGGTGGGTTCTGGTTCGAGCCACGATCACGGGCAGGTTGACCCTCTTGCGCAGAGAGCCCACCACCTCCTCGATGCGTCTGCCAAGAATTTCTGAGCTGGTTGTGGCACCTTCTTCATGAAACACCAGCCGATCACGACCGATGGTTACCCGCGAAGCGCCCGTTTCTTCACTTGCAGCGGTTTCGAGCCGCGCTCCCGTTCCTTGCCGGATAAAATTCTCGTATCCACAAGGGCCGGAAACCTCGATATAAACCTCGCGAAGCTGGTCTGTTGTAGCCTGTACGGGGAGATGGACCAGTTCGACGGCCACCCCCAGTGTGCTGGGATCGGGCGGCGACATCGCATCGGTCAATTTGAATCCTTGCCAGAAGATCGCAACCTCAAGGCATCATCATTCTCGATCCTGACCAGCCAGCCCTCATCGCGGAGTTTGGTGATGAAGCCTGGCTCGAGACCGTTAGCATCCTGAAGAACCACCCCGGCAACAAGAATCTCGCCGCGGCCGAGTTCTTGAAATTTGACCTTCTCCCCGGCCAGTAGTTCGCACAAAGATTTTCGGCGGTCAGGGCGCAATCCGGAGAAGACCATCGCCGGTCGTACCTGAACCCAGTCCATATCCCGCCCCCAGTCTCGAATCGAAACCGCAACCGTTTCCGGCAAAGGATGGGCACTGGCATCTTCGAGGATCTTGCGAATCTCATCGATATTGAGTCCTGATCGAATTCCGGAACGCATCGATTCAGGAGTGGCGCGGTACCGGCGAACCCTCTCAGCAGAAATCCGCTCAGCAAAACGCGCCAGCTGCAACTCGAGACGCATCCCAGCCACTCCCTCGGTGATGAGCATGATCTCGAAATCCGGATTCACCAGGATCCTGCATTCGCCGGGATCATTTTCGTGTCCGAGCTGTTCGCGCCCCAGAGCTGTTAGCCTGAAAACCGCCAGTGACCCATCGATGAGTCCGATTTCGCACATCCCCAGGCAGAGCAAGCGATTGACGATCCAGTACGCCAGGTCGGTTCCCAGCCTCGAAAAGGGGCTCTGCAGGCGTTCACGAGAGAAATCTTCTTCACGTCGCTGTCTCAACAGGCTCGCAACCTCTCTTTCCTCCAGTTCGAGCAGGTAGGTGCTCACCGTGTAGTCGATCAACACCTCGAGAGACATCCAATCTTCCTGCGCACGAACACGCAGGGTGTCGAGCAATATCGCTCTCAGCGATTCCTGATGAAAAGACCAGCGGTTTCCAGCGCTTTCATCGAGGAACTTCTGCAGCAGCACTTCGACCTTGCGGCTGAAGTCGAGACTTCTCCACGCTTTGAGTCGTTCCCTGTTGGCTTGCAACTCACCGGCGAAATTCTCGATGATCCCCAGCCGAAGCGCAACCCGAAGAACACGCGTTACCGTGTCACCATCGAGATGATCTGCCAAACGCTCCAGTGCCATCGCCTGCCTGAGTTGTTCTGCGAGTCGCTTCGGAAAATTACCGGACCGTGTCAACCTCACCGGATGATGCTCAGCATGAAGCGTTAGCGTTTCGAGGTCGATGAAAAGATCAACTCCCGCTTCGAGTAGTTTATCCGGTGTTGTTGCTCCCTGGATTCGCAGCCGGGAGCGCAACTGGATCCACTCCTGGAAGATGATCAACGAAGGGTCAGGGATCGTTATTCCGAAGTCGTGAAGGCTGATACTTCCGATGGTGCCGATTCCTGCGTCTTCCAGAGCTCTACGCCAGCAGTCAAAGTTGTCTTCTCCTGCGCCGGCATCGACCATGAACTCGACATAGTCGTCGGCAGAAAGATCCAGAATCCCGCGCTTCTGGAGGGCCCAGAAGCACAATTTTTGCAGCACGGCGCTGTCTAGTTGTTCAATCCGAGCATCCAGAGTTTTTTCCTCGAAGTCGATTTCAAAGGGCAATCTCTTCTGGCTGATCACATCGGCAGCAGAAACCGAATCCCCATCGACGACCATCACCCGGGCCAGATGATCAGCGAGTTCCTGGGGAATTTCCAGAATCTCGGAACGGCGCCCGTCTCGCTTCTTCTGGCGAGAAATAAAGCCTCTCTCGACCAACTGGCGCAGGGTAGATTCAACCTCGACCCGCGATGCACCGCTCTGGGCCAGGGTTTCCTGTAATTCCGGAAGGGCCGCGCGAGGTTGCGGCTTCGCCAGCACTGCCGTGATCAAACGCCGCTGCGAATTGCTAAGACGGGCGACTCTCTCTTCGATTCCAGCCCCCTTCACCAGCGCCGCGGTCACGCGTTGGCGAAGTTCATCGGCTCGATATTGAACAGACTCCCCGGGAAGCCAGAACTGATGAATGGTCTGGAGCTCGGCTTTTTTCAAACCTCGGAGGGTTTCGCTGACAGCACTCACTGCAGCACCTCCTCTTGCTCCTCGATTTCGTACTGATATCCCTGCTCCATCAAAAAGCGTTGGCGACGCTGTGCGAAATCCTGGTCGCGAGTATCCCGGGTCACGAGAGAATAGAACGTTGCCTCGCGCCCATCTGCCTTGGGGCGTAGAACCCTGCCGAGTCGCTGCGCTTCTTCCTGCCGAGACCCATAGGTCCCGGAGATCTGCACCGCCACGGATGCGTTGGGAAGATCGACGGCGAAGTTGCCTACCTTGCTCACGATGAGCGTCGGGACATCCCCGCTGCGGAAAGCCGAGTACAGCCGATCGCGTTCGTCTTGTGGCGTGTGGCCGGTGATCAACGGAGCGCCGATCGACCGGGCGACTTCTTTGAGTTGCCGTAGGTACTGGCCGATCACGAGAATCCGATCTCCAGCATGCCTCTTGAGAATCTGGCGCAGACGTTTCAACTTCATCGGGTTCTCCGAAGAGATCCGGAACCGATGACGCCGGTCTGCAGCGAGATATCCTTCCCTCTCCTCGGCAGGGAGATCGAGCCGCACTTCCACGCAACGCACCCTGGCGATAAAGCCTTCTTTTTCGAGATCTCGCCAGGGCATATCGTAGATTCGAGGACCGATCAGCGTGAAAACCTCGTCTTCGCGCCCGTCCTCCCGCACCAGGGTTGCCGTTAGCCCCAAGCGCCGACGAGCCTGGATCTCCGCTGTGAACCGGAATACCGGAGCCGGGAGCATGTGGACCTCATCGTAGATGATGAGGCCCCAGTCGTGACCAGAGAACAGCTCGAGATGGGTGAATTCCGCGGTGTTCGAGCGTCGGTGCGAGGTAATCTGATAGGTGGCGACCGTGATGAGGGCGATGTCTTTTCTCACACCCGAATACTCGGCCACATCGTCTTCGCCCAGGGTAGTCCACTTGATGATTTCCTTGCGCCACTGGCGCACACTGGTGATGTTCGGCGCCAGAATGAGAGTCTGACACTTCAGTTTTTCTATCAGCCCGATTCCCACCATCGTCTTCCCCGCACCACAAGGAAGAACGACTACTCCAGAACCACCACCCCCGCCCTGGTGGGAAAAGAACGAATCGACCGATTCTGTCTGGTAATTGCGCAACTCCAACTGAGAGTCTGGACAGAACTCGACGTCAATCGCAGCCCCGGTCCGAAACCCAGCGCGATCCGCTATGGGGAATCCGTTGCGAATCATCGCGATTTTCAGCACGCCGCGATGCGCAGGATCGATACGATAAGCATTGTCTTCTACCTGCTCGGTCAAGATCTTGGCAAGAGACGGTCTAGCCGAAAGTAGTTCCAGATGTTCATCGGTCGGATCCTGCGGACGCAGGATCAATGTTTCGCTGTCGGGCAACCGGATCAACTCGAAACGCCCAAAACTTGCGAGCGCTTTCTTGATCATCTCCACGAGGGCTCTGGGTACCGGGTAGCGGGCGTTGTCTACGAGAAGGGAGAGTATGCGTTCTTCGCTCCAGCCAGACTGGGCGGCATTCCATAAGGAGATGGGGGTCACCCGGTACTCGTGAAAGTATTCGGGGCTCTTCTCCAGGTGAGCGATGGCTGCCAACTCGTGGCGTAGACGTTGCGCCGAAGGATGATGAACCTCCAGAAGCAGCGTTCCATCGCTCTGTACGACGAGCGATTTTTCGTCAGTATTCATCTTCGGGCGTCGGGCAGGTCGACCTCGACTTCGAGCTGTCGCAGAACCCGGGACTCCTGGGCCCCCGCCTGAAACCATCGAAATGCCTGACAAATCTCCTAGCAGAATTCAAGTTCAGACCAGAACCTGCGAGAGGAACGGATCTGGACTGGATTTGTTTCGGTATCACTGGCCACGTATCCGGGATTCCCCGCCTGGATACGTTCCCCCTGATGCGGCGGGAGGATCCCTTCCTCTCGCCACCACGACTGCCGATGCCCTTATCCCCTATTCCCCCACATCGACTACACGCAAGTCTTCAGAATCATGTCTTGAACTGCGAGCCCGTGCCGTTCGTACTTTGGCCCCCGAACTGGTTCCACAGGATGGTAACTCAACTGAGCCATCGGTTCGGATTGTACGATCACGGATGATATGCCATGAACCGGGGGAAGAATCTACCACCCAGTTTCAGAGAGTTTTTCCACAACTAGTCTTGCGTGGCGTCTATTTCTGGTTCCTCTGTTGCCGTCTCGACGAGTTCCATACCGATGACCGCATCCCCAGCCTTGACGTTGATCAGTCGAACTCCCTGGGTATTTCGCCCGATAGGCCGGACATTCTTGAGAGAAATTCGCACCATCATTCCGCCGGAGGTCATCAACATCGCGTCGCAGTTTTCAGAAAGCGCGCGAGCAGCAACCACTTTGCCATTCCTCTTGCTTGTGCGGATGTCAATCAGCCCTTTCCCGCCGCGTTTCTGGGAACGGTACTCGCTGAATCGGGTTCGTTTACCGTAACCATGCTCGCAGACCGTTATCAGAGCACCATCATCGTTGGCGACGGTCATCGAAACGACGTGGTCATCAGCACTGAGAGTGATCCCGATAACCCCTGCGGCATCACGCCCCATCGGACGAGCATCTCGCTCCGAGAACCGAATCGACATGCCCGAGGCGGTGGAGAGAACTACCTCATTCTCACCGGATGTGATGGTGACGCCGATCAGTTCGTCATCCTCGTTGATCTTGATGGCCTTGATTCCGGTCCGCTTGGGACGGGAGTACGCCACCAGGGGCGTTTTCTTGACCTTCCCCATCCGTGTTGCAAAGAGCAACTGGCGATCATCAAATTCTGCTACCCGTATCATGCGCAGAATCTTCTCCTCTTTTCCCAACTCGAGGAGATGTACGACCGGCTTCCCCCGAGCAGTTCGCGCCAGATCCGGAAGTTCGTAGACCTTGAGCCAGTACACCTTGCCTCGATCGGAGAAGAGAAGCAGGGTGTCGTGTGTACCTGCAACGAAGAGGCTCTTGACGAAGTCGTCTTCGCGTACATTGCCGCCTGAAACCCCCTTGCCTCCCCGTCCCTGGGACTTGTAAGTGGTCAGCGGGGTTCTTTTCACGTACCCCTGCTGGGTCAAGGTCACCACAACATCCTCTTCGGTAATCAGGTCGACGTAGTTGATCTCCTCTGCGTCCTCTTCGATGGCAGTCCTGCGCTCATCCTTGAAACGTTCGCGCAGATCGTGGACATCTTCACGGATAATTTCCGTCACCACGTTATCGTCGGTGAGAACCTTGCGGTGATATTCGACTTCCTCACGCGTCTCGCCCAGGTCCACCTGAAGCTTCTCACGCTCGAGACCCGTCAGCCGGCGCAACTGCATTCTCAGGATCGCATCCGTCTGGATCCTGGTCAGCGAAAACTCTGACATCAAAGCTGCACGTGCGTCTTCTTCGCTGCGCTTTGCCCGGATCAATGCGATGACCCGATCGATGCTATCGACCGCACAGATAAGGCCTTCCAGGATATGCGCCTTGCGTTCTGCCTTGATCAGCAAGTGGCGCGACCGGCGACGGATCACTTCCCTGCGGTGATCTCTGTAAGCCTGGAGCAACTCCAGCAGGCTGAGTGTGCGAGGCCTACCGTTGACGAGGGCGATCTGCTGGATACCAAAAGTCGTTTGTAGCTGGGTGTGCTTGAAGAGCTGGTTGAGAATCACCTGCGCGTTCTCATCCTTTTTCAACTCGACAACCAACCGGATTCCTGTCCTGTCAGACTCATCGCGGATATCTGAAACCCCGGTGAGCCGGCCATCCTTGACCAGTCCCGCGATGTCCGTGGCAAGTTTGGACTTCGAAACCTGATAGGGAATTTCCGTGATGATGATCGCTTCTTTTTTCCTGGTCACATCCTCGAAATGGGTTTTGGCCCGCAACGTGAGCAGACCGCGGCCCTTGCTATAGGCATCGAGGATACCTCTGCGGCCGCAAATCACGCCCCCGGTCGGAAAGTCGGGACCCTCGACCACCTCTAGCAGGTCTTTCAACTGAGTTTCAGGGTTGTCGAGCAACAACAGCAAGGCGTCACAGGTTTCCTGCAAATTGTGTGGGGCAAAGTTGGTCGACATCCCAACCGCAATCCCCGAGCCGCCATTGACGATAAGATTGGGAAACTTGCCTGGCAGGACTGTCGGTTCATCTCGAGTGTCATCGTAGTTACGGATGAAGTCGACGGTTTCCTTATCGATGTCTGCAAGCATCTCCGTGGAAGCCTCGGTCATTCGCGCTTCGGTATATCTCATCGCAGCGGGAGGATCACCATCGATGGAGCCGAAATTGCCCTGCCCGTCTACCAACATGTGGCGCATGTTGAATGGCTGCGCCATCCGGACCAGGGTGGGGTAGATCACGGATTCTCCGTGGGGGTGGTAGTTTCCCGAGGTGTCCCCGGCAACCTTTGCGCATTTTCTATGTTTGGAGCGTGGACCCAGGTTGAGATCGTTCATCGCAACGAGAATACGTCGCTGAGACGGCTTCAGCCCGTCACGCACATCCGGCAATGCCCGCTGGATGATCACGCTCATGGCGTAGGTGAGGTACGAACCTTTCATCTCTTCCTGGAGAGACAGGGTTTGGATCTGGTGTTCGTC
This sequence comes from Planctomycetes bacterium UBA1146, assembly GCA_963854815.1. Lineage (GTDB taxonomy): Bacteria > Planctomycetota > UBA8108 > UBA1146 > UBA1146 > UBA1146. The sequence continues at coordinate 19,707 of CAWLAN010000027.1, forward strand.
TGTCATCGAGTTCGGTCTCCTGATCCATCGGCACAGAGGTGCCCCGGTTCGCTAACTGGCTGCCTGAGTCATCTCCATATCGCGCACCAGTGCCCCCAACAATCGGTTGGCTGGTGCTTCTTGCTCGTCTTGCTCTGCGATCCTCACCACCGCACCACAGACCCACTCCATCTCTGTAGGCCTGCCCGCATCGAGATCCTGCAGAGTCGAGCAGCGATTCGTCGCGGTGTCTCGGCATAGATCCCTCAGCGCCTGTTCGGCGTCGACGGCCGACAGGTCCACCCCGGCAGCGATGGCCACCGCCTGCACCTCTCTGGCAGCCTCGACGGAAAGAGCAAAGGCGCTGTGTGCCGGCAGCGCGCCGTTTACACATCCGAGCAATGCGGCCACCGGGTTGATCCCGGCATTCAACATCACCTTTCTCCACACCTGTTCAGTTCCATCAGCAACAACACGAGTTGCCATCGAGCACTCTGAGAAGCGCCGAACCAGTTCTTCTGACGGCTCTGTTGCTAGCGGCTCGCCACCACCCGTGTCCAGAGGGCCGATCACGACCTCGCCGCCATCTCCACAGCGATGTACCGAACCGTCCTCGGCAGCAAGCAGCCCATAGGTAACGGTCGCGGCGACGCATCTCTCGATGCCGAAAGTCCTCAATGTCTCCCCATGGCCGAGCCCGTTGCTCAGTACCGCAACACATCCGTCGACGGCAAGGAGACCTTTGGTTTCCCGAACAGCTGCCGCCAGGTCTCGAGCCTTCGTGCACAACAACAACCAACGAAACTTCTCGTTACAAAAAGCCGTTGCAGGTCCTGAATTGATTTCCTGCAATGGCAACGGTTGCGAATCCTCTTCACCAGAGACGCGCTCTTCGATGATGTGACAGGACGTGGTTCCGGCGTTCGTGCCGGGCCGAGTGACCAGCGATACGTCGATCCCACCAGATGCCAACCTTGCGGCGATCCACCGTCCCAGTGCGCCTGCCCCTACGATCGCGACGTCGCGCGTTGAAGAACTTTTATCCATCTGGCTATCCGCTGAGTTCTGTCTCGGGGTTCTGTTCGGAACCCCTGGCCTCGTCCTTTGGATGTGGCGTCGAGAAAGACTCCTTGCTGGAAGGGAAAGAGCCGGAAGCAACATCCTCCTGGAAACGTTTCACCGCAGCGCGCATCTGCTCTTCAATCTCGACATAGCGGCGCACGAAGCGGGGTTGAAAATCACCAGAGAGACCGACCAGATCATGGAAAACCAACACCTGCGCATCGACATCCCTGCCGGCTCCGATACCGATGATGGGAATCACAAGTTTCTTTGCGATGGAAGCCGCCAGGGGGGCCGGAACACACTCCAAAACGATGGAAAAAGCGCCGGCCTGTTCGAGCAATACGGCGTCTTCGTGAATTTGCCGGGCAGACTTCTCGTCGACACCCTGAACTCGGTAGCCACCCAGTTGGGTAGCATTCTGGGGTGTGAGCCCGAGATGCCCCATGACAGGGATCCCGGCCTCGACGATTCTCCTGACGGTGGCTACGCGGGGACCACCCCCTTCCAGTTTGACGGCATCGGCGCCGCCCTCCTGGACGAGGCGCCCTGCGTTTCTCACAGCTTCGTCTTCGGAAACCTGTACAGCGAGAAACGGAAGGTCGCCCACGATGAACAGTTCCGGCGCTCCTCTTCGAACCGCGGCGGTGTGATGAACCATGTTCTCCATGGTGACCGGGATGGTGCTATCGTATCCCAGGATCACGTTACCGAGCGAGTCTCCCACCAACACCACGGGAACTTCGGTTGCAGCGAGCACGCGCGCGGTAGGTGCATCGTAAGCGGTCAGGCACACCCAACGGCGGCCCGCTCGCTTCCACTTCATCAGGTCTTGTATGGCAGTCTTGGCCATGTCGTCATGCTCCTGTTTTCTCGTCACCTAGATATCGAGTTCCCTCGCCTCGAGTGCGTGCTTCTCGATGTACTCCCGGCGCGGGGCCACTTCCGTACCCATCAATGTCACGAACAGGTCGCTGGTTGCCTGCGCATCATCGATGGTGACCTGGAACAGCACTCTCTTGGCCGGATCCATCGTGGTCTCCCACAACTGGTCCGGATTCATTTCTCCGAGACCCTTGAAGCGAGTCAGCGCCACCTTGCTCTTTATCAACGAGAACATCGCTTCAACCGCCTCCGCCAGGGTGTCACCGCCCTCCTCCGCCGAGTCGATCACAAACCGGTAAGGAGAAGTTGCTTCATGGCCCTCGAGGGAGAAATCGATGATCGGCACCCCAAACTCGCCGTCATCTTCACTCGCCGACAGGATCCCGGTCGCGGGAAATCCTAGCGACTGCAGCGCTTTGACCGTTTCAGTGGCCTGTTTTGCCAACGGCAACTCGAACCCCTGACACTCTTCTCCTCTCGATTCTAGCGCCTCGCTGAGAGCCTCGGCGCTCTCCAGTATCAGCTCCTCTTCAGCGCTTTTCAGGAGGAAAGCAGGCACCACTCGCGCGGAAGCCCACCCTTCCTGCAGCCATTGCTCCAGCAAGAAACCTTTTCTGCGCATTGTTCTCTGGGCGCGCTGAAGATAGTGCACCGCCTCTACCACCGCCTTGAGGTCCGCGCCAAATATCTCGACGGGTTTACCGTCCCTCTCGAAACAAAGTCTGCCGTAATCTGCCGCCAGATCGACCAGGGTCGCCTCGAGTCCCTCCTCGGTGACGATGTACTCATCTCGGTTCTTCCACTTGACACGATAAAGAGGGGGTTGCGCGATGAAAATGTTACCATTTTCTACAACCTTCGTGAGATGGCGATAGAAGAAGGTCAACAACAGCGTACGGATGTGCGAACCATCGACATCCGCGTCCGTCATGATGATGATTCGTGCATAGCGCAGTTTTTCGATATCGAACT
>CAWLAN010000028.1:0-22597 GCA_963854815.1 Planctomycetes bacterium UBA1146
TGCTGGTTGTCAGGGTTTCTCCTCTCAACTCACCGATGTACCGGTCACCGCTGGAACGACTTACTTGATCCGAGTCGGTGGCTGGGGTTCTTCGGATCAGGGTCCTGGTACCTTGAACATTACTCCCACCGCCTGTCCTACTCCTGACGAGTGCGCTGGTGCGGCTGTCGTCGTCGATGGTGCCAACGCTTTTGACACCACCGGCTACACCGACAGCGCGGAGGCAGCTCCGACCGGCTGTACTAACGCCTTCGGCAATAACGCTAGCGATGGCTGGTACTCCTGGACCGCTGGCGCTAATACATGCAGCGTGACTGTCGATACCTGCGACCCAGCCAGTTTCGACACCGACCTCGCCATGTACGATGGTGGCTGCGGTGCTCTCAACCTGCTCGCCTGTGACGGCGACAGTGGTGCTGCTGGTTGTCAGGGTTTCTCCTCTCAACTCACCGATGTACCGGTCACCGCTGGAACGACTTACTTGATCCGAGTCGGTGGCTGGGGTTCTTCGGATCAGGGTCCTGGTACCTTGAACATTACTCCCACCGCCTGTCCTACCCCCGGCGATGAGTGCGTCGATGCCATTACCGTTGGCGATGGTGCCAACGCGATCGACACCACCGGTTTCACCGACAGTGCGGATGCAGCTCCGACCGGCTGTACTAACGCCTTCGGCAATAACGCTAGCGATGGCTGGTACTCCTGGACCGCTGGCGCTTGCGATACAACCGTAACGATCGATACCTGCGACCCAGCCAGTTTCGACACCGACCTCGCCATGTACGATGGTGGCTGCGGTGCTCTCAACCTGCTCGCCTGTGACGGCGACAGTGGTGCTGCTGGTTGTCAGGGTTTCTCCTCTCAACTCACCGATGTACCGGTCACCGCTGGAACGACTTACTTGATCCGAGTCGGTGGCTGGGGTTCTTCGGATCAGGGTCCTGGTACCTTGAACATTACTCCCGTCGCCTGTCCTCCTTCTAACCAGGACGAGTGCGCTGATGCGGGTGTCGTCTTCGATGGTGCCAACGCTTTTGACACCACCGGCTACACCGACAGTGCGGATGCAGCTCCGACCGGCTGTACTAACGCCTTCGGCAATAACGCAAGCGATGGCTGGTACTCCTGGACCGCTGGCGATTGCACAACCGTGACGATCGATACCTGCGACCCAGCCAGTTTCGACACCGACCTCGCCATGTACGATGGTGGCTGCGGTGCTCTCAACCTGCTCGCCTGTGACGGCGACAGTGGTGCTGCTGGTTGTCAGGGTTTCTCCTCTCAACTCACCGATGTACCGGTCACCGCTGGAACGACTTACTTGATCCGAGTCGGTGGCTGGGGTTCTTCGGATCAGGGTCCTGGTACCTTGAACATTACTCCCGGCGGCTGTCCTCCTCCCGATTCGTGCGCAACTGCCACGCCGATGGGCGAAGGTGCCAACGCGTTTGACACCACCGGCTTCCCCGGTACCGGTACTGCACCAACAGGCTGCACTGCCTCATATGGTAATAACGCGGCCGACGGTTGGTTCACCTTCACACCTTCTGGGGATGGAGTCCTCGATATCGACACTTGCGACCCCGCAAGTTTTGATACCGACCTTGCCCTATACAGTGGTGACTGCAGTGCTCTCAACCTGCTCGCCTGTGACGGCGACAGTGGTGCTGCTGGTTGTCAGGGTTTCAGTTCCGCAATCTCTGGAATCATCGTCAATGGCGGCGAGACCTACCTGATTAATATCGGTGGCTGGGGTTCTTCGGATCAGGGTCCAGGCACATGTAACATCACCTTGACCTTGCTGGCGCCAGAAGACTGTTCCACACCGGGTGACGAAGACGGCGATGGACTCGCTGACTGCGCCGACCCCGACTGCGCCGCAGAACCCCAGTGCCAGGAGGCAGGGAACTGTGCTGATAACGTCGACAATGACCAAGACGGTGACATCGACTGTGCAGACGCTGATTGCGCAGCGGACCTGATTTGCCAGGGCTGTCCGATCAAGCTGACTCAGAACCTCGATACCACCACGTCGGATCAGAACCTGGTCGCTTGCGCCTACTCCTCCGGTGAAATCGGTGGTGAAAACAGTTACGGCCGTACTTTTGATACCAGCAGCTATGATTGTCCCGCCGGTATTCGTGTGACTGAGGTCAGCGTTGGAATCGGTGCGGTTACCAATCCTGACGGCCTCGGCGTTACCGTGACTATTGACGTTTACCAAGACGGCGATGGTGGCGCTCCGGATGGCGGCATGACCTTGATCGCGAGTGTGGATATTGCCGTCACCGAGGCAGACGCAAATACGGTCATGTCGGTAGCTATGGACGCTCCTTTGACCTCCGGCGCCACTCTGGTGGTGGCCGCGAGGCTCGAAGATATGGGCGGAACCGGCAACCTCGTACGACTGGGCCGCAACTCGGCTGGCGAAACTGCCCCGACGTACTTGAATGCTCCGCTTTGTGGACTCCCCTGGGGACCACTCTCCGCCATCGGATTCGGTGATCATCACGTCTTGCTACAAATCACCACCGATGATCAGGGTGCCGGAGTTACTGGCGACGAGTGTTCATCTGCGATCCCCGTCACCGAAGGTGCCAACGCCTTTGATACGACCGGCATGTCCGACAGTCCTGAGCCGGATCCGACCGGCTGTACCAGTTCCTACGGGCAGAATGCTTCCGACGGCTGGTTCAGTTACACTGCCAGTTACAGCGGCAATGTGACCATGGATACCTGTGATGCTGCCAGTCACGATACCGACCTTGCGGCTTACAGCGGTGATTGCGCAAACCTGACTCTCCTCGCCTGTGACGGTGACGGCAACACCGCGGCCGGTTGCCAGGGTTTCGACTCCATAATCAATCTTGGATTGGTCCAAGCGGGAGAGACAATCATCGTCCGTATCGGTGGCTGGGGTGCTGCTGACCAGGGTCCAGGTACCCTCAACATCACCAACGTTCCTCCTCTGCCGACCCTCAACGAGATTCGCATCGATAACCCCGGCTCTGACACTGACGAGTACTTCGAACTCGCCGGTTACCCGCAGCCGCTCGACGGACTCACCTACATCGTCATCGGCGACGGTGCTGGTGGTAGCGGAACGATCGAGAGCGTCACGGATCTTGCCGGTCAGGCGATGGGCGCCGGTGGATTCTGGTGGGCTGGCGAGGCCTCGGCCACGCTGGGTACTCCAGACCTTGTAACGACTTTGGGCTTCGAAAACAGTGACAACGTCACCCATATGCTCGTCCTTGGCTTCACTGGCGCAAATGGCGACGATCTCGATACCGACGACGACGGCATTCTTGACGTCGAACCGTGGTCTGCAGTGGTCGACAGTGTCGCGTTGCTCGAGAACGCCATTGATCCCACAACCGGCAACCCCAGCGGCGGCGAGATGGTCTACAGTGCAACTACAGTCGGCCCCGATGGCAATTTCGTGCCAGGCCACGTCGAGCGCTGCCCCGATGGCAGCGGCCCCTGGGCCATTGCCAACTTCGATCACACCGTCGGTAGTGATACGCCGGGCGCTGCCAACAGTTGCCTCGCGCCTCCCACCAACGACGAGTGTGATACTGCGACCGATGCGTTCGTAGGTGTCAACGACCTCTACAACGTTAGCGCCACCGACAGTGCTGACGCCTGGGATACCGCTTGTGCCGATAGCACCGGTGGTGCCATGGCGGCAGACGTCTGGTACAGATTCGTCGCACCCGGCAATGGAACGGTTGGCGTCTCCACCTGTGACACCACTAGTTTCGATACCGATATCAGTTGGAGCACCGGCGCTTGCGGCGCCCTGACCCAGATCGCCTGTAGTGGTGACGCTGGTGACGGATCCGGCAACGGTGGTGCCTGCCAGGCATGGTACTCCGAAATGACCGGCCTCTCAGTCACCGCGGGTAGTGAGTACATGATCCGCATAGGTGGCTGGAGCGCTGCCGATCAGGGTTCGGGGACCTTCACGATCACTTTCGCAGTTGAGGGCGACGAGCCGTGTGATGCGGTCGAGGCCTTCGATGGAACCACCATCGTCGACAACACATCGGCCACTGACGGCACTGTGCCGACTGGCGGTGATGCTGATAGCAACTGCCCCGGTACTTTCCTCGGTCAGTTCGATGCGGACATGTGGTTCAGCTACACCGCGACCTGTGACGGCGTCGTGACCGTCGACACCTGTGACGCCAACGGTATCGACACCGACCTGGCCGTCTACGAAGGTGATTGTGCGACCGTTGATCAACCGATTGCCTGTAACGGTGACGACACTTCCCTGTCCGGGTGCCAGACCTACACCTCGCTTGTCGAGTTCCAAGGGGTAGCCGGTAACGTGTACTTGATCCGCGTTGGCGGATGGGCAGATGACACTGCCGGTATCACAGAGATGCACATCGCGTGTGCTCCGGATGCCGATCCTCCGACAGCGGCCTTCACCGTGAGTGGCGGCGCTGCGCTGAGCATCAACTTCCGTCCGGTCACCCTCAACGATGCCTCCGCCGACGGTGGCGATGCCACTGCAACGGTCGAGATCAACTGGGGCGATGGCAGTCCCAACGAGACTGTCGCAGTGGGTAGTTCCACTCCGCACCTGTACGCGATCGAACTGGTGCCGAATCCGCAGGGCTTCGAGGCCACCCCGAGTATCACAATCACCAACATCGTTGGTAGCGATACGGCAACGGGCTCTACCTTGAGGATCATCCCGATCGGTGATGCCAACAACGATCTCTCGTCGAATGCAGCGGATGCGGTTTACGTGCTGGGGTGGATGTACATAGGCGGTGCCCCGCTGGATTGCTACCAGGCTGGTGATCTGAACGGGGATGAGGTAACGAATCTCGCCGACGTGGTGTACGGACTGTACTACCTGTTCGTGCCCGGATCCGACATCCCGGTGCTGCCGGCGAATCCGAACTGCGATCTCTAGGGAAAAATCTGAGCTCCGTAAGGGAGCGACGATCGACCCCTGGGTGCCCGGGAGAGCGAAAGCTCTCCCGGGCATTTTTATTGGTGTCCTGATCGATCTCGCCACGCCTGTTGCGCCGGGTCTCCCCATGGTGGAAGAGATCCTCTATAGTCGAAATGCGTCGAGTTGGAAAGCTGAGGCTTGGCCCTGAAAGCGAGAGAGCAACGATGTTCGCAGCGACCTCGGGATCGGGCCGCCCTCTCCCGGCGGCGGAGTCCGCATCCGAAATGGGTCTCGTGCGCAGACAAACACACCGAAGTGGGACTCATGCTAGAATTTTCGTCGGTGGACTACTGCTCCCCATCGCTCTCGTATTGATCGGCTGTGGTCCCTCGCCGACTCGTCCCCCGGCTCGACCGGATGGCTTCGTGGAGCCGCTGGTGCTGGAATTGATCGGACCACAGATTGTCCGCATCGAGAATCAACCCGGCGATGCCGCGGAACATGGCACCCTCGGTCTGATGTACGAGGCCAACGAGATGTGGGAAGCTGCAACTCGGTCTTTTGCGCACGCGGTCGAACTCGATCCTGGCAACCCGATCTGGACCGTTCACTTGCACCGATCGCGCAAATCTCTGGGAGAAACCTCCGGAGAGTGGCAACGACTCGAGTCGCTGGTCAGCCGTTTCTCGACCAACGCATCGTTTCTCTACGTGCTGGGCCAGGAACGGTTGCAAAACGGCGACATCGACGGTGCTCGTGAGGCACTCGAAGACAGTCACCGGCTCGCCCTGGGGGAACCCGCCGTGCTGGTGGCACTGTCGGAACTGGCGACGCTGCTCGGAAACCCCCAGCAAGCGCTCCAACTGGCCCAGCAAGCGCTGTTGAAGGCGCCCGGGCACCGTTCCGTACTCAATGCCCGGGGCCAGGCCCTGAGGGCTCTGGGGAGGGCTGAGGACGCAAAAGATGATCTTCAGAAGGGGCTCAATGCCTCGAGGATACCTTTCCCCGACGATGGCCTGCGCAGACTCTCCGGCTACTACGCAGCCCCCCAGAGGCTCATCAGCCATTCCGCCGATCTGATCGAGGCGGGGTTCGCTGCAAGAGCCGAGGCACTGCTCCACAAGGTGCTGCTGTCGAGACCTGGAGACAAGGACGCTCTCAACAATCTGGCGCTGGCACTCAAGAGCATGTCGCGGCCCGAGGAGGCGCTGACCCACTTGCAGGAGGCACTCGAGAGCGATGCGGATTACTTCCCCACCCTCATCAACATCACGGACCTGCTGCTGGCATTGCAACGTCCCCAGGACGCCCTCATACACGCACGCAAGGCGGTCGAGATCGACGTTGAAAATGCCATTGCTCATCGGCTGCTGGGAATGAGCCAGATTCGATTGCGAGATTTCCCCGTGGCTCTCGCTTCGTTCGAGAAGAGCCTGCTGTTGCAGCCGGGCAACTTCGACTGTCATGCTGCTGCCAGCGAAGCAGCACTGGCCAGTGATAACCTGGGTGCCGCCACGCGTCACCTCACGGAGGCCTCGAAACTGCGACCCGAATTCCTGCCCGCTCAGGTGAATCTGGTCCATCTGTTGATCAGACAGGGAAATTTCGAAGATGCAGATCTTCGCCTGCAGGACCTGTTTCGCCGACTCGGTGAACACGCCGAGGTGGTCAAGGCCTACGAAGCTCTGAGGCGGGCTCGTTCCGGCGGCGGAGGCAACCGTTGAGAGTCGCTGGAATCCTGCCGCTAGTGCTTATTATCGCAGGTTGCACCGGAAATTCCGGCACTCCGGTGCCACTGGAAAAACAACACCATGAATCCACGCCCTGGTTCCGGATCCTGACTGCGGAATCGGGATTTGATTTCGCTCATTCCATCGGTGACCAGCGCCGCTACTGGATCCCCGAGATCGTCGCTGGCGGGGTGGCACTGTTCGACTACGACAATGATGGCGACCTCGACATCTATTGCGTGCAATCTGCTGGAACACTCGCAGGTGACCGCACCGGGACTGTCGGCAACCGTCTGTTCCGCAACGAAGGAGATCTTCGCTTCACCGACGTGACCTCTGAGGCGAATGTCGGCGACAACAGTTACGGCATGGGAGCCTGTTGTTCGGACTATGATCGCGATGGTGACGTCGATCTGTTCGTCAGTAACGTCGGGGCAGACGTCCTCTATCGCAACCGCGGCGATGGCACCTTCGAGAATATCACCACGATCGCGAATCTGGGGGATCCAGGTCTCGCAGCTTCTGCTGCCTTCATCGATCTCGATGGCGACCGGTTCCCGGAACTGTACGTGACTCATTACGTACTGTGGAGCCCCGAGAAGGAACTGACCTGTGGAAGTGGCAGCGGACAGGATTATTGTTCACCGAATAATTACCGGGCACCGGCGCCCGATCTTCTTTACCGAAACCGCACAGACGGAAGTTTCGAGAACATCTCCGAGGTGGCAGGAATCCGAACCCGATACGGAAATGGACTGGGAGTCATCGGGGCCGATCTCGACCAGGACGGTAAACCGGACCTCTATGTCGCCAACGACGGCTCCCCCAACCAGTGGTGGCGCAACCTCGGAAATCTTCGCTTCGAGGAGATGGCCGTCACCAGTGGCTGCGCCGTGAACCTCAACGGGATCGCCGAGGCGGGGATGGGAGTCCAGGCCACCGACGTCGATGAAGATGGAGATCTCGATCTGTTCATGACTCACATCCGCAACGAAACCAACACATGGTATCGCAACGATGGAGGGGTCTTCACCGACGCAACGATGCTCACCGGTGTGGCAGCAACCAGCCGCGATGCCACCGGCTTCGGCATGGGCTATCAGGATTTTGATCACGACGGAGTTCTCGACCTCTACGTGGCCAACGGAAAGGTACTGAGGGTTCGGGATTCGAGGGACGGAGACGATCCCTACGCCGAGCAAGACCACCTCTTCATCGGCCTCGGGGGAGCTCGTTTTCAGGAGGTGCAACCTCGTGGTGGACTGCTGTCGGCACCCAGTTACACCGGTCGCGGAGTCGCCTTCGGAGATCTCGATAACGATGGAGACCGCGACCTGGTCGTGATCAACAGCAATGGACCTGCGATGATCCTGGTCAATGAAGCCAAAAAGAAAGGCCGTTCGGTGACATTGGCTCTGGTCGATCGTGACGGCATCTTCGCCGAGGGAGCGGATCTCGAGATCCACCTGGGCGCCCGCCTCCTCCACCGCAGGGCCACCCGCTTCTACTCCTATTGCTCGTCCAATGACCCCAGGATCCATGTCGGCCTCGGTTCATCGAAGCAAATTGACACCATCGAGGTGAGCTGGCCTGACGGCACCAGCAGTGAACACGGGCCATTCCCGGCAGGCTCCTTCGGGCGCATCGAGCAGCCGAACTAGCGCCTCTAGCGCGGCTCCAGCAGCAGCCAGCCCCGCTCCACGTCGAGATCGATACGGAATCTGCCGAGAAAATCCATTCCCAGTAATCCGGTGTCGGGCTGTCCCGGTAAATCCAACACGGTTGCCGTCATCCCGTCGACGACCGCTCCCTCGAGATCGACCTCGGGAAGGGGCACGATGGGAGCCTCGAACTCATCACTGGCTGTCCTGATCAGTCGACGTGGTGTGTTCTCGTCAATATGAATCCCCAGCGCCACCAACGCCGAGGTTGGTACCGAGGTGGCAGAGGCACCGGTATCGATCACGAAATCGATGGGGACCCCTCCGACCAGCGCGGTCGCCCGGATCACCGAAGATCCAGGCGGGAACCGGATCAGGATCCTACCAGCGATCCTCCTGGCCAGTTCCAGGCGTTCGAGAAGTCCCTGGCGAAACGCCTTCAGATCTGCTCGGACCACCACGATGGATAGCAACTCTTCGCTGGCAGCCAGGTGCCCTTCATCGAGCAACCGTTCCGCATCGAGCAAACGCAAGGCATCGTCTCCGGGGAATCTCTTTCGCCCCTCAACGATCCAGTTCGAGGCCATATCCAGGGCACCGCGAGAACGATACGCTTCGGCGCCGGCTCTCCATAGATGGGGAAGCAACTGTACCGAATCGTGCCAGCGGTCACTATTTCCGAACTGCTCGAGAATTACATCTCCGGCCCGTACGGCGCGCGCAAGACGAGATTCATCCCCTGCCTTCAATGCCAGCGACAACCACAAACTGGCCAGTGGAGGGGCTTCCAGCCATATGAACTCTTCGAGCGAGAGGATGTCGAAGTAGGCACCCGGGGCTGTAGAAGCGAGACCGCGCTTGAGTCTGTCGAGAGTTGCCCGTGCCAGTTCTTGTCTGTGATAGGGTCGCGGAATCTCCGCTACAGCGAGCAGACGAGGCCTGCCGATCGCACGAGCGAGCCCCTGGAGTGCAACCAGATCATCTTCGATCGGATCGAGCAGGATCCTGGCTGCCGCAATCTGTCCTCCTTCGAACTCGGCAAGCTGAAATTCTCTCAGCGATGCCCCGAGCAGTCGTTCTTCATCCTGTCCCACCCAGAACCATGCCCCGGGAAGGTGACCCCCGGGAATCCACCCGACGATGGCATCGTCTTGAACGAGCACCGCGGGAGCCGCGTTGTTCACAGATCTGCGCAAAAAGAAACCGATCCGCGTCATCGGCCCCTGGGGGGACCATGAATCCCTACGTCCCGTTGCCATGACGCGCCATACGGGCCGGTCGGGATCCCACGATGCCAGCGGTGCTGAAGCGAGGTCAGGAGATTTCTCGATTCGCCACAGCGACAGGTCATCTCCCTTGCGGAACGAACCCTCCACCACTCGCGCTTCTCCGGCGAGACCGCGACGAAACAGAACCTGGTGAGCACCAAGAAGAGAGATCCGGGGAATTGCGAGCCAACCATCAGAGGTCGCCACCCCGGGGATTTTCGACAACGAGAGGCCCATCGGATCCTCGACATCGACCCAACCCCACAGCAGAGGCACACTCCTGTCGCCACCGCTGCTCTCATCGACCGACCGGATGGTGTCCAGATCAATCAGATCGGTGCTCAGTGGCGACTCTTGCTCGAGGTGATCGCCGGTTTCCATCGGTCCCGGACTGTCGGTTCGATCCGGGGTGCTGGAGTCATCCGATGGAATTCCCCAACGATAGATGCCCACACCGGCCACCAGGATCAGCAGCAGCAACCACCCCGAGAAGACCGCAGATCGGTCTCTGGGAGCAGCACCACCCTCGGCCAGGGGCGACCCGCACTGATTGCAGTGCAACGCATCCGGATCGTTATAACTGTCACATCGTAGGCACTGACGGCTCATTTCGCCTCTTCCCTGTCCCCAACAGGATATCTGCTGGCGTCATTCACGTCACGCTACGGTGTCCCCCTTGCTCGGTCCCCGGAGGGTGCCTATTCTCCGCACATGGAGAGGAGACGACAGTGACGGTCCAAATCGGTAATCCCATCCGCCCCGAAGATGCTCTTTGCGTTCGATACAAGGAGGCGATGAACTCCCTGATCGCTAGATTCCACCAGGATATCGAGGCGACACGCTCGGGGGGATCCACCGATGCTCTCGAGAGGCACCAGGCGCGCGGCAAGATGTTCGTCAGAGATCGGATCCAGGCCCTCATCGATCCAGGTTCCACGTTTCTCGAAATCGGAGCACTGTGCGCGCACGAAGTCTACGATTCACCCCTGCCGTGTGCCGGAATCGTCACGGGAATCGCCAAAATCGAGGATCGGATTGCCGTGATCGTCGCCAACGATGCAACCGTCAAGGGGGGAACCTATCACCCGTTGACCGTGAAGAAGCATCTTCGAGCCCAGGAGATCGCCGCCGAGAACTGTCTCCCCTGCATCTATCTGGTCGACTCGGGAGGAGCCTTTCTGCCGCTCCAGGACCAGGTCTTCCCCGACAGAGATCATTTCGGCAGGATCTTTTACAACCAGGCGAAGATGTCTGCACAGGGAATCCCCCAGATCTCGGTGGTGATGGGCTCCTGTACCGCCGGGGGCGCATACGTCCCCGCCATGAGTGACGAATCCGTGATCGTGAAGAATCAAGGAACCATCTTCCTCGGTGGTCCTCCGCTGGTGAAGGCTGCAATAGGAGAAGAGGTCTCGTCCGAGGAACTCGGCGGCGGGGAGGTGCACTGCCGCGTCAGTGGAGTCACTGACCATCTCGCCGAAAACGATGAAGATGCGCTCCAGCGAGCTCGTGCCATCTTTCGTTCACTGCCGACCCAGCATCGTCAAGGATTTGCTGTCGAAGAAGCCGAGCCTCCCCTGTTCGATCCGGAGGAACTCTGTTCCATCATTCCCGATGACCCGCGACAGCCCTTCGAGGTACGCGAAGTGATCGCCAGGATCGTCGACAGTAGCGAGTTCGACGAGTTCAAGTCTCTCTACGGCACCACCCTGGTATGTGGATTTGCCCGCATTCATGGTCACAGGGTCGGGATCGTCGCCAATAACGGCATTCTATTCTCGGAATCAGCGCTCAAGGGAACTCACTTCATCGAACTGTGTTCGATGCGTCGATTCCCCATCGTCTTTCTGCAGAACATCGCCGGCTTCATGGTCGGAAAAAACTACAGGGAGTTGATAAAGGACGGAGCCAAGTTGGTTCATGCGGTCGCCAACTCACCCTCTCCACGTTTCACGGTGATCATCGGCGGCTCGCACGGGGCGGGAAACTACGGCATGTGCGGACGCGCCTACCAACCACGCCAGTTGTGGATGTGGCCCAACGCCAGAATCTCCGTCATGGGCGGCGAACAGGCCGCCCATGTGCTGCTGCAGATCAAGCGTGACCAACTCGCGGCATCAGGCCAGAGCATGTCCGACGAGCAAGCCAACGCCATCACCGAACCGATCCTCGAGCGTTACGAACACGAAGGCAGTGCCTGGTATTCGACGGCTCGTCTCTGGGATGATGGCATCATCGACCCGGCCTCGACTCGAGACGTGCTGGGACTGGGAATCGAGGCGGCTTCCTGCGCACCGCTGGAGGATCGTCGCATCGGCGTCTACCGGATGTAGAGGAGAACACGATGACCCAGCAACCGAGTACTCTCGAGGTGACCCGAGATGGCGCCAGGGCCGATGTGATCCTGTCTCGTCCCGAAGTTCGCAATGCCTTTGACGATCAACTGATCTCGCACCTCTTGGAGGCATTCCAGAGCATCACAGGGGATTCCAGCGTTCGAGTGATCGTCCTCTCCGGCCAGGGAAAGGTGTTCTCGGCCGGTGCCGATGTGAAATGGATGAGAACCTCCATCGACCTCTCCAGCGAAGAAAATCGACACGACGCTCTGCGCATGGCTCGCCTCTTCTCCGCCATATCTTCGGCTCGCTGCCCGGTCGTCGTCCGTGCCCACGGAGCAGCGCTCGGCGGAGGTGCCGGGTTGGTCTGTGCCGGTGATATCGCCGTGGCCGAGGAAAACTGCCTGTTCTCCTTCTCCGAGGTGCGTCTCGGGATCATTCCTGCAGTGATCTCTCCCCACGCGGTGGCGCGAATTGGAGCCCATCAAGCACGACGCTGGTTTCTCACCGGAGAGAGATTCTCCGCCGAGGTGGCACTACGCATCGGTTTGATTCACGAGATGTGTAGTGAAGACCAACTCGATGAGAGGGTCGATCAAATCGTCGAGGGAATCCTCAGCAGTGGCCCGGAAGCAGTCCAGGAAGCCAAGCGACTGATCCGGGAGGTCTCCGGCCTGCCGACACCGGAATCACTGGCAGAGTTCACCGCCGATCGTATCGCTGCCCGCAGAACCAGCCAGGAAGGACAGGCAGGCCTTCTGGCATTCCTCGAAGGAAAGGATCCGCCCTGGATCGGGGACGAGAGCTCCGAACCAGACGATGGAGCTTCGCGATGACCCCTCCCCGGGTCATCGTTGCTAACCGTGGAGAAGCCGCCCATCGGATCATCCGCACCCCGTCTCGATCGACCGTCAAGACCATCGGTGTGCACTCGGGACAGACCGTGGATCAGACAGAAGCGCTGGTGAATCTGGAACAGGAGTCGAGTCGATGAGCAGCGACTCGGTGAGAATCGTGGAGGTCGGGCCACGCGACGGTCTTCAGAGTCGAGAGACCCAACTCGCTACCCATCTTCGCATCGAATGGATCCGCCAGTTGACGGCAGCCGGTCTGCGTGAGATCGAGGCCGGCTCTTTCGTCCGTGAGGATCTGGTTCCAACGATGGCCAACAGCGAGGCAGTCTTTCATGAAGCCCAGACTCTGGACATCGAGCTGCTCTGGGCATTGATTCCGAACCTGCGTGGATTCGAGCGCGCCCGTGCCTGCGGGGCGAAGGCGTTCGCATACTTCAGTTCCGCCAGCGAGACCTTCTCGCAAAAAAATGCCGGTTGTAGCATCGCTGAATCGATCGTGAACTGCCGTGAGATCCGTCAGGTGGCCGGGAAGTCGCCGCTGCGAGCCTACCTCAGTTGCTGCTTTGGTTGTCCCTATGAAGAGAGTGTCGCGGTAGCCACGGTGACGGACCTCGCGCAGCAGCTGCACGCCGCAGGAGCCGATGAGATCGTCATCTCCGATACCACCGGGATCGCCACCCCGACCGCCGTGACGGCGCTCATCACCGCCCTGGGCAGTGTCGTCCCCATCGAGCAACTCTCTCTTCATCTCCATGACACTCACGGCCAGGCACTGGAGTGCGCCAGGGCAGGTCTTGAAGCGGGTGTCCGCTCCTTCGATGGCTCGGCGGGCGGACTGGGTGGCTGTCCCTTCGCTCCGGGGGCCCCCGGCAACGTCGCCACCGAGGACCTGGTGACCCTTTTCGAGGCCCAGGGCTGCAACTGCGGCATCGATCTGGAACGACTCATCGATTCGAGTTTGTGGCTCGAGGGTGTCATCGGTGAGAAATTGCCGGCCAGAAGTCTGGTTGACCGAAGAAGTGATCCTCCAGCCAGCAATGGATCCTGAACTGATGTCATGACTTGCTGAAAAAACAGGCTCCGTAGCCCGATCGAGCTACGGAGCCTGCGATTGTTACTTCATCGTTGTTTACGGACAGCCGTTGAAACTGTCGCAGGTCAGGGCATCCGGGGTCGGGTCCGGACCACAGGCTCCAGCAGGATCCGGTACCGTCGGGACCGATCCGCCAGAGGGGATCCCGAAGATGACGTTGAGGCTGAAAATCACGTCGGCGATGTTCACGGATCCGTCATCGTTGACATCTCCGGATTTCAGGCATGCGAGCACTCCGCCACCGAACAGGTAGTTCAGCGCCGCCACCGGATCGGCGATGTTGGAGCCCCCATCCTGGTTCATGTCGTTGCGGATGAAGAAGTTGTCACGAACGGCGGTACAGCAGGCAGTCCCGCCGGGTAAACCGCACTGGTTCGCTCCTGTAACACAGATCTGGTAGGAACCAGGGCCCCCGATGGTGACATTTGTGGTGGTTGCTCCGGCACCGAGCGTCACTTCGACAGCCCCGTCCAGAGTTACCGTGACCGAGGAAACAGAACCAGAGTTGGTCCAACTGACGGTGGTCACTCCGGTGGCCTGATCGACCGCGCAGGTCAATCCAGTGGGTGCATCTGGTGTCGGAACTGGGGCGAAGACCAACGAGCAACTATTGCTGTCGGCACTGGTAGTGACATTACGGATGCCGCGCACCGTGAACGAGACCGTGCTCGATCCCGCTGGACTGTAGGTTGTTGAGGTCGCGGAGCCAGCCAGGGTCTCGACCACGCTCGAGTTTGCAAGTACCTCGATGCTGTCGTAGGGACCGCCGTTGGTCCATGACAGTTCTCCGAGACCAATCGCAGGAGAGCCATTGCCACCACACGGATCCAGAACCGAACAGGTGAGCCCTGACGGGGCCGGCGTTCCAACGCTGACGGAACCCGAGACCTTGATGGGAATGCGACTGACGGAGGTGGTTCCTGAAACGATACTGATGATGGTTGCCACCGGAGGAGATCCGAGGGCGTCCGAGAAATCGAGCGTTTCGACAGAACCAGGTTCTGCCGCAGGCGCGCAGTCGTAATTGAAGAGAGCGATCTCATTACCCGATCCGACCGGGATCTCGTCGAGGGGAGCGCCGAAACTCAGGATCACGCCGTAGGTTCCTCCCGGTCCTCCTGCAGGATTGACGTCGGTAAACTCGAAGTCAGGGCCCACTCCACCGTTGGAGGCTGCAGTTACGGCTCCAGCTTCGATGGCGGTCAAGGTCAGAAACGAACCGGTATGAGCCAGACCCATGCTGAAGCCCCGTGCCCCCTCGTCATTGTCGAGAGTGACCGAAGCAGTCACTGAAGCACCAGGAAGGATTGCCTCGTTGGATGCCGTCACGGTGTGATTCTGGCCGTACAAAGGAATCGAGAACAGGCCGGTAAAGACTAGGATTGTAAAGAGATTGCGCCATTTCGGCATCAGATCACCTCTCCTGGACAACTCGGTTCCCCCAGAAAGTCACTAAAGTTCGAAGAGAACCGGTCGAGCCGACAAGAACCGCCAATAAACGGGAGAAAATAACTACCTGTAAACAGCGATGTTACCCCGCCTGTACAGGCAACGCCACCGCCCTAATTTGACTATCAGGAGTTTACTGAGGGGTCAATTCGTAGGAAATGGGCTCCATCACCGGATCCACGCTGTTCGTACCATCGATCACGATCAAATTGTCAAGCGGCGGCGTTCCTTGCGGATTTCCCCATTCGATAGATCCACTCACTCCAACGTTATTGCCCTGGAGGGTTTCAGGTGTCGTGACAAAATCGATGACCACGATCTCTCGTTGCTCATCGCAGGTGAGGTAATCGACCAGGGAGAAGGAGACCAGAAGACCGATCAGGATCATCCCATCGAGAGAGTTCACTGCCCAGAAATCGGGACCCGTTCCGCCATTGAGTAGTTCGATGTCGATGCCCTGAACAGCTCCAGCATAATTGAAGAGAGCCGGATCGTGCTGGATCGCCATCGACAATCCAGCTAGATACGTCGGGAATCCGGGGTTCAGAATCCCCTCCGTGCAATGGAGAGTCAAACTACCACTTCCCTCACCGGTCACCGGGGAGTAAGGAATCTGCAGCGGTCCTCCCTGGAACAGGAACACATCTCGGATGAAGATCTCGATGCTGACCTCGGAACTGCCGTAATCATTTTCAGCGTGGATGACGTGGATGCTTTCTCCTTCTTCCAGTGCTGTTCCCGAGATGATCCCGGTGTCAGGATCGAGTTCCAGACCCTGCGGAAGAGCTGGAGTGGCCAGCCACAGTTCAGCGGCACCACACTCGCTGGTGGGAACTTGCGCGGGTAAGGGCACTCCTGCAGGCTGAGCAAGAATCGTCTGGGGATAACTGAGCCCACAGGGACCCTGTCCGAGCACCTCGAGACTCAACTCGACAACGACACTGCCGGTCTCGTTGCTGGCGACCACCTGAAAAACGGTGGAGGGGATCACCTCGAGCGGGATTCCCGAGAGACTGCCAGTCAGAGGATCGAAACCGACACCGGAGGGCAAATCGGGATCGATCTCGAACAGATCGATCTCGCCACAACCACTGCTAGGAATCTGCGGCGCCATCGGTTCACCGAGCAGGAGAATCAAATCTGTTTCCGGGTACACGAGGTCGCAGGGCGCCTGTGCCTGTACCCAGATATCCAACTCGAAGTTGCTACTGCCACTGCCGTTGACCGCAGATATGAGGTGAGTCTGGAGATCCTGGATGCCCGAGGGGGCACCGGAGATGATGCCACTGCTGGAATCGAGCGACATCCCATCAGGAAGAGCCGGAAGGACCTGCCAGAAATCTGGCGCACCACAACCGATCGACGGCTCGAGAAAGCCGATATCCTCACCGGGTTCGAGAATCAGAGAATCGAGCGGATAGAACAGATCACACGGTGCTAGAGGAACTACCGTGACATTGATCAGGAACGATGTGGTTCCGCTGACATTTCCGGCAAGGATCACGTGATCGAAACGATCATTGGTAACTTGCGGGGTTCCGCTGATGATTCCGCTGGAACTGTCGAGGCTCACTCCCTGGGGCAGCGGCGGCAGAATCGTGTAACTCTCCACCGGGCCACAACCAGAAGTTGGCATCAGGGCAGTCATCTCCTCACCAACGGTGAGGATGAGATCCCCAACGGGATACTGCAGGTCGCAGGGCGGGACGGGAAGTACCGTGATCAGGATCAAGACAACGCTATGTCCCTGATCATTCGAGGCCTCGATCTCGTACAGAGTCGCCGGGGATTCTTCGTCTGGTGCTCCGGAGAGAACCCCCGTCACTGCATCGAGATGAACTCCCTGCGGTAAATCAGGCAATACCTCGTAATTGTCGACGGGGCCGCAGCCGCTAGTCGGGACCAACAGCGACATCTCCATCTCGACCTGGAGAATCAGTACCGTCTCGGGGTAACTGAGATTGCAGGGAGGAGGGGGAACGACTTCGACAATCAGGGAGAAACTGGTCTCTCCGGTCACGTTACTGGCCGTGACGGTATGAATCTCCGGCGCGGCAGTCTCGAGAGCAGTACCCGAGATCCCCCCGGTCGCTGGATCCAGAGCCAGGCCGGCCGGCAATGGCGGATCGATCGAAAAAGTCTCGACTGCACCGCAACCAACCGTGGGCATCAGAGGATCGAGGACTTCATCGACCTGGGTGATCACCAGCGCGACCGGGTAACTCAGATCACAAGGAGCCTGGAGATCGACACGAATCAGCAGCGGGAAACTCGTACTCCCTGAGATATTGGTCGCGGTGACATCATGAACCGTCTCGGGAAGAACCTCGCTCGCTAGCCCAGAGATCACTCCGGTTACCGCATCGAGCAGGACTCCATCCGGAAGAGCAGGAGAGACACTGAAACTCTCCACAACTCCACATCCCGAAGTTGGGATCTGAGGTGACATCTCTTCACCAACGGTAAGAGCGAGCGGAGAAACCGGGTACTGCAGGTCACAGGGAGCTTCAGGAGCCACCGCGATCAGTAGCAGCGTGGCGATTTGCCCGTAAGTGTTCGAGGCGACGATCTCGTACAGAGTTTGTTCGGAGGTCTGGCTCGGAGTTCCGAAGAACACCCCGGTCACCGGATCCAGGTGGATTCCCTGCGGCAACAGTGGCGTTACACCGTAGATGTCCACCGCACCACAACCTGTGGATGGGACCAGTAGCGACATCGGTGTCCCCACCTGTAGATTCAATTCCACCGGCGAATAACTGAGATCACACGGCGGGGAGACCACTTCGATCAGGATGGAGAAACTGCTCTGGCCGGTCACATTGCTGGCCGTGACCGTGTGAACCTCTGCGGCGGCATTCTCCAGGCCAACACCCGAGATCTCTCCAGTATCTGGATCCAGTGTCAGACCAGCCGGAAGTTGTGGTTCGATCGAATAGGCTTCAACGGCTCCACAGCCAACCGTGGCCAACAGAGGTTCGAACGGAACATCGACCTCTGTGGTCAAGATCATGGTCGGATACGCCAGGTCACAGGGAGCCAGCGGATCAACGCGCACGACCAGCGAAAAACTGGTGCTGCCGTAGGCGTTGCTCGCAATGACCTCATGGACCGTCTCGGCAGAGACTTCGGCAGCGATTCCCGAGAAGACACCGGTGACAAGATCGAGATTCAATCCTGCAGGCAAACCGGGAGCAACATCGAAGCTCTCCACCGTTCCACAACCGACCTCCGGTACGATGGTCGGGATTTCCTCCCCTATCAGAATCGAGATGTACGAGGGAGCGTAGAGAAGATCACAGGGAGGAGTACCGAGGACTTCGATGGAAAGCAACACGGTATCGGATCCGACGTTATTGGCTGCGGTCACCACATACTGGCTCGGCGGACTCAGCTGCTGCGGGGTACCGGAAATGGCACCGGTAGCAGGATTGAAAGTGAGACCGGCTGGAATCGCTGGCGAGATGCTCCAGAAAACGGCAGCTCCACAGCCATGAACAGGAATCAGCGGATCGATGGCAATTCCCTGAGGCAACTGAATCGAATCCGTTTCGTACTGCACGTCGCAAGGAGGGGTGGGTAGCACGAAGATCAGCACGACGACCGTCACCTGCCCGCTGGGATTCTCGGCAAAGATGGTGTAGGGGGTAGGAGTCTGGATCTCCAGAGGAGTGCCCGAGATGACCCCGGTCTCGGGGTCCAGCAGAACGCCCTGGGGAAATGCCGGGGAAACGACCCAGTGGCTTGGCGTGCCGCCCTCGATGATGGGTGCAATCGGATTGATCGGAAAACCGATCATGAAGGGACCAAAAGCCGGATAACTGATGGATAAGGGCGGGTACGATTCGACGCTCAAGGTCGAACTGGCACTTCCTCCACACCCTGCGAGGAATGCCAAGGCGAGCAGGACGGGGAGAACGATTCGCCGCATGGGATCCCTCCCTCCTGAGACGGAGGTATCTCTAGTTCGGTATCAGATCGAGGCTGATGTTCGCGGTCACAGGTAGGATTCCTGTCACACCATCGAGAACGACAGTATTCCCGACCGAAGGAACTCCGGGCGTTCCAGCCGAGGAGTTCCCCCACTCGAGATCAGTTGTCACTCCATCCGTATCTCCTGCGAACACATCCGGAATGGTCTCGTAATTCACCACAGCCACCTCGCGTGGCTGATCGGCGCTGATTCCACCGGCTTCGGCCGAGAAGGAGAAGACCACCCCGAGGGTGAATCCTGTTGGAGTTTCGAATGGAGCAAAGAACTCGGGACCATTACCACCATTGAGACCGGTGAGGTCCTGACCCGGCTCGACAGAAACCAGGTCCAGGCGGGTCGTATCGTGACCCAGTGCCAGAGAGAGCATCAGGATCTGAGTCGGGAAGGTCACGTTGTCGCCACCCTCGGTCACGATGATACGAACCTCTGCTCCGCCTTGACCGGTATCCGGGTCGTACTCACCGCTGATCTGTTCCAGTTCATAGGAGAAGACCGGTGAAATTCTCAGGGCAACCTCTGTCTGGTCGCTACCGTGTTCGTTGAGGGCAGTAATCGTGTAAACGATGCGTACTGTTTCCACTGTAGGAGTTCCCGAAATGACGCCGGTAGCCGCACTGATCTCGAGGCCATCGGGCAACGGGGGGTCGATTGTCCATTCCTCTGGCTCTCCACAGCCGACAGTGGGCAGCAAGGGAGACATCGGAGCGTATGGAGAGACGACCTCATCGTCTTCGGCGTATTCGAGGTCACACGGAGCTGCCGGAAGAATCTCGATCAGGATCGAAAAACTGCTGCTCCCCGTCTCGTTTGCTGCGGTCACCACATGAACAGTTGCGAGTTGACTCGCGACCGGGGTCCCGCTGATGATGCCGGTGTAGCGATCCAGCAGAACACCCTCTGCAAGTGCAGGTTCGATGGTGTAATCGTTCGAAGGGCCGCACTCCAGACTGGGGAGTAAAGTCGGAAATTGTGTGAAGGCGATGTGTCCTAGAACCTCATCGACTGGATAGGTCAAATTGCAGGGGGCTGCTGGAAGCACCTGTATCTGCAGCGACACTGCAACTTCTCCGCCGAAATTCGAAGCCGTGATGGTGAAGAAGTTCGCCGGACACGGCTCCAGAGGTGTCCCGGAGATGTCTCCGGTTTGTGGATTCAGCGCCAGTCCGTCCGGAAGCGGTGGAGCGACACTCCAGTGATCGGGAGCGTCGCCGATAATTACGGGAGCTGGAATCACCACGAACTCTCCGACGGTGAGAACCCATTGCGCGATCGGGTAACTGAGGGCGGTGGGAGCCTGGATCTTGGTGCTACGGCCAAAACAGCCACCGATGGCGCCTGCCAGCAAGACAAGGATCAGGATCTTTCCGATGATTCGGGCTACGCTCAGCATCGGTCCTCCGTGGGGTATGAACCCCTACGCCATCCCACTCTCGAGGGAATTACCCCGAAAATGTTCAGACTCGATTCAATCCAGTTTGGGTGCACTCTATCCAGGAAAAGGTACTTCGATTGTAACTCAGTTATGCATGTTGTCTATATTAACGAAATTGCAGAGAGCCCCCCCTACATGGGAAAATTTGGGCGAATTCGGAGTGAATTGGATCTTTAGTTAATCAAACTGAAGTTAACTAGCCCGGGTTCTCTGCGCTTTCATTCACAGTACAATGGGATAACCAGGCTGCAGTGATCTGCCGCAATTTCAATGTTGATTACGTTTCCAGGACGACCAGATCCTCATCCGGGAGGAGAAGCGCCGATGCTCGAGTCCCCTACCCCCATCATGCTGTCGATTCTCGTGGGCCTGAGCCTGTATTCACCCGAACAGCTGCCGGCAGCGGATCTTCTGGTCCCTTCGCAGTTTGCCACCATCCAGTCGGCCATCGAGGCCGCACAGACGTCCGACCAGATTCTCGTCGAACCGGGGGTCTATTTTGAGAATCTCAATTTTCTGGGTCTGAATATCACTCTGAGAGCCATCGAGGGGCCTGAATTGACCGTGATCGATGGATCAGCGCTGACCAGAGGGCCAGGTGAGGGATCGACCGTGGTCTTCTCCGGCGGAGAATCGTCTCTGGCGCGGCTCGAGGGTTTTGCCATCGTCGGAGGTTCCGGAAAAGTCATCACCGATGCAACCGGCACTTTTTCCCGAGGTGGTGGGATCCTGATCTCCGGATCATCCCCTTCGGTGGTCAACTGCCTCGTCAAAGACAACCAGGCGCAGATGGGAGCGGGTATCCACGCCTCGGAGAGCCCAGCCCTCATCGTCGACGAAGTGACCTTTCGTAACAATAGCGGACTCGAAGGTGCGGGGGCTTACTTCTATTTCGTCGATTCCGTCGTTTTGAATCAGTGCTCGTTTCTCACCAATAACGCTCAGACCGCTGGTGGTGCACTGACTGTGGAATCTTGTAACTCGAGTGAAATCAATTCGTGCTTGTTCCAGAACAATGGCGCTCTCATAGGAGGAGCGATAGATTCAAAACTGTCATCGATCCAGATCAACGACTGCGAATTCATTGAAAACGATGCCACCTTGATCGGTGGGGCCATCGCCTTCTATCAGAGTATCTCGATCGTTTCCGGTAGTACCATTATTCAGAATGTTTCCGGGCACGGAGCTGGTATCGGAATCGATGGTGGAACCGTCGCCATTACCAGATCCGTCATCGCCGACAACTTCGCCACCTCGCATGGCGGAGGCATCGCTACAACGCTCAATCAAACCTCCGTGAATCTCAGTCACGTGACCCTCACCAACAACCAGGCCATCCAGGGTAGTTCCGGGATATATTTTCCTCAGCCTTCCCCTGGAACAGGGAACTCGACATTGATCGCGAGTCACTCGATCCTGTGGAATCCAGGTGGACTGGAACTGGTTCTTCCAACTCTCGCCACCACCGATTTCTGTGACGTGGAAGGGGGATACCCGGGTGTTGCCAACTTCGACGCCGACCCCCTCTTCACCGATCCTGCCACGGGTAACTACTCCCTCAGTGTGACCTCCCCCTGTGTCGATCGAGGCTCTCCAACGGCCAGCCCGGACCCGGACGGCACTCTTCCTGACATCGGAGCCATCTGGCACGATCAGCGTCCGGACCCGGCAACCGATCTAGTCTGTGCATTGACGGACCCATGCACCAATACCTACACGCTGACATGGGGCCTCGAAAATCCCGCCGATGCGGTGGTGATCTCGCTGGGAGACGATCCCGGGAACCTGGTTCCCATCACTTCGTTACCGGGAGACGCGACCAGCTTTTCCTGGATCCTGAGTACTCCTGGGACTCCGACTGTGTGCGT
>CAWLAN010000029.1:0-22579 GCA_963854815.1 Planctomycetes bacterium UBA1146
TTGCCGCGAGGGTCGCTCCAATCATTGCCCGAACCGGACCGTGCTCGGCATCGTCGGTCGCGATGGTTGCTTCGCTGAATCTTTCTTGTTGCCAGCGACCAATCTGCTGGAAGTGCCGCAACATGTACCCGATGAGTGCAGCGTCTTCACCGAGCCGCTGGCGGCCGCCATGCGCATCCTCGAACAGGTTTCCTTCATTCCCGGGGATCGCTGGCTGGTGGTCGGGGATGGGCGTCTCGGTCAACTGGTGGCGCGGGTGGTCGCCGCGACCGGTGTCGATCTGATGGTGCTGGGAAGACACGAACGCAAGCTGGCGCTGCTGGCTGGGCATGGCATCGAGGTCACCGAAGATGCAGGTTCGCTCGAGGGCGCCGGTTTCGATGGGGCCATCGAGTGCAGCGGCAATGCCTCCGGTTTCGCTGTGGCACGCAAGGCTCTGCGGCCGGGCGGCACCCTGGTACTCAAGAGTACCTACGCCGGTGATCTTGACTGCGATGCATCAGCGCTGGTGGTCGATGAGATCCAGCTGATCGGATCCCGCTGTGGTCCGTTCCGGCCCGCCCTGGCGGCACTCGCCGATGGATCGATCGATCCGCGCGATCTGATCGATGAGCAATTGGCGCTCTCCGAGGGGGTTCAGGCGCTGGACAAAGCGGGCGAAAAAGGGCTCCTGAAGGTACTTCTGCGCCCCTCCTGAGTTGCGCCCGCTGGCGCGGGGTGGACCTCATCGGCATTTCCATCCGATCCTTCTATGGCGAGTGAAGCGTTCGGAGGGAGTACGTCGATGAAGATCCGCCCATGGAATCGTAGAGATGTTGATGGCGCCGATTCTTGCAGTCGAGTGCTGGAACTGTGGGAGGTCTTGCTCCAGCACGGCGAAAGCACACCGGTCCATCAGCACGATGATCGCGAAGAACTGGTCATCGCTCTGGAGGGACGTGGGGAAGTTCGCCGGCAAGATGTTGCGGTGGAACTGTTTCCTGGCCACGGAGTGGTGGTTCCGGCCGGCGTCACCCATTCCATCGTCAACGCTTCTGGATTCCCGCTGCGCGGCTTGACGGTGGCGATCCATCGCCCCTCGATCACGGTATTGAGTTCCGCGGCAAAGGTCTCGGCCGGAGAACTGGAACTGATGATCGATACGATCCCGGCCCAGATCGATCGTCCCAATGCTCTTCAGGCAATTATTCGGCTGTTCGAGACCGCCGGAAATCTATCAGAACAGATCGATGAGGCCATCGGGCTCGATACCGAGACCGGTCTGCGAACCCTCGAGGACATCGAGAAGCAGGTGATGGACGCCATCGTCCGTATCGCCCGTGCCTACGAGGGCGGCTCGAATCTGTTGCCGCCGCCTTTCTAGCGTTTCTTTCTGGACCACCACTGGCCACCGGTAGCGATCCGGGTGGGTACCGCCAGAAGTGGTGAGAATCGCCCTTTTCGACCAGAATCGGCCCGATGCGCTACTTTGACAGCGCCCCCGGCGGGGTGCAGAATGGCTGGAGATCCGTTGTGCACTGGATGCGCCCGAGAGCCCGGGATGCTCCGCACTTCTGTAGTTACTTTTCCGGCGTGCAGACTCCCCCTCTCGAGTCTCGGTATTTGTGGGGGGAATGCGTCGATCGCTGCCGCGGTGATCGGTGAGCGATCAGGAGGATATCACCTTGACGAGCATCGGGGACAGCACCGAGGACAGCACCGACACCAGGTCTCATCGCCGGCCGGAGAAACGGGTCGAGTGCCGTTTGTGTGCGGTTCTTCGACGATCTTTTGACTCTCACCGCAACGTGATCTCAGGCTGGTTGCTGTTGCTGGTCATCGGACCGGCAATGTCGTTGGGTTGTGCCGGTAATGGTCAGCGAGCCACTTCAACCTGGATCAGCCCCGCCCAGCACGCGGTCTCCCAGGTCAACTGGATGAAGGCCCGCGCCGGCCAGCTGACGCCGGAGCAGGTATACCTTCTTCAACAACTGCCCTGGCGAGCCGATGGGGCTACCGACGGGGATCGACAGAAGATGTTCGATCTGGATCGTGCTGGCCAGGCCCCGGGCCATCGCATCGGGCGCCAACGGGTACTGGGGAGACCGCGAGTGATGGACGCAGCCAGAGAAGAGTTGCGAGCGAGGCTCGAACGAGAAAAGCCTGCCTCGACAACGACGACCGAATCCAGAAGCAATGTGGAAAATGTTGGAACGAATTCCAGGGGAACGGAATCGACTCCGGTGACGACCGGGGCTCCGGGTGAGGATGGAGGACGTAGATGAGTAGTTTGAAACGCAAGGGGCGTGCAACTGGTGCCAGAGAAGCGACAAGCAAGGAGGCTGCGGCCAAAGAGGCTTCGCCGGTGGATTCGATCAAGGGGATCGATGGTCAACGCAAGCAGGCGCTCGATTTCGCGCTGCAACAGATACACAAGAAATGTGGCCAGGGCTCGATCATGGTGCTCGGTGACAAGTATTCTCAAGCAATCGATGTGATTCCGACCGGTTCGATCTCGCTCGATCGAGCTCTGGGTGTCGGGGGGCTGCCTCGTGCACGCGTGGTCGAGGTGTTCGGACCGGAGGCATCCGGCAAGACAACTCTAACTCTTCATGCCATCGCCAATGCTCAGAAGGCCGGTGGAGTTGCCGCCTTCATCGATGCCGAGCATGCGCTCGACCCGAGCTATGCTGGCAAACTCGGTGTCGATCTCGATAGTTTGCTGGTTTCTCAACCCGATAGTGGTGAACAGGCGCTCGAGATCGCAGAGATGCTGGTCGCATCGAGTGCCGTGGACATCGTCGTGATCGATTCGGTGGCGGCGCTGGTTCCACGCGCAGAACTCGAGGGATCGATGGGGGATGTTCATGTCGGACTGCAAGCGCGACTGATGAGCCAGGCGTTGCGTAAACTGACCGGTGTGATCCACCGCTCCAAGACCACGGTGGTCTTCATCAACCAGATTCGCGAGAAGATCGGTGTCATGTTCGGCAGCCCGGAAACCACAAGCGGTGGCAGAGCCCTCAAGTTCTATTCCTCGGTGAGGATTGATATCCGCCGTATCGGCGCCATCAAGACCGATGGGGAGTTCTCCGGGAACCGTACTGTCGCCAAGGTCGTCAAGAACAAGGTGGCGGCTCCTTTCCGCAAAGCGGAGTTCGACATCATCTTCGACATCGGAATCTCTTACCACGGGGATCTACTCGATGTCGGTGTTGAGGAGGAGTTGGTCAAGCGTGCCGGAACCTGGTACTCCATCGGAGAAGAGCGCATCGGCCAGGGGCGTGACCGCGCGGTGCAATTTTTGCGCGACCATCCGGAACTCTCCGAGAGACTGGACAGGGAACTTCGATCTCGATTTTTCGATAAGCCGAAGCCCGAGAAAAAAACTGAAAAAGAAGAGGCACTCGTGAGCGAATAGCCGCATTTGTGCCACCGGGAATCAGGTAGAGGTGTTGGAAAGAGAAGAGATGTATTCAGAGACTGCCAAACATCTTTGCGTCTCAGGTATTCGTTCGACCAGGAGGGAGAGGGGTTCGATGCTCCTCATCGCCCTGGCCGTGTTGACGCTTCTCTCCATCATCGCCGTGACCTTCGTCGCCTTGATGCGGCTGGAGTTGAAGGCGACCGAGAATTTTCGTGACCAGAAGCGAACCCGCTTACTGGCCAACTCTGCCGAATCCGCCGTGATCGCGATGCTCAGAAGCCGTCCCTTCTGGGATGGGCATGTGGTTGCGAGTCGAACTCGTGCTCCATGGATTTATGGCATCATCGGTGGTGATGGAGAAACTCGTGTCGGCGGTATTCTCGATCTGAAAGATGCTGACGAGGACGAGGCATCCCTCGGTGGCCTGTTGAATCGGGGCTCATATCCGGGGATTGGTGCGGGAACACCGGGACAGGATCGTTACCGGGTCAAATTGATCGACACATCTGCACAGATCTATCTCAACGGACGGCAGGATACTCTCGCCGACATGTTAACCAATCTCGGTCAAGCCCTCGCCGGCGATGATCGCTATGGTGTCAATCCACTGTGGACCGAACCCAATGAATCGGGCAGGTTGCTCAGGGGTGCCGATATCGTCCAGTTCAGAAACCGTCTGCCAGGTGGAAAGTTCTCGTCCAAGTCAGAGCTTGCTGCCCTGATCGGAAAGGAGAACCTGGCACTCATCTCCGATTTTGTCACCGCCCATGCGTGGGTGAATCGATACACCCAGAGATCGGGTGCAGGACGAGAGGTCAACAACCGGGTCGGGATTGGTCTCCAGGGTACCGGCGCATTGATTGGAACCACCGGCGTATCGCGCAACCTGCCACAGGATCCTCGAAGTCAGCGGGTGGTCGGCGCAGCGCAGCTGGTTGGTGAGGGCCGAGCGCCCATAAATATCAACACCGCTGCCGAGCCGGTATTGATCGCCACATTGATGGGAGTGGGAGGGCGTCGCGCTTTCCCCTACATGAGCATCAACTCGCAGAGGCTCGAGCAGCCCAACCTCGGGGTGATCGACCTGGGTGGGGGTACTCTGGCACCGGTCAAAGAAGAGTTGAGCCTGATCCAGACACCTGTATGGGTCTATTCGCAACCGCTCTCTCTTGATATCGCGCGGAAGATCGCACGGGCGATCATCGCTCAGCGCAAGCAGCGGGCTTTCAAGCACTGGACCTCCCCCATCGGCAGTGGCGATGTCGGTTTTGAAGATTTCATCAATGGACTCGATGACTCTTTCTTCCCTCCTGAACAAACCGTCTGGGTCATCAATCCCCAGTCGAGGGACACGACCAACTACTACGGAAGAATTCGGGAATCAGAAGGATCCGATGAGATGTGGAATCGCGGTTATCCATCGGGAGAAAACGGCATCAGGACAGCACTCGGTCTGCCGAGGGGTGCACAAAGATCCTGGTACAAGGAGATGATCCGTTCGGTGGTCATCGCCAATGCCAACCCCAATACCCGCATCAACAAGGTGAACTCTAACTTTCCCGCCTGGCGAGCGGTCGACAAGTCGGGACTGGTGAAACTCGATGTCGCCAATCGTGCTGACGTTCGATTGGGACATACCACCGAGTTCTGTTTCGACAGCAAGGGGATCTACGAGATCACCAGCCTGGCAGAGATCACCGGAGCCGGCAATTCGAGCGAGCAGGTCTTCTCCGAGTCGATGCAGCGTAGCATCATCAAAGTCTTCGATGTCTACCATCACACGACTCAGGAACAGTTCGAGCAACCGTTTCGAGCGCTGGGACGAACCAGCAACGCTCGCGCCGGAGCCCGTGAGTATGTCACCACATGGCCAGATCCGATCGATGCCCTGCAACCTGATTTCTATGTCGGGTCGACACAAGATGGCCGGGTCGAGATGTCGGGCGCCATCGATGGCCTGATGCAGGTTTCATCTCCAGCGGCGCGACTGTCTCGATGGTCTGCAAATCCTACGTTGCGTCTGGCACATACCTTCCGCTTCAGGGATGTAGAGTCTACGAACAACCTGGCGCGGTTGCTCAGAACTCGATCGAACCCGGAGGCAAAGATCAAGGAACTGGGGAGAGTGCTCGATGCTGATTACGCCCAGAAGGGGTCGATCTATCGTCAGCGCTACTCTCGATATGTTTGGGGAGCCGATGAGAGCGCCATCGAGGACGAAAATATCGCCGAGCCGTTCGTCGATGAAGCGGCCCAGAACTCGGACCTGATGCCCGATGGCATCAACAGTAGCATGTTTCGGACCTCGGCACTCGGTGGCCGATTCCTGCGTTTGCCGGCGCTTCGTTTCCGGCAGAATCCTGCCGACCAGGGAGCGGTGAACCGCAATTACAACAACGACATCGGCAACTTGCCCTACTACAACGGCGCGGTGTCCTTCTGGGTCAAGATGGAATTCAATGGTGACGACCCGACCTTCTCCGGATTGATCGGCGCGACCCAGGTTCAGACCGAAGTGGGGCAGCAGCCGACCGATTCCGAGGGTTCCCAGTTCTGGATCTGGAAGAACACAGAGGGACAACTGCGCGTCTCGCGTCTCTACTACCACCAGGCCTTCGCCAAGGGTTTCACCGCTCAGGCGATACCCTTGATCGGAAATCAGGACGAGGTCGAGGCCGGAAACGAAGCCGAGACCGATTCCCAGAAGTTCTGGGCTCGAAATGATGTTGTTGTGGATATATCGAAATGGCGGGCCCACGAGTGGCATCACCTGGCCATCTCCTACGATGACAATTCAGCCACGGCTGGAATTCGGGTCTGGGTGGATCACCTTCAGGTCGATGCGGTCAATCACAATATCGGTGACGGCATGTTCTGCGCGCTCAACGAAGAGGTTCCAAAGGACCAGATTCAGGTGGCTGGCTTCTATCGTAATCAGGCGGTGGCGACCGAAGGGCTGTTCAAGTTCGGTACCAATTACGACCAGCTGGGAGCATTGCGTTCCCCATCCATCAAGCGTGTGCTGGCCAATGCCACCATCGATGAGTTGCGCATATATCTGGGCCAGTACACCCAAGATGACAGCCGCGGTGGTGGGTACTTTTCCGAGCAGGAAGGGACCTATACCAATACCTTCCTGGTGCCGTTCCCCGATGGAGTGCAGAGGATGCGGATCCGGAACATGACCTGGACCCTCTATCAGCCGAAGATGTACGCCCAGAAGCCTGTCGACTGGGATGCCGAGACGATGAACGTCATCAACGTCAATGGTCAGCAGTCTGCGCGCAGACTGGGTGATCCGGGCGGGCTGGTGGGAGGCTCGGGTGATGGAGGACGAAACAATCAATTGATCGCCGGTGGTTGGCTTTACCCGACAGGAAGCCAGGACTACGGTGACAACTTCGATGTCGGGTTTCTTGGCTACGAGTTGAAGATGCGAGCTGCCTCGGCAACCGGAGATCATGCTGGTGATGCCATGGTCACACCGGCATTGGACGATGTGACCCTGACGGTATACCTTCCGTCTGCCCAGTATCTGCTGACGGAGGTGATGGACTGATGTTGTTGATGGGTTCGAGGAGACCTCGAGTGCGAAATTCTCCAACAGAACAAGGTGATCCAGCCGTGAGCAAACCGATGCTCACGATGGTGCTTGCATGCGTTGTGTTGTTGGTCACCAGCATGCTTGTTTCTGATCGGGCACTGGCGCAGGGGGAGGGACGTGGCCCGGATGGGGAAGATCTGACCCTGCTGGAGTTCACAAAAATCCTGGTCACAAAAGGCGAGAAGAACGGCCGCTATTCGATCACGGTCACTGCCAGCGCTCCCAAGATTCCCGTCGGAACCAAAGTTGACCTTCTTTTGACCTGGCGAAGCCAGTTGATACAGACCTTCACGATCACCATCCCTGCCAACAGAAAAGTACGCGAAGAATTTCTTGTCAAGGAACTGGAACCGACACCGGACAAGTACATGTTCCGGTCGGTGATCGACCCAAAAAAGCAGACGTCAAAGGTCAACAAGGATCTCGATAAGGATAAAGTTCTGTTTCCTCCCGCGGCTGCACCTTGGACCGAGTTTCATTTTGGTCATCAGTTTGTGATTGGCTCTGTCGAGGAGATCGAAGCTTCACTCAAGGAGATCCGTGCCTGGTTCGTCGAGCGTTACAAGAAGATGGCCAAGAAAGATGGTGAAGTGCGCGACGGTGCGAAAGCGGTCGAGGCTGGCACGGCCTATACCAGGCCCAACGGCGAGTTCGACGAGAAGAAGTGGCGTGATTTCATGGACAAGAAGGTGATCTCCGAACTTGTCGATATTCAGGAGGAGATCCGCAAGAACTTCCAGAACCCCAAGTTCCTGGCGCATCGGCTGGCGCTTTCTTACCTGCTAGAACTCTCGGTGGCGGTAGGGAAACGCACCACCAACGAGTCGAAAAAACTCTACACGGCTCAGGGCCTGAGTCCGTCATCACTCGATACGAAACCACAGAAACTCGATGTGAAGGTGAGATCTGGTCGCCGGATTCCACGCGGTTCCGATCTCAATGATCTCGTCCAGAAGGTCAACAAGTTGATCGGCATCACCCCCGAGGAGAGTGGGAGCGGATCATGAAGTTATTGTCGATCCCGATGGTGCTGTCGATTCTGTTGTGCGGTTCTGTTTCGCTGGCCCAGGAAGACTCCGGTCCCCCGAAACCTCCTCCTACCTTCATCGAGTTGACGTCGATCCAGGTCAAAAAGGTGAAAGAAGACTG
This sequence comes from Planctomycetes bacterium UBA1146, assembly GCA_963854815.1. Classification (GTDB taxonomy): domain Bacteria; phylum Planctomycetota; class UBA8108; order UBA1146; family UBA1146; genus UBA1146. Next base: position 8,160 of record CAWLAN010000029.1, read on the forward strand.
GAAACTTCGGGTTGTCGGCAAAGCACCTGCCTTGCCGGCAAAGACCGTGATCGAGTTCGAGATCCGTTGGCGTACCAATATCATTTTCGCCTTTCTTGTGGTACTCGATGGGTCGCGACGCATCGATCAGGAGATCGATTTGAAAGATCTGAAAGGCGCGATCAGCGGACTGCAATTGCGTTCCGAGATTCGTCCTCGCAGTCAACCACGGGAAGTGCAAATCGCTCTGGAGAAAGAGCCGAAGAAGTACCCGATGGAGACCGCACCCTGGAAGCAGTCCTTCTGGAAGAATAAGTTCGATCTGGGAAACGCATCGGAAATCGCAAAAGGGACATCTCAGGCCAAGGAGTTCTTTCGGGTGCGGATTCGAGATGTTCTGAAGATTCAACGTTCCTTCGAGGCTGATCGCGATGCTGCTATCGCCGGTTCTCGATTCCAGAAAAGTGGTAATTTCGATCCCAGGACCTGGCAGAATTACTGCGACAAGGAAGTTCGGAATCCGATTCGCAGGATCCAGTCGGAGATGAAGAAAAATCGCAAGACGCTGACTATGTTGCCACACTCTCGCGATATGAAATATCTGGTCGAGATCGTCAATGCCGTTGCCAAGAGATCCTACGATCGGTCTCGAAGTCTCTATACGGAACTGGGTTTGAAACCGGATCCCGATGACCTCAGTCCGGTCGGAATCGATATTAATTGTCGATCGACGAAACTCTCCAATCTGAAAAAGACTGTCGAGCGCCTGTGCGAGAGCCAGAAGATCGACATGGCGAAACTGTCCAGGTGATGGAAATCGTGCCGGACGAGGCGAAGTCATCCCGTATCTCTGCGCGTGAGGCAGCAAACCGATCAGTGCTTCTCAAGGTCAATCCCCCGGACTCTGACGGACATGAGGGGAATCGGACGGCGCCCGATTTCAACCCCGGGAGTCTCCAGGATGAGTCCGGAGGGTTGGTGCCGCGCCTCGATGCGGGGCTCGATCATGGTCATCGCTTCGCGATGCTCGGGGCGATCTTCCGTCCGATGAGACAGTTCCTTCGGCGCACCATCGATCCGGTCGAACAGTCAGATCTCACTTCCACTTCCGAGTCGAGTGATTGATACGGCTGCTGGCATCGACGGTTGAAATCCCAATAGCGATAGAACTCTAGTTGCTCTCGATGGAAGTCGTTGGTTCGAGGCTCCCCGGGAAGGTGCCGATGTCAAATCGGTGAATTTTCCCATCGAAATGAATCATTGCCGCTTTGTCGTAGACGAGTTCTTTTGCTTCAGCCAGAGAATCTGCCAGGGCAGTGACTCCCAGTACCCGGCCGCCCGAGACGACACAATTGCCCTGGTCTGTGGCGCTGGTGCCAGCGTGAAAGACCTGAATCTCGTCATCGATGGAACTGTAGATTTCTCCTTCGATGAGCTGGCCCTTGCGCGGTGCCGCGGGGTAGCCATCGGATGCCAGTACCAGGCACAGCGCCGGACGCTCATCCCACGTGACCGATGCTCCGGACGGGCCATCACCGGCGGTCGCTTCGAGGATGTCGGCGAAATCACTCTGCATACGCATCAGGACCGGTTGTGTTTCCGGGTCTCCGAGTCGACAGTTGTACTCCAGGACTCGTGGTCCAGCCGGGGTCCACATCAGGCCGAAATAGAGCACGCCTGAGTAGTCGACTCCATCTGCGATGAGCCCCTCGAGGGTCGGTTCGATGATCTCGGTGCGGATTCGAGCAAGTTCATCCGGTCCAACGATGTTTCCGGGGCAGAAGGCGCCCATCCCTCCGGTGTTGGCACCGAGATTGCCATCGAGCAGAGGTTTGTGATCCTGAGCCGGAGGCAGTATCAAGGCGTCGGTTCCACGGACCACTGCAAGTATCGAGACCTCGGGCCCGAAAAGTCTTTGCTCGATCACCACGATCTTGCCGCTTTCGCCGAAGGATTCTCCCGACAGCATCGCCGCTGCGGCTGCTTGCGCCTGGGCTCGATCGTCACAGACGATGACACCCTTGCCGGCGGCGAGACCACTGGCCTTGACCACGACCTTCTCGGGCAGATCATCGAGTGCAGGATCCAGTTCTTCGATGCAATTGATGGTGCGGTGTGCCGCGGTCGGGATCCTATGCCGTGCCATGAAGTCCTTGGAGTGCGCCTTGGAACCCTCGAGGCGGGCAGCGATCGCGCCCGGACCGAAACAGGCGATCCCTGCGTCTCGGACCAGGTCAGCAACACCTGCTACCAGGGGTGCCTCGGGTCCGACCACCACGTGATCGACGTTTTCTACCTTGCAGCGTTGGATGAAGGAGTCCGGAGAGGCGATCGGATCGGTATCTCTCCAGCAAGTCGCGATCTTGTCGATGCCAGGATTGCCCGGACAGGCGATGATTTGCTCGACGCGTGTAGATCGTGCCAGTTGCCAGCAGATGGCGTGCTCGCGACCGCCAGAACCGATGACGACGACCTTCATTGCGACCTCCTCGAAGATGGATCCGGGTTCCCCAACAACGTCCATGGACGCAACATGATCCAGGTCAGCACGATGAGGGCAGGAACCAGCAGTTGAGGGTAGGTAACGACTGCACGCAGATCAACCAGTGGTAGCGCAGTCAGCATCCCGAAAGTGCAAGCGGATGCTGATCGTTTGCCGCTGGGGAATCCGACCACCAGCAGCCAGCTGAGCAAGATCACCGTGAGGGAGATGTTTTCCACCTCGGGTGCGCGTAGCAGGCCATAGGAAAACACCACAACCAGACACACCAGCAGGAAGCGCAGTTTCAGCGAACGAGACCTCCCACGTTCTTCCTCCTGCGAAAAGTGGGTGACAGCCGCGGTGAAGAGACCGATCACGAGGGCGTGTGACAGCACCAGGGAATCGGTAGCGGCCCCGGCACAGGCGGCTCCCACCAGCACGATGGACGTTCGGACTGCTCCCATCGCCAGCGGTCCCAGGAGAGGAACCTCCTTGACGACAAGATCGTACAGAGCGACGAACACGATCGCTGCCGCCGCAAAGATCCGAGACTCTTGTGGCATCCAGATCAACCCTGAGACGACGACCATGAACAGCAGGATCAGTGCCCTTCGAGCGGCCCTCGTCGAGATCTTTCCTGAAGGGATCGGTCGTTCGGGCGAGGTGACTGAATCTCGCTTTCTGTCGGCGTAGTCGTTGAGTCCCATCCCCAGCATGTAGAGGGCCAGGGTCCAGGTCAGCAGCATCACCCAGAGGCGAGCATCCAGCGTCCAACCTGCCAGCGCTGCTCCTGCGATGACATTCGACAATGCTGTCGGAGCGAGTCGGAGGCGGAAAAAACGGAGCCAGTGCGTCACCAGAGTCGAAGCAGATCGTTATAGGTGACAAACAGTGCCAGCGAAATCAGCAGAAAGAACGCGACAAGATGTGCGTAATGCTGGATCTTCTCGGGAACCGGTCGACCTCGAATTCCTTCGATGGTGAGAAAGAAGATGTGTCCGCCATCGAGAATGGGGAAGGGAAGCAGGTTGAAGATCCCCAGGTTGATGCTGATGAGAGCCAGCAAGAAGAACAGGTTGCCGAATCCAACCTCGGAAACCTTCCGTCCAAGATCGATGATTCCGACTGGCCCATTGAGATTTTTGCCGTGAACATCTCCTGTGAAAAGTGCTCTCAAGGTCAGAAAGATGCGGCCTCCCCAGATCCACGACTGTCGTCCGCCCTGGATCACAGCGTCACCGACAGCGAGTTGCTCGGTGAACTGATCCGCTGCCATGGCGATGCCGAGAGGTTGGCCGAGAGTGACCGGTGCCAGTTCTACCTCGTCGGTAGACCCTGAGGGATCGATGAAGGAGATGGCGATCGTTCCCTCGGAACCGATGATGGCAGCGGAGAGATCCTCCCACCGTTCGATCTTGATGCCGTTCACTTCTCGGATGATCGATCCTGCCGTCATCGCGGAAGCGTGTGCCGGAGAGCCAGGAACGGTGCGACCGATTCGCGCCGGGTTGCCGAGAATGACATCGAGAGTCAAATCTTCCTCGGTGATGACGGATTGGATCGGATGCGGTTGTCGTGGATTACACCACTCGACTGAAGTCCCTGCGGGGATTTCCTCATCGATGTAGTCGTCGGCACCGATGTTCCGGTTTCCCACCCTGATCAGTTCCGCTCCGATGGGGATCTCGAGAGTCTGGGTTCCTTTCCCGACCTTGACGACTGTGCGAACGCCGGACCCGATGATCAGTGATTCTCCGAGCATCCGGCGTAGATCCTCGCTGCCCACTCGACGCTTCTCTCCCAGACGATTGATGAGGATCAACTCGACATCGCGGTCTCCGGCGAATCGCCCGATGGTGATGAGATCGAGCACCTCGATCATCTGGCTGGTCTGTCCCTCGGCCTCGATGGAAACGATCTCTTCGCCGACCTGAAAAGATTCGCTGGCCTGTGAACCCGGTTGCACTGCCTGTACCGTTCGCATCCGGGGAATCACACCGATCTCCCGGGAACTGCCATCCTCTGGCGGGGAGAGTTCGATGGTGGCGACCAGCATTTCTTCTTCGCGTAGGATCTCCAGGCTCAGATTGCCACGGGCGGTCGATCTTCTCAGTACCGAGAGGCTCTGCAACATGCGGTCAGCAGTGATTCCCCTGGCACTGACCGCTATCAGATCTTGCGATGGAATCGAGACGCGCACTCTGGTCAGTCGATCGCCTATCTGTATGCCGACCTCGTCAGCGAGACTGCCTTCTTTGACCAGAGCGATTCGATCGGAGATCGCCGGCTGAATGCCGATCCGATACCTTCCTGCGACGGCATCCCACAGCGGATCAATGTCGATTTCGACGACCGACTGTTCCCGTTCGATGGTGAGAGCCACCGGCTGAGATCCACCGGCAAGGGCGATGGCGGTGGCGACGTTGGAATAATCACTCCAGAATTCGCCGTTGACTGCTGTGATCAGGTCACCGGAGCGGACACCCGCGTTCCATGCAGGTCCCATCGCGACCGCATTGCCGACTATTGCGGTCTGTTGTTTGACTCCGACGCTGTAGGCGAGAATGAACAGCAAGAATCCGAAGATCAGATTCATCGTGGCTCCGGCCACCAGGATCAGAAGTCGCGAAGGAATCGATTTCTTGTGGAACTCGTCACTCGAGTCGGTTCTCGGATCGCCCGGTTCTTCTCCTGCCATCTTGACGTAGCCACCCAGAGGGACCAGGCCGATGACGTACTCGGTTTCTCCATAGGTGAACGCCAGCAGTCGTGCACGCCAGCCAAAGATGGTCGGCTGGAATCCCACGGCGAAGGTATCGACGCGGACGCCGACAAACTTCGCTGCCAGGAAGTGGCCGAGTTCGTGCACGAAGATGAGGAAGCCAATCCCGAGGATTGCCAGAATGATGTTCAAAGTACCCAACTCCTGACTCGTTGGCGGGCTTCTTGATCCGCCTCGATGACCTGGTCGAGGTTTTCGACCTGGACCGGAGAATGCTCTTCCAGGGCTCTCTCGACAAGATCGTATATCTTGTAGAATCCTACATCACCACGCAGGAATGCCGCGACTGCTTCTTCGTCCGCTGCGTTGAGAACTGCTCCTAGGGTCGTTCCGGGGTTCTCGACAACGACCGCCCCGATCTCGAGAGCAGGAAAGGTGTCCGCATCGATGGGCTCGAAGGTGAGTTCTCCGATCCCGACAAGATCGAGCGGTTGGAAGTTGCCCGGAGGTCTCTCTCCACGGTAGAGCGCATTTCGGATCGGAACCTTCATGTCGGGCTCGCTCAGTTGCGCCATGCAACTGCCATCCTGGAACTCGACGAGGGCATGGATGATCGATTGCGGATGGATGACCACTTCGATTCCTCCCGGCGGTAGGCCAAAGAGTTCCCGGGCTTCGATCAGTTCGAGGACCTTGTTGAACAGGGTCGCACTGTCGACGCTGATCCTGGAACCCATCTGCCAGGTCGGATGCTGGAGCGCTTGCTCGGGAGTCGCCCGCTCGATCTCTTCCCTTGGCAATCCGCGGAACGGCCCTCCCGAGGCGGTGAGGACGATTCGTTGGATGGCAGAATGATCCGAATCACCGATACATTGCAGGATCGCACCATGTTCCGAATCGACCGGAAGGATGCGTGCCCCTGTTTTTTCGGCGACCGATCTGAGTAATGGACCAGCCGTGACCAGTGACTCCTTGTTGGCCAGGGCCAGATCGATGCCAGCCTCCAGTGTCGAAAGGCTGGCACGGAGGCCTGCCGCTCCGGTGATTCCATTGAGCACCAGGTCGAGATTCATCTCGCGGATGCACTGCAACTGGGCGGCCTCTCCGGCGAGCCATTGAGTTTGCTCGGTTGTTGCTGGCAGGGAGCCAGCGGGCAGATCATCTTCGGGATCGATGACGACTATTCGTTCGGGACCGACAGCCTCGGCCTGTTCGAGCAGAGGTTCGAGGCGGTGACCCGCTGAGATCAATACCGGTTGAAGAACCCCGTTTGATTCTGCGACCACTTCGAGAGCCTGTTTGCCGATCGATCCGGTACTGCCGAGGACGGCGATCCTACGGTGATTGGATTTCGAGTTATCGGGGCAAGTGGCGCGATTCACCGTGACCTCTCTCCAGTGCCTCAAGGGTACCGGAAGGAGGTCCCCGGGTGCATGGTCCTTTCGAGCTTGTCTCGAGCGGACGCTCTTGCGATCGCTTCTTGATGCGCCAGGAAACCTGGGTTAGGCAGAGGGAAAGGAGGCGCCCCTGTACCGCGAGTTGTTTCGGATTCCGACACCATTCGGCGATTTTCCAGTATTCGGTTACGGCGTGATGGTGCTACTCGGGGTTCTGGGAGCGGTGATGGTGCTTCGAGCTGGGGCCAGACGAAGCCAGGTCGATCCCGATCGGCTGACCGATCTTGCGGTATTGCTGGTGCTGTTCGGGGTCATCGGCGGCAGGGTCTGGTACCTGATCCAGTATCGACACGAGGTCTATTCGACCGGCGACTGGCTGGAAACCTTCCGGCTCTGGAGGGGTGGCCTGGTCCTCTATGGAGCCATCGCCGGCGGCTTGATCGCGCTGGCCTGGTTGCAGCGCAAGCAACGATATGGACCCTGGCGTGCGCTGCTCGATCTGATCGCACCCGCCCTGGCCCTGGGCATCGCATTTGGCCGTCTTGGCTGCTATCTGAACGGTTGCTGCTGGGGGGAGGTGTGTGCCGCCGACTGGCCGCTGGCAGCAGTATTTCCGCCAGGGAGCCCTGCATCGATCTCCTATGGCGATGGGTCGGCGTCGAGCCCACCACTGTATCCGACCCAGCTCTACTCGGCGTGTCAGGGGCTGATTCTGGCCATCGTCTTGTGGCGGGCCGGGGCTCATCTGGGCCATCGACCAGGCCGGACCTTCGCTCTTTTTCTGGGCCTCTATGGTCCCGGAAGGGCCGTCATCGAGTTGATACGGGCTGATCACGGCGTCGGGCCTGGCCAGTGGACCATTTCTCAACTGGCCTCAGTGGTGGCGCTGGCGGTGGCTCTGGCACTGTGGTTCCGGGCACCATACCGACAGCGTTCCAGCCCTTCGGAGCCGGCCTTGCCCGATGGGTCCGCCACGGGACCCTGATATTTGTTCCAACTCCGGAATTGCACTTGGGTTGGAAATGTCCGAAAATCTCGTAACCCAGTTGACGTGCGGGGATAGATCTGTAAGATCCCGTCTCCGCTCGTGTTGTACACACCGGGTGGCGTTCCCTATAGACGATTCTTCGTGATCGGTTTCGGGATTTTCCGGCCGATTCCGGGAGTGCTTCCGCGTGTGTGTATGTGCGAGATTGTTCTTTGAAATTTCGGGCCCGTGACGCGTAGAAGGTCGTATGCCGTGCCATTCCCGGTGCGGTATGCAAAAGACCTGAACGTGAGTTCAGTGCAATTGATAATTACTAATGTGATGCGACGTCGTCAGGATGTTCCATCGTTTTCACCTCGTGTGATCCGTGGGATGGACTGTCGACATGCCAGATATAAAACTGAAGGGTTTGATACTGGCTCAGAACGTACGCTGACGGAATGGATTAGGCATGCAAGTCGAACGAGCGAACTCTTCGGAGTGAGCTAGTGGCGAACGGGTGAGTAATGCGTGGATGACCTACCCTGATGAGGGGGACAACCATTCGAAAGGATGGCTAATACCGCATACGGTCGCCAGGTTTTCCTGGTGATCAAAGCTGGCTTAGGCTTCGGCTTAGGCAGGCGCTTCAGGAGGGGTTCACGTGCTATTAGTTTGTTGGTGGGGTAACGGCCTACCAAGACTATGATGGCTAGCCGGCCTGAGAGGGTGTCCGGCCACACTGGGACTGAGACACTGCCCAGACTCCTACGGGAGGCTGCAGTCGAGAATCTTCCACTAATGCGCGAAAGCGTGATGGAGCAATTCCGTGTGAGCGATGAAGGCCTTAGGGTTGTAAAGCTCTGTTGGAGGGGCGTAATCCCTGGGAGAGAATATCTTTCCAGGTTGAACTCCCCTCGGAGGAAGCAGCGGCTAAATTCGTGCCAGCAGCCGCGGTAATACGAATGCTGCAAGCGTAGTTCGGAATCACTGGGCATAAAGGGCACGTAGGCGGCCTGTTAAGTCTGCTGTGAAATCCCTCGGCTCAACCGAGGAACTGCAGCTGATACTGACTGGCTTGAGTACGGGAGGGGAGAGCGGAATTCCTGGTGGAGCGGTGATATGCGTAGATATCAGGAGGAACGCCGGTGGCGAAAGCGGCTCTCTGGACCGTTACTGACGCTGAGGTGCGAAAGCTAGGGGAGCAAACAGGATTAGATACCCTGGTAGTCCTAGCCGTAAACGATGGGTACTAAGTGGGGGGGCTCCCAAGGCCTCCCTGCCGGAGCAAATGTGTTAAGTACCCCGCCTGGGGAGTATGGTCGCAAGGCTAAAACTCAAAGTAATTGACGGGGGCTCACACAAGCGGTGGAGCATGTTGTTTAATTCGATGCAACGCGAAGAACCTTACCTGGGCTTGACATTCATGTGGTACCAAACCGAAAGGGGCGGGACCGTCTTTTGGCGGAGCATGAACAGGTATTGCATGGCTGTCGTCAGCTCGTGTCGTGAGATGTTGGGTTAAGTCCCGTAACGAGCGCAACCCTTATCCTTAGTTGCCAGCGAGTAATGTCGGGGACTCTAAGGAGACTGCCGGTGTTAAACCGGAGGAAGGCGGGGACGACGTCAAGTCATCATGGTCCTTACGCCCAGGGCCACAAACGTGCTACAATGGTCGGTACAAAGGGCAGCAAACCCGTGAGGGTAAGCAAATCCCAAAAAGCCGGCCCCAGTTCGGATTGAAGGCTGCAATTCGCCTTCATGAAGTCGGAATCGCTAGTAATCGCAGATCAGCCATGCTGCGGTGAATGTGTTCCTGAGCCTTGTACACACCGCCCGTCAAGCCACCCAAATGGTCCGCACCCGTAGTCGCTACCTTAACCAGCTTGCTGGAGAGGGGCGCCGAAGGTGAGGGTCGTGAGGGGGACTAAGTCGTAACAAGGTAGCCGTAGGGGAACCTGCGGCTGGATCACCTCCTTTCTAAGGGATAACTTGGACCGCTGTGTTGGGCGACCATCCAGCGGAATGCTTGGGGACTTTCTGTCGTTACGGGCCCACTTTTGAAATCTGGTCACCCATGATCTGCCTGGGTAGGACAGGTCGTGCGTTTTCCCAGGGGCTTATAGCTCAGCTGGTTAGAGCGCATCCCTGATAAGGATGAGGTCGGTGGTTCGAGTCCACCTAAGCCCATTCGCTCGACCCTGCCGGAGTTGCTCACTGCGTTTGCGCACTGGCAACGTGGTGTGAAGGTGACCTGTATCGAAGGGGATGTAGCTCAACTGGGAGAGCGCCGGCTTTGCAAGCCGGAGGTTAGGGGTTCGATCCCCCTCATCTCCACTTGGTAGGTTTTGTTCTTTGAAAATTTGGTGGTTGGTTAATTAAGTGAGCGACATGCTCAGCAATTTGAATCAACTCGAGAGCGCATAAACAATCTCTGTGATCACAGGAGATCGTACACGGCGCCTGGATGACTTCCGATCGGTTCTTCAGCCGTGATGGAGGAGTCTCGGTGGTTCGTGCAAACGAGAAATAGTGGTCAAGCTACAAAGAGTGCATGGTGGATGATCTGGTGCCAAGAAGCGATGAAGGACGTTGCAAGGCTGCGATAAGCCTCGGTGAGCCGCCCAGCAGGCTATGACCCGGGGATTTCCGAATGGGGAAACCCTTTGCGTTGAAGACGCATAACCTGATTCTGAATTCATAGGGATCAGGAGTGAACGAGGGGAACTGAAACATCTAAGTACCCTCAGGAGAAGAAAGAAACCTCGACTTCCTGAGTAGCGGCGAGCGAAACGGAACCAGCCTAAACCGGTGCGATGCCAAGCCTGCAGGCGTTGTCGTATCGGTGTTGTGGGAATGCCCAGTTTGTTCTGCAGAACAAGCAGGAGGTTACAAAAGCTAAGTCTAGCCGAAGGGGTCTGGAAAGCCCCACCGTAGATGGTGATAGTCCAGTAGGCGAAAGACGAAGCTCCTCCGGGTATATCCCGAGTAGCGCCAGTCCCGTGGAACCTGGTGTGAATCTGGGGGGACCACCCCCTAAGGCTAAGTATTCCTTGGCAACCGGTAGCGAATAGTAGCGTGAGTGAATATTGAAAAGTACCCCTGCTAGGGGAGTGAAATAGTACCTGAAACCATGTATTTACAAGCTGTGGGAGCTCTATGGCGTTTACGTCACGGGCGACCGCGTACCTTTTGCATAATGGGCCGGCGAGTTACAGTCTGATGCGAGGTTAAGTTCTTCAGGGACGGATCCGAAGCGAAAGCGAGTCTGAATAGGGCGTTTAGTATCAGGTTGTAGACCCGAAAGTGAGTGATCTATCCATGGCCAGGTTGAAGCGGGTGTGAAAACTCGTGGAGGACCGAACCCACTTGCGTTGAAAAGCGAGGGGATGAGCTGTGGATAGGAGTAAAAGGCTAATCAAACTCACAGATATCTGGTTCTATCCGAAATAGCTTTAGGGCTAGCCTCGGGTGATAGTCGTTGGGGGTAGAGATACTGATTGGGGTCGTGGGGGCTTCCCGCCTACCCGCCCTAGCCAAACTCCGAATACCAGCGACCGTATCCCGGGAGTCAGACCTTGGGGGATAAGCTCCATGGTCGAGAGGGAAACAACCCAGACCGCCAGCTAAGGTCCCGAATGTAATCTAAGTGATGAAGGAAGTGTCGGTGCTAAGACAGCCAGGATGTTGGCTTAGAGGCAGCCACCATTTAAAAAGTGCGTAACAGCTTACTGGTCGAGCACCTTCGCGCCGAAAATTTACGGGGCTAAGTTTACAACCGAAGCTGCGGGATGTTTTTACATCAGTAGGATAGCGTTCCATGCAGGTTGAAGGGATACCGTGAGGAGTCCTGGACAGCATGGAAGTGAGAATGCCGGCATGAGTAGCGATAAAATGAGTGAGAATCTCATTCGCCGAAAACCTAAGGTTTCCTGGGCAAGGCAAATCCGCCCAGGGTTAGGCGGCACCTAAGGCGAGGCCGAAAGGCGTAGTCGATGGACAGCAGGTTAATATTCCTGCCCTACTCGCGTGGACGGACAGGGGTGACGAAGGCCGAAAGATGATCGCCCGGGTGATAGTGGGCGTTTCTGGTCCGAGGCTTGCCGTAGGCAAATCCGCGGCGATAAAGCCAAGGTCCCGGACGGAGCTCTTTTTTGAGCGAACTCATCGGAAGGACTTCCAAGAAAACCCTCGGTCTGGTTGAAGCGAGAGTAACCGTACTAAAACTGACACAGGTAGGTGGGGTGAGAATCCTAAGGCGCTCGAGAGAACCATCGTTAAGGAACTCGGCAAAATTACTCCGTAACTTCGGGAGAAGGAGTGCCCCCTGGGGTGCAAGCTTCGGGGGGTCGCAGTGAAGAGGCGGTAGCGACTGTTTACTAAAAACACAGGTCTGTGCTAAGACGGTTAAGTCGACGTATACAGACTGACGCGTGCTCGGTGCCGGAAGGTTAAAGGGAAGGGTTATCCCTCGGGAGAAGCTCAGAACTGAAGCCCCGGTAAACGGCGGCCCTAACTATGAGGGTCCTAAGGTAGCGAAGTTCCTTGTCGGGTAAGTTCCGACCCGCACGAATCGCGTAACGACTTCCGCACTGTCTCAACGATGGACTCGGCGAAATTGCAGCAGCGGTGAAGATGCCGCTTACCCGCGACTAGACGGAAAGACCCCGTGAACCTTTACTACAGCCTAGTATTGGGCTTCGGTTCAGCATGTGTAGGATAGGTGGGAGACTTTGATGCAGCAGCGCTAGCTGTTGTGGAGTCATCCTTGAAATACCACCCTTGTTGTTCCTGAGTTCTAACGTTTGCCCGTGAAACCGGGTGATGGACAGTGCTAGGTGGGTAGTTTGACTGGGGCGGTCTCCTCCTAAAAGGTAACGGAGGAGCCCAAAGGCATCCTCAGTGCGGTCGGTAATCGCACGTAGAGTGTAAAGGCAAAAGGATGCTTGACTGCAAGACTTACAAGTCGAGCAGGTGTGAAAGCAGGGCTTAGTGATCCGGCGGTCCCGTGTGGAAGGGCCGTCGCTCAACGGATAAAAGGTACTCCGGGGATAACAGGCTGATCTCCCCCAAGAGTTCGTATCGACGGGGAGGTTTGGCACCTCGATGTCGGCTCATCGCATCCTGGGGCTGAAGAAGGTCCCAAGGGTTTGGCTGTTCGCCAATTAAAGCGGTACGCGAGCTGGGTTTAGACCGTCGTGAGACAGGTCGGTCCCTATCTATCGTGGGTGTACGAGATTTGAGGAGATCTTCCCCTAGTACGAGAGGATTGGGGAGGACGGACCTCTGGTGTTCCTGTTGTCGTGTCAACGGCATCGCAGGGTAGCTACGTCCGGGAAGGATAAGCGCTGAAGGCATATAAGCGCGAAGCCCCCTTCAAGACTAGATCTCGCATGAGACTCCTGGAAGACTACCAGGTTGATAGGCCGGATGTGTAAGCATGGCAACATGTTCAGCTAACCGGTACTAATACGTCGATCGGCTTGACCGCTATTTCTCATTTGCACGGGTGTGATTTTCTGCCCGTTCACAGAGAGTGAGAATGTACGCTCGGGAAGATTCGATGCGCAGCTGTCCTCACTTGAACCAACCACCATTTCTGGAAATAGATTCGATTTCAGGATCGGACGCCAAGCGTCTGAGATCTGGAGTCGATGAGAGTTTCCGGGTGACCATAGTGGGGGGGCCACACCCGTTCCCATTCCGAACACGGAAGTTAAGTCCTCCACGCCGATGGTAGTGGGTCATACCGCGAGAGTAGGTCGTTGCCCGGTTTTTTGAAATACTTCGGGCTGTTGCGTCTTCGGGCGTGGCAGCCCGATTTTTTTATTCATTTTGTGGTTGCGCGCCAACGGCTCAATCCCGTGTTGGCATGGCAATCACGATCTTGCCGGCGGCCTCGCGCTGTTCCAGCCGTCGATGGGCGGCATGAAGATCTTCGAGGGGGTGTACCGAATCGATGACACTGCGCAACTGGTTCTGTTGCTGAAGCCTGAGCAGGCGATGCAGATCCTGGCGCCTTCCCATCGTCGATCCGATGATCTGCTGATTCCTGAAAAAGAGCCGTTTCAATTCGATGGAGACCCTGGATCCGCTCGTGGCTCCACAGGTGACGATCCGCCCTCCCGAAGCCAGTGAACGCAGGCTGCTCTGCCATGTCGCTTCGCCGACATTCTCGAAGATGACATCGGCGCCGGATCCTGAAGTGAACTTCTTGAGAGATCTCCACCATGCTTCATCTGTGCTATCGAGCGTCTCTGAAGCGCCGAGTTCGACAGCGAGCTTCCTCTTTGCCTCGGTACTACCGGTCGCGATGACCCGGGCGCCGAGCAAGACGCCCATCTGGATCGCCATCGTGCCGACCCCACTGGCGCCGGCGATCACCAGCAATGTCTCGCCACGGCTCAAGTGTGCCTTATGCAACATCGACCAGGCGGTCAGCGCAGATAGGGGAAAGGCGGCACATTCGTGCCATGAAATTCCCACAGGGCGAGCAAGAAGTTGTGCTTCGGGTACGACCACAGCCTCTGCACAGGTGCCATCGCGGGTCTCGCCGAGGATTCCGTATTCACAGCAGAGCATGTCGTCACCGGCTGCACAGCGGTCGCAGACTCCGCAGGAAAGACCCGGAGCGAGCACCACTTCTGTGTCCAGATGGGTACCAGAAACCCCTTCCCCGATCGCCTCGACGATTCCTGCTCCGTCGCATCCGGGGATCAACGGCAGCGGGAACTGGTGACCGGCAACTCCCTTTCGCACCCACAGGTCGAGATGGTTGAGCGCTGCCGCCTTCAGTCTTACCCGCACCTCGCCGGGACCGGGTTCGGGGATGTCCGATTGTTCGAGCAGAAGCTGATCCAGGCCTCCGTGTTC
>CAWLAN010000030.1:0-22101 GCA_963854815.1 Planctomycetes bacterium UBA1146
TTCCTCGACATCTCCGTGCCAACAGGTCAACACATCTGGGAGGTGCAAGGTGTCGTTGGTTCGTTACAGAGTCTGTCGCGATCGTGCTTGTTGTTTTTGCTGGGGGATGCTCGCGATCTGATCTACTCGCCGGAAACGGGCGCGGTCGATTCGGGCACCGCCTTGACCGAAGCGCTACTCCAGTCGGGCCGCAGCGTGGTTCTCACCTCCAGTCTGGCTGCACTCCCGGTCCTGGACGACTTCGATCGGATCTGGGTTCAACTCGGGATGTTCCCCAACAACCATACCCTCACGGCGCAGGAGGGAGATTCACTCGATTCTTATCTCTCCAACGGGATCGGCGGAGACGCTCTCTACCTCGAGGGGGGAGACACCTGGTTCTTCGACCCACAGACCTCGGTACACTCACGTTTCGGAATCACCGCTCTGGCTGATGGTTCTTCCGTCGACAATCTGGGACTGGTGGTCGGATTTTCGGCCACAGGGTGTGATCTCTCGGGGTTGAACTTCGATTACTCTCCAGATGAAAACACCTGGATCGATCGTCTTGCTGCCAATGTCGGGTCCTCGGTGGTGCAATCCAACAACTCTCCCTCGTACGACGTGGCGGTGCATCGTAATGCCGCCTTTTTCAAGACCTTTGGAGCTTCCTATGAGATGGGTGGTTTGATCGAAGGGACTTCGACCAGACTGGAACTGATCGAGGCGCTCGTTCAATGTCTCGGTGACATCCTGATTCCTCCTTCAGATCTTGTCTGCGCTGTTTCGGGCACTTCGGTAGCTGTCTCCTGGACCATCTCCGGTGGTTGGGATGTGATCGAGGTTTCCCTCGACGGTGCCACTCCGGTGGTGCTCGAGGGATCTGCAACCTCCACGACTTTCACCGGACTCGAGACGGGAGCTCATATCGTCGAGGTGATCTCGATCCAGGGCACCGAATCATCGGTCGGGATCGCCTGTTCTTTCGGGATTTCTCCGCTTTCGCCTTCGGAGTTACTGTGCCAGCAACAAGGCGCGAACGTTCAACTCTCATGGACCAACGGAGAGAGTTATGAAGAGGTCGAGATTCTCAGGGATGGGTTTCTTCTCGACACGCTCGTGGGAACTGCAACGGACTACCTCGATATCGCTCCGCAGGTGGGGCCACACCAGTATTTTGTTCAGGGAACGGTGGGCGGATTCGATAGCATTCCGGCGATCTGTGGGCTGCTGATTGGACCGATACCGGTCAACTCGCTCAGTTGCAGTCTCAACGGAAGTGTTGTCACTCTTTCCTGGGTCAATGCAGACACCTACGACTCCATCGAGGTGCTGCGTGACGGAATTCTGATCGGCTCCGTTGATGCCAACACCACCACCTTCACTGACACTCCGGGAGCCGGCAGTCATCAATGGGCGGTTCGCGCCATCTCTCAGGGGATCTCCTCGCCTGCAGAGGTCTGTTCCTTGGTGGTACTTCCTGCAGCTCCTTCGGAATTGATCTGTTTGGCCACGGGACCGGAGGTCTCGTTGCAATGGACAAACGCAGCGGGCTATGACCAGGTCATCGTGAGTCGCGACGGTGTTCAGATCGCCATCCTCTCGGGCACCACGACCAGCCATCTCGATGTCCCCGGTCCGGGGCTGTTCCTCTACGAGATTGCAGGGGCCAGTGGTGTGGCTGTGAGTGAGACGATCAGTTGTAGCCTGTCCGTGTTCCCTCAACCGGTGACGGATCTCCAGTGTCTCCAGACCGGTGGCACCGTGATTCTCTCCTGGATCGAAGAGTCGGGTATCGACGCCGTCGAGATTCGTAGAGATGGTCTTCTGGTCGCTACGGTACCGGCAGGAAATGGTTTTTTCATCGATACCAGCGCAGCCGTCGGACTTCGTGAATACCTGGTTCGAGCGGTGGCAGGGGCGCTCACTTCAGCGGATGTCTCCTGCGAGGTCATCGTTCCACCTGGCAGCGTGACCCAGCTGACGTGCCAGAGTTCGGAGCCGGAGACCGTTTCCATGAACTGGAACTCACCTGCGGGAGCGACAACGGTGAGAATCGAACGAGGTGGCGTTGTGATAGCCCAGTTACCGGCATCGGCCACCAATTTCACCGACAATCCAGCCCCGGTGGGGATTCAGGTCTATCTCTTCATTCCCTCCGTGGCAGGTGTCGATGGAGCAACCAACACCTGTGCTGTCGATGTTCAACCGTCGGTTCCGCCCCCGGTCGCAAGTTTTTCTGCTTCCTCCAGTTCCGGTGTTGCTCCGCTGACGGTTGAGTTCACGGATACTTCCACGGGTATTTTCAGCACATGGATCTGGCAGTTCGGCGACGGATTCTCCTCGTCGTTACAAAACCCATCCCACACCTATTCGGATCCAGGCAGCTTCGTGGTGCTGCTGACCGTTTCGGGTCCCGGAGGGGCAGATTCGTTCGGAATGACGATAGAGGTGTCGGCGTTTTCCTCACCATTCGTCCGCGGAGATGGAAACGGGGACGGTGTTATCGACATCTCGGACCCGATCCAGACGCTGGAGTACCTGTTCGGATCGGGTCAGTCCGATTGTCTTGCTGCCATCGATTTCGACGATGGAGGAGAACTGGACATCTCGGATGCGATCGCCCAGTTGGACTTCATCTTCAGTTCCGGGCCGCCACCGGCGGCGCCCTTTCCTGACTGTGGCGTGGATCCGACCCCTGACAGTCTGGGCTGCGTCACGACATCGAATTGTCCCTGAGTGCGCTCATCGACGTGTCGAACTCTAGACGACGATGATTTCATCAACACCCAAGGCTATCGGGCGTCGGATCGAGACCGGAATCGGGGAAGGGTGGCGGTGGTGGATCACCACCGCCGAACAGATATTGCAGCACTCTCACCGCATCGGCGATGTTGATCGCCCCCGAGTCGTTACAATCGGCCGAGTCTTCACAGGAAATGGCAGCCGATGCGAACAGATACGAGAGGATGCTCACCGCGTCAGCGATCGATATCGTCTTGTCGTTTCCGGCATCACAGCGGATGAAGGCTGGAGGACCCTGTAGGGCACAACTGGTGATCTCAGAATCGGTCCCTGAACGGGTGGCGAAGACCTCGTAATTTCCCAGTTGGCCGGCAAGCGGTGCCGTGTCCGAGTACGTCGTCTGAGTTCCGGGCAAGGTTGCCAGCAGGATTCCGTTGCGAACGATCGCCAGACTGTCGTAGTCGGGATCGTTATTGACCCACTCCAGATCCACTTCATTTGCCATCAAGATGCAACTGAGGTCGCTGACTGGTTGCGGTTGCTCGACCAGATCGATGTCCAAAATCTGATCAAAGAGGATGTTGACGTTCGTTTCGATGTGGCTCGGGAACCCGCTTCCAGGGGGTGCTGCGAAGGACACGTCCCAGATCCCCGGCGCAATCGCGAGAGAATAAACTCCGAGCGCATCGGTCGATGTTGTTCCCCATGGTGGTGTGTTGCCAGTGACGGGGTGCAGGATCTGTACCGTGGCTCCCTCAAGGAGTACTGCCATGGCGGACACCGTGCCGGACAGGGTGACTCCCGCAGGCAGGGGCAGATCTCCCAGGTCGGTGTTGCTCAGGACCTGGATCTGTTCGAGGAGAAACGGGCCGAGCCCTGTGGCAGGGGAGGGAACGAGCACCAGGTCGTAGATGTCTGGAGCGACGGCGACGGAGAAGTTTCCATCGGGACCTCCGTTTTCGTGGATTGTTGGATAACTGGCGCCGGTGGCGCTGATCAACAACTCGACATCGACGAACGGGATCGGGGTGCCGGCAGAATCGGTGCAGCGTCCAGAGAGGAGCACTGCATCGGGCAGCACGATGGTACCCAGGTCGATGGGTGGGCCTGGAGTGACTTCCACCTGGACCAGTTGAGGTTGTCTCACGGGTCCAGTCGGGGGTGGATCGACCTCAACATTCATCGATCCAGTTGGCAACAGGATGTCGAACAGACCTGCTGGTGTCGTAACGTCGTTATTGAGATAGATGGCGATCCCTGTCGCTGCATACTCTGCGTCGAGATTGGCATCGGCGATCTCCTCACCAGCAGAACCGACCACCTCACCGATGACGTGATATCCCAGATGCATGACGATCATGCCAAGATCGAGGTCCTTCCCGACAACCAGTTCGAGAAATGCATGGGGCACCCACTCGTCATTACCTGTGAAGGTGACCTGCCTGTGCACTACATCCCAGGTTCCTTCCGGAACCAGGACCGAAAAATTGCCATTCGCATCAGTGTTGTCATCGTTCAGATCTGTCTCAATACCCTGGGCATCATAGATGTTCATGTCGATTCCTGGCACTGGAACTCCGTCCTTATCGACCACCGTTCCCGTCAGGGTATGGGCCAATTCCATGACGTTGGTGCCGACATCGGTGTCTCCGAACAAAAACACTCCATCCACCTCGAGCGGGAATACCGTTGGGAAAGGGGAGGACATCCGGTAGACGAATCGATACTCATCCACCAGTGCGGGGATGGTCAGGCAAAAAGTTCCATCCGGTTGGGTAAAGTCCCCGGTCAGATCGAGCCAACCGGTGCTGTTGCCCCGGATGTCGATGTCGATGGGAAAGAGCGGGTTTCCGAGCGTGTTCTCGACCAGACCGGTGATGATCCAGCCGCTTCCGATGTTGATGGTACCCACGTCGAGATCCCCATCGAGGTCGAGCGCCAACTCGACCGATAGGAACCCTGGTGGTGGATTGATCTCGAGGGTGTATGTCCCGTTCGGGATGGTCGTGGTGATGAGCATCGAGAAGGAACCGTTGGTATCGGTAGTATCCCCCGTGACCGGGATCTCGGTCGCAGGAGTGGCGGGTTCGAAGAGATCGAGATCTGCACCCTGGATCGGCCCTCCGGCCGAATCGAGGATGATGCCGCTGATCACCCAGTTCTGAGCGACAACGGGTGCCGGAACCAGCAGCAACAGATATGCCAGTAGATGGACAACAGCAGCGTTGCAAGATCGGCAGACGGGCATGCGAGAACCTCTTCGTTGCTTGTATCCGCCCCCTGTTCGATTATCTCGTCGACTCCAGCCTTGTAAAGCCATGAATAATGTAAAGTGGTAGTATAGTCTTGTTAGTCAACCCGGGAGATCCCTCTCCTGCAAACTATTCCTGCGGTAGACTCAAGTTAGCCCTAGATAGGACGAAAATGGACCGCCTTCGGACGGTATATCTCCTGTATTTCGCCTCGGCGACGTTGCTGGTGTTGCTGATGACCCCGGCAGCGGCTTGTTCTGATCCTCCCCAGGGCTACTACGATTCGACCATCGGACTGCTCGGAGAGGACCTGAGGTTGGCTCTCCACGAGATCATCGATGACCACACGCGATTTCCCTACACCAGTTCCGCCACCGACACCTGGGACATCCTCGGAATTATCGAAGAAGACCCGGTCAACGCGGCCAACGTCATCACCTTCTACCGCAACACCTCTGTGTCCTGGTTCGATCAGAACACCACGGATGGTTGGAACCGAGAGCATACATGGCCATCCTCTTATGGTTTCACCAATGATGGTAGCTGTAACTATCCTTACTCCGATGTCCATCAGTTGCGAGCCGCCAGTCCCTCCTACAACTCTGCGCGCAGCAATCGTCCTTACGACTGGTGCACATCTTCATCCGGCTGCGAAGTCTGGCCGGCAGAGGGAACTCCGTTTTCAAATCTCTCTTCCGGTTTCGGAAGCGCAGGTTCGTGGGAGGTGTGGGAAGATCGTCGTGGAGATGCGGCCCGTGCCATCTTCTACATGGAGACACGTTACGAGGGAGGAACCCATGGCGTCACAGGTTGTGCCGAACCGGACCTGAGAGTGACCGATGATCGCGCACTCATCGTTTCCGATGTTACACAAAACCTGAGCGTCGCATATATGGGATTGCGTTCGGTGTTGCTCGAATGGCATCTCGAGGATCCGGTGAGTGTTACCGAACAGCAACGCAATGATTCTGTATTCAGTTTCCAGGGCAACCGGAATCCCTATGTCGATCATCCAGAGTTCGTGTGTCTCATCTGGGTGTGCCCAACATCCGATACGACACCGCCGGCAGTTCCCACTGGGATTTCAGCGGTGGCCGGGGAGTGTCAGGTCTCACTCGACTGGAACGACAATTTCGAGAGCGATCTCGCCAGTTATTCCGTCTACCGCTCCACTGACCAGGCCGGTCCATACAGCCTGATCTCGATCACCTCGGCGCTGAGTGCCTACATCGACACCGATGTCGATGGGGCGGTTCAGTACCACTATCAGATCACTGCCACCGATATCTCCGGAAATGAGAGTCTCGCCTCTGGCTCGGTTTCGGCGATTCCCATCACAGGGCCAGGATGCGGTGCGCCGCCACCTGATCCGGGGGCCGTGAACATCATCATCTCGGAGTTGATGCCGAACCCTCTTCTCGTCACAGATGCAGCAGGTGAATGGTTCGAAATCTTCAACCGTGGAACTGCTGGAGTCGATCTCGATGGCTGGACGATTCGCGACGATGATATCGATCTTCATATCATCGATGCCGCCGGTGGTCTGGTGATCCAGCCCAACGAATTCCTGGTGCTGGCGCGTGACGGAGACCAGGCCAGTAACGGAGGCGTTGTGGCGGATTACGTCTACGGAGGAAGTTTCATCCTTGCCAACAGTATCGATGAAGTGGTGTTGCTCGATCTCGACCAACTGGAGCATACCCGGATCAATTACTCCGCTGCGACGTTCCCCTACCAGAGTGGGGTCTCCGCAGAGATCAGCGACCTGCTCGCACCCGATGCTGCAGATCCCCTCATCTGGGTCAGCGCTACTACCCCGTACGGGCTGGGAGATCTCGGTTCTCCCGGAGATGAAGGCTCGGCTCCTCTTCCACCTCCCCCGAGTGCTGATTCCTTTATCCGGGGAGATGCCAATCAGGATCTTACGATCGATATCAGCGATCCGATCCTGGTACTCGATTATCTGTTCGGATCTTTGTCAGTGCTTCCCTGTCAGGACGCTGCCGATGGCAATGATGACGGCGATCTCAACATCGCCGATGCGGTCGGTATCCTGCAGTATCTTTTCAATGATGCCGGGCCTCTGCCGGCTCCGTTTCCCGACCAGGGACCAGATCCGACCAGCGACTCCCTCGGCTGCTGAGAAGTAGCAAGACCGCCACCATCAGCACGAGCATCGACGGAGATCGAAGTTTTATCGCATCCGATTGTCCTGGGCCAAGGATCGCTTGCCATCGACGAGGAGTTCCTGTGGCGGGAAGGACCCCGGCATCGATGGAGCGACCCTGTCGCCACCAGCAACCAGCAATTTCAGCTGGTTGTGGAATCGGCGCGATCAACCAGCCGGTTCCGGGAACCGCCTGTGCCTGGAGGATCACCGGCTGCTGGCCGATCCTTCCCATCGTGATCTCGACCGACAGGGGATCTTCATCTCGACGTTCCAGAGCCAGTTGATGGTCTCCGTCATGGTTCTGTACCAGGAAGCCTCTTCGTCTGGATTCCTTGCGCCGATCAGCACAACTGGCGATCAACTGCGACAGATGGGCGATGACCTCCGGGGCGCTGCGCGAGAGACTGAACTCGTCTAGACCCGAATACCAGACAACACTGGTACCATCGCCGATGGATCGGATTGCCAGAAGAGGGGCACCCTGACCATCGACCCAGAGATACTTGCTATCAGCGGTGAGGGAGCCGGGCTCGACCGAAATCCTGCGCAGTGGAACTGGTGGGCGAGTCGGACCTGCATCGAGAAACTCATCGAGGCTCGCGATCAGTACCGGGGATCGAACGGGTTGCCAGCCTTGCTCGGGTGGCTTCACCACCTCTTGCAACAACGCTCGTGCCTGTTGCGGGTTCCGCGCTCTGTGCAGGGAACCTTCGGCAGTCCTGCGGAGTATTTCGACGGCATCAGTATCGATGATTTCTCCGACCAGCAGGATATGAAAGTCGATCTGCATCTGTTTCAGTGAAGTTCCGATCGCTTCCCAGTCGTCAGGAGTAGTGCGACCGTCGGTGATGACGACCAGAGATTTTCCTCCGTCACCCTTGTTGAGCGCCTCCCGGCAGAAGCGCAGTGCTGATCCCAGATCCGTTCCTCCACCGGTGGTGATCTGCTCGCCGATTTGCTCGAGTAGCGTACGGTCTAGCCTGGTGCCGGGAGCAAGGATCCAGTGGGGCTGGTCGCGGAATCCTGCGATGCCCCAGCGAGATGAACTCGGGCTTCCTTCGAGAATCGAGAAGGTCCCCGCCAGCAAGGTCGAGGCTGCTTCGCCGGTGAGGCTTCCGGAGAGATCGAGTAGCAGGATGCCGAGATCCTGGCCCGGAGGTTGCGGCGGAGGGGGGATCTCTGTCGGCAGGATCGTGGCGAGTCGTTGACGGGTTCCTTCGTCTTCACAGAATGGATCCGCGGGCAAGGCGATGAAGGTTCCCCCGCGCCTGATCCAGTCTTTCAGGGTGTTGGCCGTGTTCTCATCGATGGCCACGGAGTTCCATACGATCACCGACCCCGCCGCTGGCCGGGGGAACTGACCGACAGAGAGATCATGCGAAAATGCCGGTGGCGGAAGCAGGTTTTCTGCAGCGGATCCCTTCTCACTCCATAGTGCTGCAGGAATCGGTTCTTCAACGATGAGGGTCGCTGCACCACCTTGCTTTCCTTCGATCAACCAGGCACCCGGAACGATCGGATTCCAGGCCGAGGGAACTTCGAGATGCTCCCCTGTTGGCGAGATCGTCCGCAACGAATCCACGGTCTCGTTTCCGGCGATGATGACACGTTGCCCCGAGCGAACTCGTGGCGGTACCACCTTCCAGGGTGGATCGTTTCCCTTCTTCAGTTCGATTTCGATTCCGCGAGAACGAATTCGCCGCTGAAGTGCTGGTGATGGAGGAGCGACGGAACTGAGACACTCGATCACCGTTCCGGGTGATTCTCCTGCACTGAATTTTTCAAGGTCGATCTTGTCAGCAGTCGCTTTCGCAGTGGAGGGAATCTGGCCGACGAGAATTGCCAGCAAGATACAAAAGCCGGGCAGCCTGCCGTGAGGACCAAGCAACAACGGCGCAAGAATGGCGACCAGTAGCGCCAGGATGAGTGAAAGGTGCAGTCCCGAACGCACCAGCATGGTAGTTGGAGGTCCTTGGGCTGACGCCGGAGTCAATTCTTCGATGAGGCGACCGAGCAGTACCGGCCAGTCCGATCTCCGGGCGAGATCTCCGCTGCCGGGTAGGAATCCCCACAGGAATCCATCGTCGTTTCTCGAGAGCAGGGATCGACCTTCCTCATCGATCAGGATCGGGTCTCCCGGAGCCTCCGCGGCTCGAAGGACCGTCCAGTAACGCGGATGGAGACCATCGAGCAGCGCCGGTTGCGTGCTGGGGATTGTGATTCGAGGCAGGATCCGGTCTCCCTCTGAAGATGGAAACAGGATCGACGGTAGCGGTGAATCAGCTTGCTGTTGCCGAGCGATGACGACATCGGGATGGGAGTTGGAGAGTTCGATTCGGTGGGCTTTTTTCAGCACTGCAAGTGCATCGGCGACTTCCCTCAGGTCACTGAGGTCCGATACGATCGGTGTGCTGTTTCGGGCCGGAGAGATCAATCTCCTGCTGAGAGTGCCAACGCTCACCGTGATGGGAATTCCCGGTGCCAGATCGTCCACTTCGATGACCGCCTCACCTCGATCGGAGAGAAGGAAATTGCGTGGCTCCTGTTCAGAGATCTCGAGGTGGCCCTCAGAAGCATTGGCGACTCGGATGTCGATGCGAATCGATCCATCGATGACACGACGCAGTGCGATCGAGGGATTCTCGTCGGGGATAACACGCGGACCCGAGGCGATGACGATCAGCGCCAATGCCAGCAGCAGAGGCATCCAGGGCCGTTCGCTCCGAGGTTCTCTAATCGCTCGATGCCACAAGATAGTGCTCGCCACGCTGCGCCGACGCGCAACTCGAGGGCGCCATAGTGGCAGCAAGATCCACAACAATCCCAGCAGCACCATCAACAGCAGCAACTCGGGATGGGCCAGTTCGAGCATCATCCCGACAGCACCTTGAGCGGACCTCCACGCTGCATCAGGGGGCGAAAGAACTGGTCTTGCGTGGCCAGGGCATCGATTCGAACGTGATATCCCCCTCTTTCTCGAAGCCAGCGGCGTAACTCTTGTTCACGCCGCATGAACTCAGCGCGGTATTTTCGGATGGCGCCGCGATCGATGATCCCTGTGAAGGTGGGTTCGCCGATCGCTTCCAGTTGAACGGCGCCCCACGACCCAGGGGAGATCTCCTCGGGCAGTAGCGGAGCGATCCAGATCGGTTCGCCGAGGCGAGCGAGTCCGTTCAGTTGTGTTTCAATGTCATCGATCACGAGCCGATCGCTGATCACCACAACGCGACCCCGTCCCCCGGGAGGGGGCTCGATGGTGCGTAATGGCTTGCCGAGAGATTGCCGCTGCCGATCACCGGGGCTCCTGGTCGGGATCGAGGTGAGGACTCGATCCCCATCGATGATCCATTCGCGCCATGGATCACGATTCGATCGTGCCACCAACTGGAGCAGTTCTCTCAGCCACTGAACCGCTCGGCCTCGCCCGCCGAATTGCATCGATGGTCCGCCATCGATGATCACGGTCATTGGTTCGGATGAATCGTCGCGGTAACGTCGTGTCCATCGTTGACGAAAGCGCAGGAAGATACGCAGGTCGAGACGTGCCAGTTCATCGCCGGGGCACCAGCGGTCATGGCCATCGAACTCTCCGCTTCCTGCGCTGCGTGAGCCCCGTCCTGTTCCCGGTGCCCGACCATGGATGGCTCCCCGCCAGTGTAAGCGAGCAGCGATCCGTTCGATGAACCGGGAGGAGGGGGTGACGGCGGAGTTCATGGCGTTCTCCAGGTCTCGATCACGCCCCAGGGCCGAGCGATCTTGACTCGATTCCCTTCGACTCGCGGAGGCGGTTGTACCCAGTGGACCGGTCGAAAATTGCCCTCCGACGGAGCATCGGTCAGGGCTCTGTGGGCTGTTCCGGTCTCATCGAGTTGCCATAGCCGATCTGCCAGCAGTAACACGTGATCTCCCCAGCGTCCGAGAGCCGCCACACGCAACTGAGGTCGATCGCGCTCATCGGGCAGCGGTGGTGCAGAGATTTGCCGGACCGTTTCCCCGTCGAAATGTGCCAGCCACGTCTTTCCTTGCTGCTGGCCGAGAATGATGGTTCCAC
Organism: Planctomycetes bacterium UBA1146; assembly: GCA_963854815.1. Taxonomy (GTDB): domain Bacteria; phylum Planctomycetota; class UBA8108; order UBA1146; family UBA1146; genus UBA1146. The sequence goes on from CAWLAN010000030.1 coordinate 11,198, forward strand.
TGCCAGTCGAGACGAGTTGGTAACCGCCGATCTTCGGTAAGGTATGGACTCTCTCTCGGGTCACCAGAGTGCCACCGAGAGCATCGAGCAGGATCAACTGCCCATCGTCGTCGAGTGTGCCCCCGGCGAACCCCGTGCCCTCCAGTAGCCCGCCAGTAACTCCCTCGACGCGCTGGGCATCGATGATGAGTGGATCACGCGCCAGCAACAAGAAGCGTGGAGTACTCCGGTCGTCGATGATCTCGATCAGACGAGGTGTCACCGCATCGGCCCAGGGGAGTTCCGGTCGAAGCGTAGGAGCCGGCAGCGGCGCGAACCCTCCAACTCCCGGCAGCGGCGGTTGCAGCAACTGTTTCCACCACAGCGCCCGCGCTGCACCTTGCTCGAAGTATCCGACCAGACCGGAGTCTGTGACGACTACCCGGTCGCCATACCCTGCCGTCAGCAGCAACCGTTCTGCTGCAGGCAGTAGTGGTTGCGGTGCATCGATACTCTCGACCAGAGGATGGGAGGCGCTCGGCCGGATCCCATGGCGACGGGTGCCCTCCAGGATGAGACCCGTGGGCGGCAGTGGGGCCGAGGCGGTCACGTTACGGTGGGAGGGAGTTCGTCCCATCGGCATGGATGTCGCTGTCACGGAAGGGGCCAGCCGAGTGAAGAAACCGGACACGCCAGCGACATCCACCCACCACGCGTCGTCTCCGAAAGGTCGAAAATCGATCCACCGGTTGAGTGAGGGATCGCGTGCTCGTATGGCGGCCGCCTCGCCAAAGGACTGCATCGCGGCAGCCATCCGTGGCGGCTCGGATGCCACGAGTAGCAGATTCTTGCGGTCGGGGATTCCAAAGATCCTGGCCAGGATCGAGTCTCTGGGCAGTCCATCGTCACCGGTCAAGGAGCCACCGTCACTGGATACCAGTTGTAGTAGCACTCGCGCTCGTGTCCCTGCCTTCTCGACCACCTGCAGTGAACGACCATCACCTTGCAGCCACACATCGTCTGCGATTCGCAGTCGAACTCCGGCGGCTGCATCATCCACGCCGTCGAAAACTCCGGTGGGATGCCATCGATGCAGGAAATAGACCTCATCGATGGGGGGTTGTCCGGGACGTCGGACCGGTTCCCCATCGACACTACCGAGCAACGCTCCGGGTGTCCCCGGTTGCGGCGAGGGAAGCAGATCGAGGGGATCCGTCGCTGGAGAATCCAGTTGCTGTTTCCATCGCGCTTCGACACCCGGTAGCCATCCGATGGCGACCTCGCAGTCAGGACAGATGCGCGCGGCTCGGTGGATCCAATCCGGGTTATGCCCCAGCCGACCGGCCTGGAACCACAGATTCGCCTCGATCGGAGTCCCTTCGAAAGCGCGCAGCGCCGCCGCCTGAGCAAGGGTCGCATCGTTTCCTGCGATGGAACGGCGCAATTGCTCCTCGATGCTCTCGGGCAGACGATCGGGACCGAGCCAGCCTGGTTTCTGGTGATCGAGGATCAGACGGGTGCTCACATCCTGACGCGTCCTGCCACCGCCGCCCATGCGCCAGAGGGCCACCGCCCGACGAGCTGCCGGCTCGTCGTTGGCATCGAGTCGTTCGAGGGCCACTCTCAGATTTGGCAATTGCTCCGGTCGGAACGGATTCGACAGCAACATCGCCTCGATGCCCATCGAGGCGCGCCAACGAGCTCCTGACTCCGACTCATCGTCGATCAAGGATTGGGTTCCCCAGCGTTTTTCTCCCAGCAGTCGCGCCAGTTGCAGTCGCAGACGTCGGTCTTCGAGTTGTGCCCCTTTCCCGAGCAGTACCTGCACTCGGTGGTCGAGACCGCCGTGGATCGCCATCTCGAGGGCCGCATCGAGCTCTTCTCTGTGTTCGAGTACGGTACTTGCCCACTGCCACTGTGCCGATCTCTCGGCCAGCAATGTGATCGTCTCGGTCGTGATCTCATCGAGGATGGTCGGCGGGTTCGCTCCCTCGAACAGACTCAGACCGAGGCGGATTTCGGCGAAGGAGGAGGACTCCAACTCCTTCCCGGCAACGATGCGAGCCTTCTCGGGCCAGCCTCCGGCTAGCCACAGCCGTGCCAGTCGATGGCGGATGGCCGGCACGTCATCCACCTCGAGGGATGCCTCGAGGATCTCGACGGCGCGTTGCACCCATCCTTCTTCGATGGCGATGGTGACTGCTGCAGATAGGGTCGGTAGAGAGCGATTCTGAAGACCATTGGCGCCGATGGCATCGATCAGTTCCAGCATGCGTCCCTGGTCGTGGGCCCACAGAGAAGCCCGTTCCACGATCGCTTCGTCTCCGGGTGCCGAGGCGACTAGCGAGACGATCGCCTCCAGGGCGTCATCGGCACGGGCGTGCAGTCTTGTGACGGGGATCACTGTTACGAGAGCAATTAACAACCACGCCCCGGGGAACAACACGGAGACAGGGGGCAGCGCGTTGATGATCCTCATCCGAGATGCGCCACCGCCCGGTCCACTGCCGAGACGATCTGAGACGGTCCGAGGCCATTTAGTTCGCCCTCGAGCGAGATGACCAGCCGGTGACGGATCGCCTCGTGACGCCAGCGGCGCCAGTCTTCGTCCGCCATGTGGGTGCGCCCGGCTCGAAGAGCCTCGACCTTGCCACACAGGATCAACGCTTGCAGAGCACGCACACCTGCACCCAGTCGAACCCCTTCCTTCACCTCATCGGGGGCGCAAGGATCCGTCGGTCGTGTCGCTCCGACCCAGCGCGCTGCCCGTTCTATGACGGAATCGGCGACGATCACTCTTCGGACGGTGCGCTGCATCTGTGCAAAGTGTTGCGGATCGAGCAGTGAAGAGACCTCGGGATCCTGCTCCTGGGTCGTGACCGCGGCGATTCGTGCCAGAACATCCGACCCCGGGTCGGGCAGAGGAACCTCGAGCAGGAATCGATCGCGCTGCGCTTCAGGAAGAGGGTAGGTGCCCTCCATCTCGATGGGATTGCGAGTGGCGATGACGCTGAAAAGAGGATCGAGAGGGTGCCGGGTTCCGGAGATGGTGACGGTTCGTTCCTGCATCGCCTCGAGCAGCGCCGACTGGGTCCGAGGGGTGCCACGATTGATCTCGTCTGCGATGAGCAACTGTGTGAAGATGGGACCCGGGCGAAACTCGATTCGATCTCCCTCGGTTCCCGGCAGCAAGGTCTCTCCTCCGAGGATGTCAGCCGGCAACAGGTCCGGGGTGAACTGAATTCGACCGCGCGAGAGTCCGGAGACCTGAGCCAGACCCTCTGCCAGTTTCGTCTTGCCGGTTCCAGGCACGCCGACGAGCAACAGATGCCCTCCTGACAGCAGGGTGGCGCTGGCTGCAGCGACCGCATCGTGCTGGCCGAGGATCACTTCCTCGATGCAAGATCGAAGTTGTTGGTCCTGTTCGCGGAATCTCCGTGCCGAATCATCCACCACCGTCTCGCTCCCTCCCTCTTAGAAGGTTCCAGTAAAGGTCGATCACTTCGATCCAGCGTGGTTCCAGACGAGGATCATCCCGGACACGGTCCCACGAGGAGGAAGAATCGATTCGAGTCGCGGCTCTTCGCGCCGCTGGGGTGTCGCTATCGGTCACGATTCCACCATCGATGCGGATCTGTTCATCGAGTTCTTCTACCCCTGGGAGAGCCGGAGAAACCGGTTCCAGCTGCTGAGGGGAGTCGCTTCCTCCGCTGGCCAGATCGCCGGAAAGGGACCCGGAGCGACTGCCAGCAGTTGCGCCGAGTGCGATCGGTGCACCGCTGGCCTCGATGCCAGGGATCGGGATCGAGCCGCGATCTCCAGCAGGACGATCTGTAGCGATCCATCGTTCCAGCAGTTGGCGTCGCGGATCGGATTCCAGCAGTCGGCCCAGCGCAGTCTCCAGAGCCTTGCGATCACGGCCAAGCAGCACAGGGGGTGGTTGTGGTGGCACAGACCCTTGTCGCAGATGCTCGGTCAGTTGGGCGAGGTGTTTGCGACCGGCCAGGGCGAGGGCTGCATCTTCGCGACCACGTAGCAACTGGGCCGAGGTCGATTGATCGACCGCGAGCGAACTCTCATCGACCTGATCATCCGAGGAATCGGAAGTCGTGTCGATCCGGGCAAGTTGCGCTGAAGATCGGTCGGGAAGAGGATCTTGCAATGAACCGAGCAATATCGCGACCAGGGTCAAGGTGAGCGAAACCACAGGCGATGGGAAGGGAGCGAGCCGATGCAGAGCTGCGTGGCTCGGGAGAGGCAACTGGGCGCTGCGTGCTCGCAGTGATTCTCCCCAGGAATCCTCGTTTCGGTCGCGATGACAGTGAAGAATCGTCTCGACCAAGGCCGTGCTCTCCAGCGTCGAGTCCCAGATTCGAGGCCACAGGTTCCGAACCCTGAAACGCTGGTAGAGGGCACTGAGGAACGCCCCCACGACCAACAGGCCGATCGCGTTGAACAGCGCCGATTGATTTCCGGGGGTCATTTTCCACAGCAGGACAGAGACCGGCAGAGTGATCCACACTCCCGTCACGGCTCCCCTGAGGAAAGCGTGGCGTCGGATCCTCAGCCGTCCGGCGCGCAGGCGTGGATCAGAAGCGATCTGCTGCGACCATTGCCGGCCAGGATGATCATTTGTCATGGCGGTTTCGGGCACCGGGCTTCCTCCCGCAGGTCACATCGAAAGGGGACACTCACAGGATAGCCTGTCAATGCGCTCGAGGCACCGTCTCCCTTGACACCTGCTTGTGACGGGAGCAGGATCCTGACCAAGACGGGAGGACCGGAACCGGGTCGTCAGTACGAGTACAGCTGGGGGATACACTATGGCGGAACAGTTGAACCAGTACGCGCGTGTGCACGAAATCGTTCCGGTTGAGAGTTGGAGGAAGGACGGAGTTGAGGGCTGGCTTTTCCGTGATCGGGAGAATCAGACCATCTTCGTCGAGTCTTCCGAGTTGTTGGGTCAGCAACCTGCCACCGAGGCAAGTTAGGACGCAGTTCAAGCGTTCGCGGTGTTGAGATGTCGGGAGGCGCAAGCCTTCCATCTTCGAGATCCGGACCGGTTCCCCGTTTTCTTGATTTCTCTCTCTATCTAGAGCAAGAAAGTAGTGTGCGGAAGTTTCGCGGGGCGTAGCTCAGTTTGGCAGAGTGCCTGCTTTGGGAGCAGGAAGTCGGAGGTTCGAATCCTCTCGCCCCGATTGCTTTCCAGACAGGTTCAGATCGACAGTAGTCGAATAATGTCTGCGGCCCTCGTCCTTACCGGATGAGGGCCGCATTCTCCTGTGCAATCCACTGTACGGATAACATCTTCTCACCGTATCAAAGACAGACCGGCTCCTGTTCACAGGGCAAGGTCGAATCCAGATCGGGCCCACACTCACTGGTTGGCGCTGGAGGTTGTGGACCGCCGTTGAAGATGCTCTCGAGTAGGTAGATCGCATCACTGATATCAAGAAGACCGTCATCGTTGGAATCGAGGGCCAGTGCGCAGGGGGGCAACCCGACCCCGAATACTGTCATGACAACCTGGTAGGCATCCGAGATATCGATAGCCCCGTCATTATTACCATCTCCACGGATGAAGAAGACACTCTCACACACATCCGGAATTCCGTTGGAGTCGCTGTCGAGGGCTCCTGCGGCGATGTCACAGGCGTCCGGGATCCCGTTGGAGTCACAGTCGATGGTGTCATCGAAGCCCGGACACTGATCTTCCCCGTCACAGACGCCATCTCCATCCGAATCGTTTCCAGGGTCCTGTGGACAGGGATCTTCGCTCTCGCAGAGACCATCTCCATCCGCATCGTTTTCTGCATCGATGGGACATGGATCCACGTCACCGCAGAGACCATCTCCATCGATGTCGTTGTCGGGATCGAGCGGGCAAGAATCCACGTCACCGCAGATTCCATCGCCATCGGCGTCGTTGTCGGCATCGAATGGACAACTGTCCACGTCACCGCAGATTCCATCGCCATCGGCGTCGTTGTCGGCATCGAGCGGACAACTGTCGATGTCGCCGCAGATTCCATCGCCATCGATGTCGTTGTCGGGATCGAGCGGGCAAGAATCTACGTCACCGCAGATTCCATCGCCATCGAGGTCGTTGTCGGGGTCGAGCGGACAACTGTCGATATCACCGCAAATTCCATCGCCATCGGCGTCGTTGTCGGGGTCGAGCGGACAACTATCGACGTCGCCGCAGATTCCATCTGCATCGGCGTCGTTGTCGGGGTCGAGCGGACAGATGTCGACGTCACCGCAGATTCCATCGCCATCGATGTCGTTGTCGGGGTCGAGCGGACAACTGTCGACGTCACCGCAGATTCCATCGCCATCGAGGTCGTTGTCTGGATCGAGTGGACAGATGTCGACGTCACCGCAGATTCCATCGCCATCGATGTCGTTGTCGGCGTCGAGCGGGCAACTATCGACGTCGCCACAGATCCCGTCTCCATCGAGATCGTTGTCGGCATCGAGTGGGCAAATGTCGATGTCACCGCAGATCCCATCGCCATCGGCGTCGTTGTCGGGATCGAGCGGGCAAATGTCTACATCGCCACAGATGGTATCGCCATCGGCGTCGTTGTCGGGGTCGAGCGGACAGATGTCGACGTCGCCGCAGATCCCATCGCCATCGAGGTCGTTGTCGGGATCGAGCGGGCAACTATCGACGTCACCGCAGATTCCATCTGCATCGGCATCGTTGTCGGGATCGAGCGGGCAAGAATCTACGTCACCGCAGATTCCATCGCCATCGAGGTCGTTGTCGGGGTCGAGCGGGCAAATGTCGACATCACCGCAGATGCCATCACCATCGGCATCGTTGTCAGGATCGAGTGGGCAACTGTCGATGTCGCCACAGATTCCATCTGCATCGGCATCGTTGTCGGGATCGAGCGGACAACTGTCCACGTCGCCACAGATTCCATCGCCATCGAGGTCGTTATCGGGATCGAGCGGGCAACTGTCGACGTCACCGCAGATCCCATCGCCATCGAGGTCGTTGTCGGGATCGAGCGGGCAAGAATCTACGTCGCCGCAGATCCCATCGCCATCGAGGTCGTTGTCGGGATCGAGCGGGCAAATGTCGATATCACCGCAGATTCCATCGCCATCGAGGTCGTTGTCGGGATCGAGCGGGCAAATGTCTACATCGCCACAGATCCCATCGCCATCGGCGTCGTTGTCGGGATCGAGCGGGCAACTGTCGACGTCACCGCAGATCCCATCGCCATCGAGGTCGTTGTCGGCATCGAGCGGGCAACTGTCGACGTCACCGCAGATTCCATCGCCATCGGCATCATTATCTGGATCGAGCGGGCAGGCATCGATGTTGCCACAGATCCCATCGCCATCGGCATCATCGAGTGCATCTTCTGGACACGGATCGCATCCGTCTGGAGTGCCGTCCCCATCGGTATCCAGGGTGTCATCAAAACCGGGACAGATGTCAACGTCGTCACATACACCATCGTTGTCGGCATCGCCGATGAAAGCACAGGGTCCGGTGCCAGTTGTGAACAGGATGGAGAGATCTCCTGTACCGAAATCATTTTGCCAGCCACCAATTCTGATGACGTACTGAACAGCGCCGGTCACTTCCATCAGGATTTCTGAAGTGGAATTGGCACAAGTTGAGGAATCACCGCTGCAGGAGAGTTGAACCAGGGAAGTACAGGCTCCGGTGTAGATCACCATGTCCGTGTTGAAGGTGGTCAGATCACAGGTTGAAAAAATAGCAGTTCCAGAATTCGATGGAGTGAAGGTGAACCAGACATCTTTTCCCACGATATCGAGATTGCTCGGCAGACACTGCGTCGGGTCGAGGGGGTGCTGACCGGGGGGGCTGCTGCTGGCCTGCGTATTGTCGATCGGGTTGAGGCCGACGATGGCGACGGTGGCATCATGGCATTCGTCGTTGGTTCCATCTCCGCAGATTCCGTCTCCATTGGAATCATTGAAAGGATCTAGCGGACAGATATCACAGGCATCGGGGATCAGATCCCCGTCCGTATCGATGCCGTCGTCTCCTCCGGGACAGATATCGGATACGTCACAAACCCCGTCTCCGTCGCTATCGACCGAACCGAGTGGGTCGAGGGGACAGCCGTCGCAAGCATCGATGACACCGTCTCCATCGGCATCGCTCTGACAGGAGTCGTGTATCCCGTTGCCGTCACAATCATTGCCTGCCAGGTTGCATTCATCGGGAACTCCGTTGGAGTCGCAATCGGTGCTGGTTCCATTGGTGATATCCGTTTCATCGGGAACTCCGTTCTGGTTGCAATCCTGTCCAGAAGAGGGAGCCGTGATGCTGCCGGAGGCACCGAAGATATTGGTTGGAGAGTTGATTCCGCTGGTTCCAGCCCGATTGATCGACAGCACTCCATCGGTGGGGAGCAGGTTATAACTGACTTCGTCCGGCGAGCCGGAATAGACGACCAGATCCCCGGATATTTGAAGGAAGTTTGCGGGAAGAATGAAGTCGGGGGCTGGCGCACCAGGTAACTGTGAAAAAGCTACAGTGGCGATCAGGAACCTTCGGTTCTCGGTATTGACAGTCGGCAGGTCGCTGGGAAAGGTGAAAAAACTACCCGAGCTGGTGCTGAGGTTCATTCCTAACATATGGAAGCCCTGAGAATCACCATCGTCGACAAATTCGATGAACTGAATGGTTCCATCGAAGTTGCTGTAGAACTCCGAGAAGAGCCACTTGTGGTTATCTGCCCGCAGGGTCGTCGGACAGATGAAGATGCAACTCAGTACGAGAAAACTGAGGGACATGCTGGAGATCAGACGCTGCTGAACCCCGATTCTAAATTTGGTGAACATGCTTCAACACTCCCACTACTTTAAAGTCTTAGAAAAGATCTTTCGGTTCGACTCGGAGTCACCACTGGGCCGGGAAACACGGTGCTGGACCGATTACGGCCAGAAGTGCGCCCCTTAATGATAATGTTTCGATTAATAAATATATTAACAACAGATACAACTATCAGATTTGATTGTAGGGGATAACAGCCTAGAAAGCACATCGAGGTCGGGTCCGGAGCAGAAACCATCATGGATGACGGGGATCCAGACAGCACTTTTTCGTCAGAAGTAACGATTTGTCAATATTGACAGTTGTCGCTGAAGAAATCGCCGCAGTTGCAAAAACGGAATTTCCTCGGTGTCTGGCTCAACGAGAAGTTCCCTGGCCGCGAATCAGCGTGAAGGAGCCACTGCGATCGGCAGAGAATATCTCGAATTCACCATCGGGCCAGCGGACTTTGACCTCGACGGCTTCACCTTCGGAAATGTTCGAGGTTCCGATGACGAGAGCCGCTTCCATCGAGGACTGGAAGGAACTTTGCCTCAGGATAGGCATCGTTGTTTGCCATCCGTTTTGCTTGACGGTGACGATGGCACCGATTGCCTCCCTGTTCATTCCTGGTTGTTGGAGTCGAAGTTGCAGGGAGAGGGAGCGCTGGGAAGAGTTATTGCGGTACAGAAAAGGAGAGCCGTTGAGACTCGATGTCAGGACGTCCACGTCACCGTCTTTGTCGAGATCGGAGAACACCGCACATCTTCCTGCGTGTGCTGATCCTTCAGCGAGACCGCTGATGTGTTCGAACCGGATCGTTCCTGCCATTTTTCTGCCAAGCCAGTACTGGTCTTGCTGAAGATATCCTGGCGATGAAGCGACCTGATCGGCCTCGGGGTAGACATGTCCATTGGCCACAAAAATGTCGAGCACGCCATCGAGATCTAGATCCTGAACACCGACTCCCCAGCTGAGCATCGATCGACTTCCGGTGGCAAGTCCACGTCTGGAAGCTTCATCTTGAAAGGTTCCATCACCCTTGTTGAGATAGAGATTCAGGCTCTCTCGTTCGAAGTTGGTGACGACAAGGTCGAGTTTCTCGTCACCATCCAGATCTCCGATTCCGACACCCATTCCCGCCTGTTCCTGACCGTCCTCGTCGACACCGACCCCCGACAGTAGCCCGTTTTCTTGCCACAGTGCGACGGCGCTACGAGACCAGAGATGATTTGGACCCGAGTCGTTGGCGACGAAGATCTCGGGATGCGAATCTCCATGTAAATCGATGATGGCTACCGCCAGTGAGTATCCGGCATCGCAACGGCTGAAACCCCATTCCTTGGTAACGTCGCGAAAATGGAGGCCATCAAGATTCTCGAACACCAGATCGTGGAGAGGGGGTAGACCCCTTGGTCCGCACAGAACTTGCTGGTTCTCCCACAGGCACGACCACTCATCTCCGTGTGTCGGAGGAGATGAGAAGTCGTAGTCGAGGTACCGACAGATGTAGAGATCCAGATCTCCGTCGAGGTCCAGATCTCCGAAGGCAGCGCTGGAACACCAGCCGGAGGTCACGATTCCGGAGTCATCGACCGGATGGAACCGTCCATTCCTGTTCTCGAGAAGAACGCAACGGTCGATTCCGGTCAGCAGGAGATCGTCGTCTCCATCTCCATCGAGATCCGCTGCAGCGACTCCGGTACACCATGGTAGAGTTGGAATCCCCGCGGCATCTTTGATCACCTGATATTCCAGATCCCCCAGATGTTTCAAAAGAAGCGGTGGAAATCCGGGTTGGTTGGCCAGGAATCTGTCGCTGGTCGACCCGGAAGTGAGCAGGATCTCTTGCTGGCCATCTCCATCGACATCGAGCAATGCGATTCCGGTCGATTTCACGTCGACGATGCCCCGGGGAGGGACTTCTCCGCTTCTTTGCACGATGGTTCGAAACAGCTCCGATGGCTGCAGTTGGAGACTGGAATCCGATGGTGACCCTGGCTCAGGAACGTGACTGGTGCAGGCGGGAATCAAGGGAAGCAGCAGCACAACCAGAGCGGGAATCGTTGAATAGCGCAGCAGACCAGTGAGCGACGACAATTTCCCTCTTTCCGGCTCC
>CAWLAN010000031.1:0-22037 GCA_963854815.1 Planctomycetes bacterium UBA1146
GGGATCTTCGAGCCGGGCGACGATGTGCTGGGCGGCTTGTTGTGGCGAAGCCGCAGCGATGCTGAAGCGGTAGTCCTTGTGCTCGCTGCCATGGAGATAACGAGGGTCATAGTGGCGCTGTAACAGGATCTTGGCCGCATCGACCGGTTGAGCGCCGCGCAGCAGCAGCTGCACCTCATCGACACCGCTGGAACCGAGCGGGTCGTAACATCGCAGTGATTCCAGTCGAGTGATGAGAGGCTCCCAACCCTCGTCGGTTCGGTATTCGTCGACCAGTAATCGGGCACGAGTGTCGAGATCCTGAACCAGTTCGATCCTTGGTGCTTGCTGCATCTGGTGCCATAAAAGTGACGGAATCTGTCGGTCCCCTACTTTGCGACTTTCGCCCTCGATGAGAACCCAGGGGGCATCGACTTCGAGTCGCTCTATGGCGTCAACCAACCGGCTCTCGAATGTCTTTTGCCTTGTCGGAGTCATGCCGACATCGCCGAGAATTGATGAGCGATGGCCGGCATAGGATTCGAGGTCGAGAACTCTTCCAGGGAACTCGGTACTGATTTCATGGAGCACACGAGTTTTTCCGGCACCGGTCAGGCCATCGAGAATCCACAGTTGCGGAATCTCGATCAGGTCGAGACGTTCCATTACCTGCTTGCGGTAGCTTCGGTAACCTCCGATGAGACGACGAGCAGAAATTTCATGATGGTTGAGAAACTGGACGACGTTGCCCGATCGATCGCCACCTCGGGCGCAACAGATAACGGGTTCTTGTTGTGGACCGATGTTGTCGAGAAGGGCCTGCAAGAATTCGCCGGATCGAGATTGCACCGCTTGCAGGGCCCAGTCGTTGGCGGAATCCTTGCCTTCGGTTCGATAGAGGGTGCCAACAACGGCACGCTCTCGATCTTCGAGCAACGGAACATTTCTGGCTCCTGGCAGGTGGTCCTGTTCGAACTCGATGGGAGATCGAACATCGATGATCTGGCAGTGACTGCCCAGTTGAGCCAGATCAATATCGCCGATCGGTTGCGACCCCGGCTGGAAGGTGCTTCGGTGCGGATTCGGGGTCTGCTGCGCCATTTCCCACTCCATCGTGTCTCTATCGGTCAATATTGTGCAATATTGCTCTCAAAGCACCAGAATACACCCCACAGGCGCAACCGGGAAACCTACCCGGGGTTAGAAATTCGAAAGCTGGAGAAATCCTTTCATGGTTGTCGACGATGAAGAACTGATGCGTCGCTTCCAGGGAGGTGATGAATCCGCTTACGAGATGCTGGTCGATCGAAACCTCGATTTCGTGATCCGACAGGCGCGTCGTTACATCCGTGATCTCGCAGGTGCCGAGGATGTCGCACAGGACGTTTTCTTTCGGGTGTGGAAATCGAAAGACCGGTTCCGGCACGCCAAGTCGTTCCGCGGTTGGTTGTCGACGATGACCTCGCGAATTGCACTGAATGAGATCCGGACCCGTATCCGAAAGCGGTGGAAGCCGCGATCTTCTCTCGGATCCGATGAGTTTGAATCGCCAGGAGTGGATTGGGTCGGCGGCTCGGAAAGATCGACGGATCCGGACGCAGAACTTTTGCGAGAGGAACGGATCGCGATGGTCAACGCGGCAATCGAAAAACTCGGTGAACCGGCAAGGCAGGTCATCTACCTGCATTACTTCGAGCAGTGGCCGGTGCCCCGGATTGCCGAGAATCTTGGATTGACAGTGGCTGCATTGAAATCAGTACTTTTCCGGGCCCGTAAGAAGATGTTGACCGACCTGGAGAAGTACATCGGTGCAGACAAAAAAGATTTGCCAGGTGATTGAGACAACGGAGGACGAATGCAAGATCACGACCTGAAACCAGATCCTGAAGATCGCCTCAGTTCGCTGCTCGAGGACGCAGCCGAGGCGGATCGTTCGCTGGTCAACGAAATCGACAGAGATCTCTTCATCGCTCGACTTCGTGGCAGGATTTCATCTTCGTCGAGAGGCCTCAGTGGTTTCCAGTTGGCCGCCGCAGCCCTGGTCCTGCTCGGGATCTTGGGCTGGGCCTTGCAGGATCAGTTTGATCGCAGTTCACCCAACCCCGATGTCATCGAAGATCCTGGGAGTAGCGTGCTGATGATGCTCGATGTGCTGGAGGTGCTGGCACCTCTGGAACCTTCCGTGATCGCCCGGCTCGATCCATCCCATTTCGATACCCTCGAGGGGTTCGATTCCGATATCGCCGCGCTTCCGCTCGAACTACTGGTTGCAGAGGAGCAGGAGAACTGATGGTCAGATTCCATATCTTTCTGTTGCTGATTTGTGCCTTGCTCATCACGGGTGGTTCGAGCCTGTTCGGGCAGGCCGTTCTTGATGATAAACCATCTTCCAACCCGAGGCTGGTCAAGGCCATCGAGAGATGGAATCAACTGAGCCCGAAGCAACGTAAAGCAATTCTCAAGGCTCATACTGCTTTGCAGAAGTTGCCGGCCACACGGCGTGAAGGATTGATCGACCGAGTCCGTGAACTGGAGCCTGGCGATTCGACAGGTTTGATCGACAAGATTGATCAATTCTTGAAATCTTCTGTCGAGGAACAAAAGAAACTTCGCCGACGTGGGATCGCATTTCGTATGTGGAAATGGAATTTGAACGATTCGGAACGCGATCATTTCCGGCACCTGGCTCCCAAGGCCAGAGGGGAGTTTTTGCGCAAGGCGATCCATGACAAGGAAACCGTGTTGTTGCAAAAGATGCCCCAGCAGGAGCGCGATCGCCTGATGAAACTTCCAAATCATGTCCGCTGGGAAACGCTGGATCTTCGCCCCAACCGTAGGCGTCCACCTGATTCCCCGCGTATCCTGCGGGTACTTCACCTGGCTCACCGATTGAATCGTGATGAAATGAACGATTTCATCGGAGAGGCAGTGATTCCACCAGCACACCCGAGACTGGCCAAGGCGATGGACGCACTGAGCAAGGAAGAGAAGGAGGGGATCTCGAGATTCCTGCGTCGGGTCCTGAAACGGCCACGCAACTCCGACGAGCCCCCTGATCACCGGGGCAGACGACCCGGTCCTGGTCGAGATGGTGTCGGGGCTGGCAATGGGCCAGGAAGACCTGGAGGCCCTCCACCACCACGAGTTCGGCCGGCGCGAAGAGATGGTGTCGGTCCAGGATCTCCGCCTCATCCACAAGTTCGCCCGCAGGATCGCTTCGGGGAGCACCCGCAGCGTCGTCCAGGAACCCGGCCACCGGCGCGAGACAAGCCTCCAGTGGGCACAGACGCTCGTGAGCCGCAGTTTCCCAGCCTCGACGACAACGCCGCAGGGGACCTGTCGGGCTGGGCGATCTCTACTGTGACTGCTGAAAATGTATCGACGCTGGGTTCTGAGCGCACTTGACCCTGTATCTGCCATTGCTAGGATTCACAGTTCCTGAAGGCATCCGGAGAGGTACTGATGGCAAAGCGAAGCAGAGGCGCTGGTCGTAAAAAAGGCGCTGCCAAGAAGAGCAAACCAAGACTCACCCGCACCCCGACTCCGTCAGGGACGATCCCTGTCGTCTGCAGCGAGTGCTACACCGATTTCCTCTATGTGATGATGTCCGAATCCAAGACTGTCTCCTGCCCTGCATGTGGGCATGGTGGTTCGGTTCCAGAAGCCGGAGAAATCCAGCGACTCGATATGGCCAAAGCTGGTGAGAAAAAGGCCTTCCGTTCAGCCATCGTTCCCGGGAGTTTGTTCCTGTTGTTCGGTCTTTTCTACTTCATGCAGTTGAACTCAGCGGGTAGCGCTGATGCACTGGGGCCGGCGATGAATTATGGATTGATCGGTGTAACGGTGCTGTTGTTCCTGATCACCATCGTGTTCGCCGCGCGCTACGAGAAAGCCCGTTGCGAGGTCTATTTCTAGCCACCGTCAAACACCGCGACAATCCCTGCGGGGAGTTCATCGCGGCTACCGTTCGACAAAAGAACCGTGATTCTCTTGGGCGAGTCGGCGCATCAAAATCGATGCGGCCGGATCGAGGTGGAATCCGATGGTGTGGATTTTCACCTTCCGCTCGGCATTTCTGGCTCTGACCTGCTCCAGGATACCTTCGGTGTCCATGATCTTGCCCATCGTCGGAGCGCCATCGCTGAGGAAGTAGATGGTATTCACCTCGGGATCATCGAGGGCCGACATGAGAGTGTCATAAATGTTGGTCATGCCGCGAGGGGTCAGACCCCTGACGTGATCCATCGCATCGTGACGAATCGCATCCCCCATCTCGACGAGTGCCGGTCTCCAGAGAGTAAATGTGCTCTCGAAGGCGATGATGTTGAACTGGGTTCCATTGGGAATCCCATCGAGGACACGGAGTAACTCCCGGCGGGCGACCTCGATCTTGGCGATTTTTTCACGCTTCTTACGGCCGCTGCCGGGTTCATCATCTACGTCCGTTCCGCGCTTGATTCTTCCGCCGGGTAACTTGAGGCTGTCGACAAAGTAGGGTTCTTCCATGCTGCCGGAGACATCCACGATGAATGTGACAAAACGACTGATCACTCTCAGACCGTAGTAGGTGCCGGTGGTTCGGTCGGCGGATTCGGCACGGATTTTCTCGAACTCCTCACGAGTGATTCCTTTGATCTCGGCCGAATCCCCTTGCTGCTCCCACCAGGCTTTCCAGGAGATCGGATTGGGACCGAAGTCCTTGCCGGTCAACCACAGCAGCGTATCGGAGATATCATCGAGAACTCGCCCCTCGCTTTTTTTCACTGCCTTGATGAGCGCCTCGACAACATCTCGCCCACCGATCTTTCTCAATGCTTGAACCGCCGACACCTGTACCTCGAGGAAGGGGTCCGTCAGCAGAGGGACCAGCACGCGAACAACTTCGGGATCTCGGGTGTCGCCGAAAATATCGACAGCACAGGCACGTACGGTCCAGTGAGGGCTCTTGAGTGCCTTGTGGAAGGTCCGGCTCTGATCTTCCGCTTCCAGGTGCTGGAGAGCCTTCAGCACAGATTGTTGCAACTTGGGATCGTTGACCCGAAATAGCCGCCCCAGTTTCTTGGTGGCGGAAGAGACGCCGTGGATCCGCACGAGATCAACGATATAGGCCTGGTTATGGGGCGGGATTCGTCGATTGCCGAGCAACTCGAGCGCGCTTTCGCCGATCAGGGGGTTTTTCACCCGCAGCGAGATATCGAGCAGGATCGACTGGGCAGTTACCGAGATCATTGGAACCACACGGATACCGGTCTGTGCGATGTAATTCGACTCCCCCTCCGTCAGATCGCGATCCCAGCAGTCCCTGATGACCCAGTAGGAACGCTCTGGCAGGTTCTTGAAGCCATGTTCAACGACCGCTTGAAGTCCGACGGGATGACCATGAAGAGCCACCATGCGAATTGCGGATTCGACGATCGAGGTCACTTCCGAAGGATCCTCGATGATCTTGGCGAGGAATTGCGAGGCTTCCTCGGTATCCATCACTCCGATCGCCTGCAAGGTGTCGATTCTCTCGAGAACGTCACGCCCCTTTTCTTGTTTGAACCGAACTTTCAATGAATCGAGGTCCTGGCCCAGAAGTGGCCCACAGCAACACAATAAAAGCAACAGGCGCAGTTGACCGACTCGAACGAAGTTCATCGATGGACCTCTCGGCATATGCAACAGCACGATCTCCAGGTTCCGCTGGATGCCAGGTCTGGCACCCCGGACACTGATTCTGTAGCCCGGAACCGCCCCTGTCCATGCTGGATCCTCGAGAGGAGTGGCCTCAAAGTGCAAAAGACCGTCTGCTCGCTCATTGCTCCCGCATTGCTGTTCCTGATCGTCGTCACCTCGCCAGCGGGAATGCTGGTGCCGGAGGCGCGGCAGCTGCTGGTGAAGTCGGATACCGAGACCGGTCACGATCGTGTGCCCTGGTGTGATCCTTTCGGCATCACCATCCTCTTGATGGGGGAAGATCCAGACGGTCGTTTCGAGGCCAATCTTCAACAGGCCTCTCGCCTCGGAGTTCGTTGGGTACAGGTGATGTTCCCCGCCTTCCAGGCAAATCATGATTCTTCGACATTGCCGATCCGAGATCGTCGCAGCCCGTCGAGATCGGTTGTCGAGCAAGCGTTGCTGATGGCAAGGGCAGCGGGATTCAAGGTGGCTCTCCACCCGATCCTGCTGATACAGGATGCTTCAGATCCGCACTGGCGTGGCCAACTGGTTCCCGTGCACAGGGATCAGTGGTTTCGAGATTATCAACGGTGGATCGTCTCCTGGAGCCGACTGGCCACTACCTGTGGCGTGAATCTATTCTTCGTCGGAAGTGAACTTTCTTCGATGCAGGTGGATCAGCAACCGTGGCAAAGAATCCTCCGTTCGGTTCGATCCGAATTTGGCGGGCCGATTACATATTCTGCAAACTGGGATGCCTGGACAGCAATACCGTTCGCCTCCCAACTCGATGCGCTGGGGGTGAATGCATATGTTCCCCTGTCGGAGAGTGCCGACCCGCGTCTTGAACAATTGATACAGCGCTTCCTACCCTATCGATCCCAATTGCTCGAATGGACCAGGCAGACCGGAGTGCCGGTGTTTTTCAGCGAGGTGGGGTACCCCTCCCACGACCGGGCCCTGGAAACACCCTGGGACCAGCATCGAGGCAACCGAGTCGACATGGAGACGCAAAAAAGTGGCTACGAGGCATTCATCGCGACATTTTCTGGAGACGAACCAATTCGCGGGGTCTTTTTCTATGCTCTTCATGAAGATGGCGGCCAGGATGACCGGGGGTACACTCCGGCAGGCAAGCCCACCATCGAGATCCTGCGACGATATTTTCTGGATCGATCGGAAAATTCTGATGGATTGCGATCGCGACCATGACACGACTGCTCATCGTCACCTCTGTGCTCGCTACACTGGTACTCCTGAAGAGTTTGAATGATCGTCCGCCGATCTGGGTCGATACAGACATCGAAGAAGAAACGACGAATACGGTCAGTGACGTCAACAACACGCCCGATGCAACCAACCGCTTCGTTGCTGCAAAGCCGTGGCCAGTAGATCTTCTGGAGTCCGCCCGCGATGCCCTTGATCGCTGGGAACTCGATCAGCAACTGTTGCCAGATCTGTATCACCCGGCTGAGCGTTCCGAGCCGGAGGAACGTATACGGGCCGAATGGGTATGCAAGCAATCATTACTACAGATGGCCGCATCGATCAGCGAAGAGACCTCTGGCCCGCATCATCTACGTTTGAGTTCCGGAGACCTGTTGCGTTATCGAGAGATAAGCATCGGTGGAGAAGTAGCAACTCTGGCTCTTCTCGACGGAGTGCAAATCAAGGTGCCAGTTTCTGAAATCCGAAAGATCTTCGTACCGACCGAGAATCCCGTAGAAGTTGTTTCCAGTTCCGGGTCACTGGCAGACACCCTGGACATCGTCAGCCGGTTGTCTCAGGATAAATCGATCACCGATCAACGGTGGCTGATGTGGTTCGAGAGAGGTGGGCCTGAAACCCTGTCACGGCTGGTATCTACCAGCAACTCGCGGATCATCGATGGATATCTGGCCCTGATCACCAGAGCAGGAGACGAGGGTGCTGGTTCGATTTCCCGCTCCGGGAAATCCGCGCGGGAACTCTCTGCTTGGATCTCCGTTATCCGGGCCAAATTACGAGACGGCTTCCCGACAGAGGATCGTGAAGAGACGCTCTCGACCTTGAAATCGTGGCAAACATGGCTCGACCGCAATGGTGACAAGGCATATCTTTCGCGGCAAGCTGTCGTGCAAGTTGGCCAAGATTTGCGATTACTGCAACTGGACATCATCAAGAGCACTGGCTTTTGAGCGGAGGACATCATGGCGCGAACCCGAATCGCTGTTGTTGGACTGGGGCAGTTCGGAACCTCTCTCGTGAGGCAATTGTGTCGCTTCGATGTCGAGGTCCTTGCGATAGACAAAGATCCTCAAAAAATCGAAGAGATCGCCGATGAGTGCGAGGATGCTATCGTGCTCGATATCCATGACGAGGAAGCAACCCGGGCGCGTCTCGAGGATGTCGATGTCCTGGTCGTGGCCATCGGTGAGACTCCCCTACCAGGAATCCTGTTGACGACGATAGCCCAGGAGCTCGGTATCGAGCGCGTCGTTGTGCGCGCTCACGGTATCACCTCCCGCTCCATCTTGACGAAATTGGGTGCTACAGAGATCTATTCACCGGAAAAGAAGGCCGCGGAAAGCATGGTCAGAAAACTAACGGTCGCCAATGCCATCGATTCCCTGCCTCTCGATAATGATCAGGCGATCATCGAAATCGGTGCCCCCAGCGATTGGGTCGGGCGTTCTGTCAAAGAGATCGGTATCCGTCAGAATTACGCCCTCAACCTGCTCTGCGTCTCGCGAACCGATGGCGTCGATCATGATTTCGCACCAGCAATCGATATCCCGTTCAAGGAAACGGATATTCTGTATCTGCTCGGTTCGCGAGACCGACTCGCCAAGTTGACTGGCCCGAACACCTGATCGAATCCAGGCCTGACTGCAGTTTCGATCAACCCAGCATCACTCTGCCTCGTGGGCGCTCACCTCTTGCCGCTCTCGGCGATAACGAAGCCATGGCGATGACCAGTGCCAGCGGACCCAGACGCCCCAGAATCATCGCGCATTCGATGATCCAGCGACCCTTCTCTGTGAGCGTGGTGGTCACTTCACGGCTCAAACCGACGGTTCCAAGAGCACTGGTCACCTCGAAAACGACATCCACGAACGAAAGTTCTCCGGCCGCCAGAGCTGCCGATTGTGCAACGAGCAATAGGCCGACAAATAGCAACCAGAGCGTCCCTCCCAGCAAGGTGAGGACTGCAGCGGTCCTGATCACCGCGTCAGGGATCGTTCTCTTCCAGGCCACCACCTTCTGGGCTCCTCGCATCTCCGAGCGAGTAGCAAGAAAGAGGATCCCGATCGTTGTGGTTTTCAGTCCCCCTCCGGTCGATCCGGGCGAAGCCCCGATCATCATCAGTAAGATCACGATGAGTGTCGCCGCCATCGGTAGTCCAGCCGCTGAAGAGGTAGAAAAGCCAGCCGTTCGGCAGGTGATCGACCAGAACCAGGAATCCACCCCGACCCCCGTCACCCACAGCAGCAGCGATCCTCCGACCAGCAGTATGCCAGTCACCGAAACGATCAACCGGACCTGAAGAGAGGTTCGATTGACATCGCGGTCGATGAGTCGCCGCTTGAACTCGTGGATCACGGGAAATCCAACACCGCCCACTACGATCAACAGCGCCATGACTGCTCTGGGTGCTCCATCCCAGCTTGCCAGGGAGTCGGAAGAGAGGGAAAATCCGGAGTTGCAGAATGCGCTGACGGCATGGAACAGGTTCTCTCGTATCCCTACCGAAGCATCCGAACAGGCCATCAATAATCCAGCACCGATCAGTTCAATCAGGATCGTCGAGATGCAAATGGTTACCAGTAGCTGTCGTATCTGGCCGGAACCGAGCCCCGACAGTGAATCTCGGATGGCTCTTCCTTGACGTATTCCGAGCCCGTTTCCCAGAACCAGTGCAAAAAATGCGAACATACTGACCATTCCGAGTCCGCCCAGCTGGATCAGCAACAGCAGAATCCATTGCCCCTCCACCGAGAGTCGAGTTCCGACATCGATCACCGTGAGCCCGGTGACGGTCACTGCGCTGATCGAGGTGAAAGTTGCTTCTGCACCACTCAACGGAGTTGATCCCTGGTGACAGCGTGGCGTTGTCAAGACGATGGCACCGATGATCATCGGTACCAGATAGAGCAGGAAAACAAGAAATGGTCCGCCTCGGCGGATGCGATCGAGCATCCAGGTGAAAAAACTCAGCAAGCAGGTCCCGATGGCGATGAGGGAACCCACGACCAGGTAGGTATCATCTCCTGCAAGGTAACCAGCAACGCAAAAGCCAACGACAACGATGCCAGGAATCGATCGCTGGTAGACCCTCGAGGGCAACTGGCACAGAAGATCCAGCATTCCCAGCACCATCAACACCCCGATGATGGAAGGAGTGATCACAGGGCCTGGAATGCCTGCGGCGTGGGACAGCCAGGTAGACATCGCGATACAGGCGACCATTCCGAAAAAAAATCTGATGGTGGAGAGGAGTTTTGGCAGAACCATCCGGTAGATTGTGCAGGATCTCATCGCTGCTGGCCAGTGCGTCTGGATTCTATGTCGGGAATCTGCTAGAAATTGGAGCGTGGCTTTCCCTGAGGTCGTCACGATTCCCGGATATCATGGCCCTGTAGCTCAGTGGATAGAGCACCGGCCTCCGGAGCCGGGTGTCGCACGTTCGAATCGTGCCAGGGTCGCTTGAAACGGCGCCGGGAGTGTTGCTCCCGGCGCAATTTTGTCCGTGGCTGGGAATTCTCGATTCCGCCACGAGGTACTGGCCATGGTCCTTTTCTAGGTGAACCGGATGGTTGCAGATCTAATCGATGCCGATAGCACCTGGGCGATCGGAGATGTCCACGGGTGCATCCACACTCTCGAGAGCATTCTCGAACAGATCGAATCGGTCGATTCCAGACCCCGTTATCTGTTCGTGGGAGACCTGGTCGGCAAGGGACCCTACAGCCTGGAAGTGTTGCAACTCGTTCACCAGTTCGGCGACCGATCGGAAGTGGTGCTGGGCAACCACGATCTGCATCTTCTGGCTGTCAGTCACAACGTTGCCCAACCCCGCACTGGAGATCAACTGGACTCAGTACTTACCTGTCTTGATTGGGACTGGAGAGGTTGGTTAGAGTCACGCCCCCTGGTTCATGTAGTCCAACCCGACGGCGACCGACCCTGGATCATGACCCATGCTGGTATTCACCCGCATTGGTCTGTCGAAGATACGATCGGTAATGGCGAGATTCTCTCCGATGCAATCCGGCACGGGCAGTGGGATTGGTACAGAAACAAGTCGACGCCGAGCGGGTGGGCAGCCGAGATCCTGACGAGGATGCGGGCACTGAGTCCTGAAGGTGATCCGCTGCTCGACTACACCGGGGAACTGGCCGGGATCCCTGAACCAGATCGTGCATGGTTTGATTTTCCCGGCAAGTCGGGGCAATCCCATGACACCGTTTCAGGTCACTGGGCAACCCTGGGATATCACCAACGAGGCCCTCATCACTGTATCGACGGAGGTTGTGTCTACGGTGGATCGTTGCTGGCACTGCGGCTCGAGGACAAGAAACTCCTGCAAGTTGCTCGATTCCCACAAGACGCTGCGGACCGTTCCTAGATGTCTTCGATCAACTCGTCGATGATGTATGTGCCGCTGCGTTGGTCCTTGTGAATTTTGATCAGTTTATTCTTTTCGGCGTCTTCCAGAAGCCTCGAGAAGTGCGTGTAACCGTGAAATTCCTCGCTGAATGTCGGTTGCTTGCGTTTCATCGTCTGCTTGACCATCGAACCCCAGATCAATTCGTAATTTTCACGCTGGAGTGCTGCGATGGATCCGACGAGCAACGAAAATGCTGCTTCTTGATCCTTGGTCAGTTTAGTAGCCGACTTCCTGGTAGTTTTCCGAGCCCTCTTCTTTTTGGTGCGAACGAGGTCTTCGTAAAAGATGAACTCATCGCAGTTGTCGATGAGGAGATTACTGGAAGAATGTTTGACTCCGATACCGATGATTTTCTTGTTGTTTGCTCGCAACTGGGAAACCAGAGGTGAGAAGTCGCTATCCCCCGAGATGAGGGCGAAAGTGTCGACGTGCGCCTTCGTGTACGACAATTCCAGCGCGTCGACGACCATTTTGATGTCAGCGCTGTTCTTGCCCGACATCGCTCGGCGTGGAATGTCTATCAACTCCACGGCACATTCATGAAAAGGTCTCTTGTACTGAGGCCATGCGGTCCAATCTGCATAAGCTTTCTTGACGGTGATTTTTCCCTTCTCGACCAGTCGGTCGAGAATCTTGGAAATATCGAGTTTTGCGATTTTGGCCTCTTTGACACCAATAGCGATGTTGTCGAGGTCCACGAAAACGGCGATCTGGTGCTCATGATCGACCTGCGAATCCATTCTGTCACCCTTCGATATGGGGTACTGGTTTTACCTGGAAACCGTGATCACGGTTTCCGGCAGCCAGTTCTACTGAAAAATGCGACCGGGATATTGCCCATTGCATAAACAAAGGCAAGTTCGGTGCGCTTGTTGAGGATCCGATCGGATCCCATTGAGAAGTTCCTCCTATGGAGAAACGCGACGCCAACATGATGGCATGGGCAGTCATCGAAATTCAACCCCACTAGTGATACTGCTCCCATACAGTTCAAGGATAGCACGGGAATCCCGATTCCGGGTACAGATCGGGCCCCAGACCGGGATATGGAGCCTCTGGAGCGGGGCCACCAGCCAATACGTAATCAAGGATCCGGATCGGGTCGGACAGGTTCAGACGCCCATCGTCGTCGACATCGAGCGCCTCCAGACATGTGGTCGTGGCTCCCCCGAACAGGATGATCAGAGTGGTTATCGCATCGGAGAAATCGACCAGACCATCGCGATTCGCGTCACCACGGATAAATATCTCCGGTGAAGAATCTGGATCGAACGGGTTGAATCCCAGCTGGGCCTCGACAGCATTCTCCACAGCGTCGGCATCGTGGTCCCCCTCGGGATCGACGATGAGAATGCGCTGGAGACCGTTGAGGTCTCCGGTACCCAGTGGGTACATGGCGGCAACTTGTTGCTCGATCTGACCGTCAGCGCCGATTCGGACAATCGCACTTCCGGTTCGACACAAGACCGTGACACTTCCATCGCCATTGCCACTGATTCCGAGTGGCCGTGCTGGTACATCGATGATGTTCTCGATCCCCTGTTGGCCGACGACGACCACCTGATGACTGTTCTGGCACGTGAACCAGGCTCTTCCCATCAAGTCGGTTGTCACCGATATCGGAAACACTCCTGCCGACCCGGTCCATGTCGTGGCTCCGCTGGAATCGAGTTTTCGTAATCCGTCCTTTTCAGCGAGCCAGAGACCGCCATCTCTGGCAGCGCAGATGCCGGTAGGGAAGAAACCAACAGAAATCTCCTGGAGCAAATCACCATCCGGAGACAGTACCTGGACCAGATTGGCATAGGAGCAGCTGACGCAGATCCGCCCCCCGGTATCGATGGTAATCCCGTAAGGCACCGCACCGACCGGGTGACTGTTGACGATACCGGCACCCGATTGGATGACGATGACGTCGTCCATGGCCGGCCTGGTGCCCCAGGCTCTTCCCAGGGAATCGATGACCAGCGCCTGAACCCCCACCGCCGTATCGATGGACTGCAGGATGGAGCCATCGACATCGACGTGAAGAACCAGGTTCTGACCAGCCAGTGCGATCCAGCCACCACCACTGGAGGTACGAGCCAGGCAGCGAATATCAACAGATAGATCGGCAAGTGGCTGAGGGTCTGAACTGGAGTAACTCCACAGACCCTGCTGATCTCCGAACCACGTTTCCTGTGCTGCAACAATCACAGAAAAGAAAACCAAGAAAAACAGCATCGAAACGAAGATGGCTCTTGCTTGGATCATCAGAAGGATTCCCCGTTCAGGTTGGAGTTGACGTGATTCATTCATCGGCTCGCCAGCAATCCAGGGCGTCGTCAGTCATATCCGCTCCGACGACGGGAAAAGGATACGCCGGAGCGGGCCCTCCCGAGAAGAGATATGTGAGCAATTGCACCGGATCGCCGATGTCGAGCACGCCGTCATCGCTGATATCACCTGCATCCAGGCATGAAATTTCTAAACCAAAAAAGAGATAGGCCAGAAGAGAAATGGGGTCGGCAAGATCGATGATCTCGTCGAAATGGACGTCGCCACGTAGAAATGAACCTGATGTGGCATGGACGGAGATCACCTCTGCACCTTGCTGGCAGGTGAAGATACGTCCCCCAGCTATGGCAATCCGATTGGGTAGATTTCCTCCTTCGAAGGTCTGCAGTAAATCTCCGCTGACGAGGTCGATTCTCGAAAGCCGGTTCGAGAAGAACTCGGATACGATGAACGAATGATCAGTGTCGACGACGACTGAGGTCTGAACAGTATCTCCGTCCGGGATCGCATAGATGGAATCGAGAGATCTGGTCGACAGGTCAACACGATAGACATCTGAACTTGCGCCGAAAATAGTCACAAGGGCAGTTCCATCACCGACGATCTCGAGATCACTGGGAGCGGGGAAATCGCTGGTATCCACGTCTATCTGTAGTTCTGACAGCACTTCACCGCTTTGAGGATCGATCCAGTACAAAACCGGGGCAGCGGTGAAGTCATCTCCTGGAAATCCGACCGGAACCAGCAAGGAATCGTCTTCGAGGTACGCGATGGCGGAGATTCCGCCGGAGATCGAGTAGTGGTGCAGGATCTGATGGGACACAGGATCGATGGAAACGAGATTCTCATCGGAACCATCAAAAGAACCTCCATTGGAGGCGACATAGATCTCGCCATCGGGTCCGAGTTCGAGCCCGGAAGGAAAAGAAATGGGAGCGCCTGAACTGTCGCAGAGGGGGATGGATTCGGGTGATCCATCGTCGAGATCGATTCGGAAAAGTAGACTGACCGTGGAACAGGTCACCCACAGATCGCCATGAGCCAGGAGCATCTCGGTCGGATAGTACCCGACGGTAAAAACACGGAGCACATCCAGGGTTCTGGCATCGAACTCGATCACCTTGTTGTTGCTATATTTCTCGACAGCGGCACCCATCGGGGCCACGTCTCCACAGATCGTCGCGTAGCCGAGCATCGTCACCTCATCGATGATGACCGAGTAAGGGTGCGAGTCGACCAGGGAACCAGCAAGCGCTGTATCGATGACTGCGACCGGAGATTGTGCCAGGTTCACCGAGGGTGACAGCAACAGCCAGAGGAACAACACGGAGCACCTCGACAGCCAACAGGCTCGAGTCGGCGAGGACAGAAAGCGACGATCGGGAACAGGTGGCACAGGCTCTCCTCTGCTCGGAGCGAAACGGTCCCTGCGAGGAACCTGGCTGGCAGGAGGTCTTCTGGCTCCCGGATCTCTCTCGCCCTGCGCCTTCCCACAGAAAACTGTAGTGACTTCCAGAATGATCTGGATTGCAGGGCTCGTCCCCGGTTACAGCGGCGGCACCGCGGTGGAATTTCACCACACTTCCGACCCGGCCCTCCCGGGTCATTCCTGCCGACGCGAGACTCGCACAGCACTCAGAAACCGTCAAGTACATCGATGGGAACTGCCATTTGATACCGTTCCAGACATAAACTTCGTCGTCATCCGCCACGTTGAAATCTGCTGCTGTGGGCATGAAGATATCCACATGAATTCGATTCCCTCTCGCAAGCACACTTCCGATCGCAAGATCACTGTCGCTGCTCTTGGCACACGCTTGAAGTCCGGAGCGCCAGCAGTGATCGCCATCGTCGGCAAGGAGGAGTTGTTACGCAGAGAAGCGGTCGAATCCCTGCTCGATTCGTTCCCCGGTGGCGATCCAGGACCCGATGGCGTGGTGAGGATTCACGGAGACAAGGCTCCCGACGAACATCAGTTGAGATCTCTCTTCGATGAAATCCGTACCCCGAACCTGTTCGGTGCCGGACCGGTCGTCATCCTTTCCGAGGCCCAGAACTGGTTGAAGGTTGATCCCGATGCCTGGTGCGAGTTGATCTCTGCACCGATGCCGGGCTCGATGTTGATACTCACGCTCAATAGTCTCGATGGCCGCAGCAAGGTTTCAAAAAAACTTATATCCCATGGTCTCCATGTTTGCGCGGATAGACCGTTCCATCGCCCCCCACCATGGCAACCCGATGCAAATCCCTGGGAACATGAGATGAACTCCTGGGTCGTGAATCGATTCCGAAAGAAGAAACTCGAAGCAACGCCCCAGGTAGGACAACTGTTGATCGATCGAGTCGGTCCCCAGATGGATCAACTTGCAGCGACCATCGAGAAGATTTCCACCATCTGTGATTCTCGTGACATCACCCGCGTCGAAGATGAGATCATCATCGAAAACTCCGCTCCCGGTGGCGACGGATCGACCTTCGAACTGGTCGATTCCTGGTTCGAGAAAGACAGGGCCAGGGCGCTGGAGGTGCTCTGGGATATCCTCGAGAGAGGGTCTCTTGACGAAAAGGATCAACGGATCAAGAACCCCCAGAGGCTACTGCTCCAGTTCATGGCTCTGGCGCTTAAAAGAGCCCGTGAACTTCGCGCTGTGCATTCCATCATTGCCAGGGGAGGCGGGCAAAAAGAGGTGATGGAACAGGCCGGGATCGCTCGTCCGTTCCTGCCAAGGATTCGTAAACAATATCGAACTTGCGATCCGGATCGGACCCGGCGAGTCATCGAGACGCTGATAGAGATGGACTGGCAACTGAAGACGGGTGCTGGCCCCCGGCCCGAGGAGTTGCTCGAGCGAGCGCTCTTGAGCGTCTAGTCACGGCCACATTACTGCTGTGTCGGCAACCGGACGCTGCGGGTCCTGGCGAGGATCTGGTGGAAAACCTCTTCTGCATCCACCCCCCGTGAAATCCACTGTACATGGACCTCGACCAGCAGCTCATCGATGTAGTGATCCTTGGGAATCGCGCCATATCGAACCTCGACGCGGACCCCGGGCCAGCGATCGAGAGTGTCTCGCCAGGGTGGTCGAGCGACCAGATCGGTGACGGTAGCTCCATCGTGAATGGCCCCTTCGAGGGCCGCGAATACCTGTTCAGAAACCTCGATGGCACGAACACGATCAATCGCCCGCTTGTGAGCGGCGGTTGCGGCCGTGAAGAGAGATATCGCCACGGTCACACCAACCGTCATGATCCCCAGCGCGATGACCACCTCGAGCAAGGTGAATCCGGCTTCTTTGCCGATCCGGTTCATGGCCTGCCCCTGGCATCCCGTGTGCCCGGGACGCGGACCGTTCGATGGAAGGTGGTTCCATGAACCACAGGGCTATTACGTTCGTGAACTCTGGCACTGGTGCCACGAACTGCTCGAATACAGTTTGTGAATTCCCGATCGATGATTTTTCCGACCTGGATCCACTCCTCATCGATTCGAATGAACGAGTCGGAACCGGTCGGATACTGGGCCGTGGAGTCGACAGTGATGGTGGTCTGCGAATCATCGATATCGATGCTCAGTCGACCGAGTGCCAGTGACCTCGAGGGCCGCAGGACCAGTACGATTTCGACGGTATCAGGAAAGATGTCGTCGATGTAATCATCACGACTGCCAGGATCCCAGTGGAAACCAGACGCTCTCATGGCAGGGAGAATTGCTCGCGTCGAATCCCACATCGAGACCGGATCCTGGATCACCCCATCGAGCCAGCGCCTGCGATCGCCCCCCCAGAAAGAGAAAGCCAGGTAGAGGATGCCATCGGCAACGGGCCGGCAGCGCGCAGGAGCTCCGTCGACGTCGGGCGCCAGGTTGATGTCATCGAAGAGCGAACTGTTGCCCCCGATGGGGCTCTTGAAACCCTTCCAGAGCGTCTCTGATCCACTCTCTGGACCCAACTGGTAGGCAACCTCAGCTAGCCCTCCCGGGGCCCTCAAGATGCCGAGCCGAGCCTCCATCGCATCGTTCCGGTAATCGATGTCGGCCAACCCGCCGGTCAGTGAACCGGCGATTCTGGACACGGGATTGCGGGTCTCGTCATCGAGTGCCCTGACGAGCCTCAACCTGGATCGACCGAAGGAATCTCGATCGCACAAAAACAGCACCTCGACCAGTCCTCCCCCAGGACCTGGATCTGATCGAGAAAAAAGTGACCGAATATCTTCGGAGATCGGATCGAGAATCGCACCGGCTCGTTCATATCCCTCTCGACGGGCTTCTCCGATCTGCCAGGTGGAGATTCCATCGCGAAGGAACATGACGAGGCTGCTTCCCAGCATCACGAAGATGCCGAGGGCAACAAGAATCTCGATCAGAGTCATTCCCTGTTCCCGCTGCATCAATACGGAATCTCCTCATGACGTAACACTCGCCATTCCTTGCGATGTTCAATGATCAGATTCCGTAACACCGGAAGGTGTTTCCATTCGTCGTTCCAGAAGCCATTTCCGAGAGGACCGTAGGCGCCCGGACGATGACGATAATAGATGCGAATTTCCAGGGCATCACTGAGTCTATCGATCTGGTTGTCGGCATCCGGATCGTCGAACTGGTATAGCCCGCCCGGTTGATTGGTCGGTTCGGCATCCCAGCCTGGATATCCGTCGAAACGAACCAACACACGGACTGTGCCCATGGTCCTGCGATTGGGCGCTTGTTCCACTTCCCAACCGATTCGATCCCACATGGTGCCGGGCATCGTCCATGCCCGTTCGAGATACTGAAGATCCTTCGATTCGATCAGCGGCTGGTAGCGATCATGATGTCTCGCCACCAGTTCGATGGCAGGTGTGTTGACGGGATATTGGCGGAATTGGGTACCAAATCGGCCATGGAAGATTCCCCGGCCGGTGCGGTCATCCCTGAACAGTCCGAAGGCAGCGCCCTCCGGACCGGTATGTGCCACGATCTCATCGAGCGTGGCGGGATTTCCGTCATCGACCAGCAGGTATCCCTCGCCACGCGGAAATCCGAGCGGATTCCCCAGGGTACTGAGAGAGATCTCGGTGATGGCGCCGGCCAGGCGCACGATGGGGATGGCAGGGATCGGTAACAGAGCATTATAACCGAGTGAATTGCTCATCCGTTCGGTGCCCAACATGCCCCGGGTGAGAATGTCGAGATCCCTGGATGGGAGTAGACGCATTCGAATCGTGTTGGTCATGACCTGGGTTTGGCCGGAACCATCGATGTAACTCCATTGATAGACGTATCCGCCAACGGGAGTCCCGAGTTGACCTCGGAGAACATTACGCAGCACGCCATTGGAAGCCTGCTCGTAGAACATGATTTCCCGGGTGCTGCCGCTGATCACCTCGACAAATCCACCATTTGGCGGCAGCTGCTGGGTGCTATTGACCTTGACGCTATTGACCACTTCAGTTCTCAGGTCACGTGTCGGGTCGTACGGAAGTATCACCCCATCTGCCAGCGCGTCTTCATCCAGGAACGGATCTCGGGGCAAATCTTGTACGAGCTGGACAACGATGTCCTGATCTGCCTGGCCAGGATCAAAGGAGTAGTGCATCGCCTCTTCATCGACCAGCAGCAGTCCTTCTTGCTTACCCATTCCAAAAGCTCTTGGATCTGCCCGGGAGAAGGTTCTGGCAAATCCTTCTGCACTGGCTGCCGGGATCAATCGGGACCTGGCGAGTAACCGCAAGCGGTCGAGCCCGCCGCCGGGCTGCTCGGAGTCGCTGGCGCTATAAGAGCTCCTCAGCACCTCGGCACGGACACCGGCGGGTAGGTTGGGAGAACCAGGCAACGAATCCTTGATATAAGATCCGTTTGGCCTCACCGGGAAGGCGAAGGTGTCCACATCGACCCCGTCGATGCGACTGAAGCGGATCTCGTCGATCGTTCCCGGAGCATCGATACCGTTGCCGACAATCGCAGGGGTACCAAAGATCAGATCTCCGGCGGAAGTCGCTGGCAAACCACCGCTCGGGAATTTGCGGATCCTGGGATCCTGGACGGGCAAATAAGTGCCCTCGGGTGGAAACAGGAAACTGAGGTAGACCCCGGTAGTGGCTTCGCGAACCTTCCTGACTCTGAGCGGGAGAGTTTCTCTCAACCGGGTGGTCGGATCGCCATATCCATCACCGAGGATGACTTCATCCATGAAACCTGCGCCAGCGCCGACCGTCCGGACCACCTGCACCAGTTCCTGACCGGCGAGATGCAAAACGACACCATTTTCATCCCAGCGCGGACGATTTCGTCGAAACGGATCAGACGTACCGACATACCGATCGCCAGTGTAACCGCGAAACGAATCTGAAAGATCCCGATCACAGATGAAGAACTTCCCCTCGGCGATTTGGGTATAGCGAATCCACTCGACATCGAGCAGAACACCGCCAGGGAGTACTCCGGGGGGGCGGTCGATCTGCACCACCCCGGAAGGAGCATAGACCTGATCAAGATTGGTCGCGTCCGCCTCGATGGAAACACCATACACCACGAGTCGCGTATCACCCGGATTGGCACTGGTGCCGTCAGTCACCTGGGAGTTGAGGAGAGCCCTTCCCATTCCGGTGAATCGATACAATCCCGGTACCGGCCCGGGCGTGATGCTCGAGTACTTTGCAAACTCGGATGCGACAAGCTGGTAGACACCGGACGCGTTGCGGGTCCACTGACGAATCTTGATGTATCCGTGCGCAGGAAAGCCAAGCTCGAACGGATGGCTACCCTGGGTCTGCACCAGCAACGAGTTGGAAGTGGACCCGAAAGGCTCCAGTTCGAGAGTGCTGATGAGGCCCGGTACCGTGAATCCGGCATCGGTACTGGCCCTGGCATAGGTAGCAGGTCCCAGTTCGATCGCACCATTGCTGGCGTTGAAAGCTCGAATCTGCCTCGTCGGGGACATCTCCAGAGCCAGTGAGGCGCCACCGGGACCGATGATGATGCGGTTTCCCGCATCCTCGACACCGAGACGCTCGTCAGAGTTGGCCAGTGGCAGTGAATATCCGAGCAAACGTACCGGGGTTCCCCTCGCATGTTGATTGCGAACCGTTCCTCGTGCGCCACGACCGATGGGAGGTTGTCCGTTGGGGCCGGGAGGACGGACGATGAAGGCCGCACCTTCTTTGCCGACATAATCGATCGCCTCTGCTCCGACAAGCAGGGTTCCTGTCGGAGGGAACCGGGCAGCCATATCTTCATCCTCGACGCGCACCCGGTTGCTGGTCATCGAACAACCTCCAGCAAGGCGAGTCAGCCAGGATTGGCGACCCACAGGTCTGCGGTCGATCAACAACACAAGATCGCCCGGTCTCGTCGATCTCCAGCCAGCGGTGATGTGGTACCAGGTATCATCGGCGAAAGTCGTAGGCGTGACCTGATAACGGACTTCAGCAGCCGGTAGGACGTTATTACTCCAGGCCAGGGCAGATCCGGTATCGTCGATAACCTGCAAGACCAGTTCCTGAGTCTCTCCATCGAAGTACAAGCGAGTGCGGTCACGATAAGGTTCGTTGGTCGCCCCGATGGAATCAAAGATGATTTTAGTGCCGCTACGAGATCCCCAGCGGGGGCGATACCAGAAATCGATCATCGCAGGAATCGTCGTCAATGCTTCGGGCGTTTCCAGTTGTCCAGCAACGGTAGCCCCACTTGGATCAAAACCAGGGGAAACTCCTGGAGGATTCACCACGACACCTCCAGGGCCGACAACGATCCTGACGCCGCCTTGGCCGTTGCTAGCACCTTGCTCCGGTTCATCCCGAATCAGGACTGATCTTTTCCAGGGACCATCTTCGAGTTCGTGGCCTTCGATGGTCTCACTGAAATGCTCGACTTCGAACAATCCGAGCGAACCAAAACCGTAATTTTCAGAGACCATCTCGCTCGAGATGGTGGTGCCTCGGAGAGTCCCCTCATCGAGTGATGGTCCGGTGAAGCGGCGTCGATTCAAAGGCACCGGCCCACTGATCATCAGATTTGATGCACGTCCAGGTACAAAAGTACTGTTGAAGCGGGAGAAGGGGCCACGACCGACATTTCTGGTCGAATAAAGAGAAGCCCAGTCTGCCTGGGTTTCAAGCCTGAGAAAGAGAGGGTCTGGAGGCGCGATTTCGATGATCTCTCGCAAACGTACCGTCGCTTCCGGATATCCGGCGGGATTTCTGAAAACACCTGTCGATTCCACCAGGTAGATGTCGGAGGTCGCAAAACAGAAACCCGTGGTCGAGATCGACAGTCTCGGATGATTGGGATTGAGCGCATTGAGAAGGATGGCGGCAGTGTCTTGACCGTCGAGATGGCCACCAAATTGCG
Source organism: Planctomycetes bacterium UBA1146 (assembly GCA_963854815.1). Taxonomy (GTDB): domain Bacteria; phylum Planctomycetota; class UBA8108; order UBA1146; family UBA1146; genus UBA1146. The sequence continues at coordinate 21,897 of CAWLAN010000031.1, forward strand.
CCGACTCGACAATCTCCCTGAACGCCTCATAACCTTCGATCGGCACCGCTTCCATCAGCAGATTCGTCACTGCTCGGGCTTCCTTGACGGTGACCGCATTGAACCTGGCACCGAAGCGTTCGATGGACAATCCCGTGATGA